>NZ_JBIAXT010000004.1:0-307715 GCF_042896945.1 Streptomyces sp. NPDC001222
CCTTCGCCGACTGATCAACCTCGGACTCACCCACACTGGCGGCCGCTGGCAACTCGCCCCGGCCACCGCATAGCGAACAGGGGCTGCCCGGCCTACGGCCGGACAGCCCCTCACCAAGATCTTCATCAGCCCTCTAGGCCGGAACGACGGCCGGTTGCTGCTGCGGCCGCTTCTCCGGTCGCGGTACGAGGGTGCTCACCCGGTGGACCAGGGCCGGGAGGAACGGTGAGACGACCGTCGCCCCGGTCGCCGCGGACAGGGCGATGGCCCAGGCGGCCGGGCCGAGGGGCGTACAGCCGAAGAACTGGCTGAGCACCGGGGTCTGGACGACGGCCGCCAGCGCCGCAAGGGAGCCCAGGGAGGAGACGACGATCGATCTGCTCCGGCCCCCGGCCAGCAGCGTCTGGCCGAGCTGGGAGCCCACCAGCGCGACCAGCGCGACGGTACGGGCCCGGGCGCGGCGCCCGGTGAACCGCGCGGCGAGCCAACCGGCCGTCGCGCCGAGGGTGGTGGCCACGGCGCGGCACACGGTCTCCTCGGTCAGCGCCGTACCGAGCGAGACCTCGGGGCCTTCGTGGAGCATGCGGTCGGCGGCCTCGGGCGGGCGCAGCGCCATGGCCATGGCAGGTGCGAGGTCCGTGAACAGGTTGACCAACAGCAGTTGACGGGCCGTCAGCGGGGAGGTGCCGGTGGCGGCCGCACCGAGCAGCGTGAACGCGATCTCCCCGAGGTTGCCGCCCACCAGGATCGCCAGGGCCTGACGCACCGAGGCCCACATGGCGCGCCCCTCAACCAGGGTGGCGAGGACCGTCTCCAACCGGTCGTCGGTGACCACCAGGTCGGCCGCCGCCCGAGCGGCCGGGGTGGCGCGGGTGCCGAAGGCGATCCCGATGTCGGCGAGCCGGATGGCGGGCGCGTCGTTGGCGCCGTCGCCGGTCATCGCGACCGTGCGGCCGAGGCGCTGGAACGCCTGCACGATACGGACCTTGTGCACGGGGGTGCCCCGCGCGACCACACCGATGTCGGGCAGCAGCGCGTCGAGGGCGTGGTCGTCGAGGTCGTCGAGCTCGGCACCGGTCACCACACGTCTGTCGTCCAGGACGCCCAGTTCGGCGGCGGTCGAGCCGGCGGTGGCCGGGTGGTCGCCGGTGATCATCACGATGTGCACGCCCGCTTCCGCGAGGTGGCGCACCGCGGCCGCGGCGGTCTTGCGCACGCGGTCGGCGAACGCCAGGAAACCGGCGAAGTCGAGCCCCCGCACGGCCTCGTCCGTGAGGTCGCCCTCGGGGGCGTCGTGGAGTTCGGCGACGGCGAGGACGCGGTGGCCCTCGGCCGCCAGTCTCTCCCCGGCGGCGAGGATGTCCGCTCGGCCCGCCTCGTCCAGCGGCCGGCCGCCGCGGGTGGCGCAGCGTCCGACGACCTCCTCGGGGGCTCCCTTCACCGACAGGATGCGGTGGCCCTCGGACCGGCACAGCGTGGCGTGGAAGCCGCGACTCGGCTCGAACGGCAGAGCGGACAGACGCTGCCAGCCGGGCGCGCCCGTCGTCCTGCGCACCCCTGCCTCCTGCGCCCCCGCGGCGACCGCGCCGTCGGTGGCGTGGGCGAGCCCGCCCTCGCCGTGCGGGCGCGGTGTGGCCCGCAGCGCGACGGCGAGCACGGAGCGCTGTGCGTCGCCGAGTGACTCCAGGCGCCGGCTGTCGCCGTCCGCCGCGACGGAGACGAGGGAGATGCGTCCGTGGGTGAGGGTTCCGGTCTTGTCGAAGCAGAGCACGTCGGTGCGGCCGGCCGCCTCGATGGTACGGGGATCCCGGACCAGGGCGCCCAGGGTGGAAAGCCTTCTGGCGGAGGCGAGTTGGGCCGCCGACACCAGAAACGGCAGCCCCTCGGGAACGCTGGCCACGGCGAGCCCCACGCCCGCGCCGACGGTGTCCCGGGCCGGGCGTCCGCGCAGGGCGCCGGCCGCCATCACCGCCGCGGCCGAACCGAGCGCCACCGGCAGGGTGCCGCGGGTGATCCGGGCGAGCCTGCGCTCCACCCCGACGGCGGGGGCGGCGCCCCGGCCGATCGCCGCGGCCCGGCTCGCCTCGGTCGCGGGGCCGGTCGCGACCACGACCGCGCGGCCACGGCCCGCCGCGACCGTGGTGCCCTCGTAGACCATCGACGTACGATCCGCGAGGCCCGAGGCCAGTACCGGCGCGACGTCCTTGGCCACCGGGAGCGACTCGCCGGTGAGCGCCGACTCGTCGGTCTCCAGGTGGTGTGCCTCCAGCAGGCGGGCGTCGGCCGGTACGACGTCACCCGCGTCCAGCCGCACCACGTCGCCCACGGTCAGGTTCCGCGCGGGGACGACGGTGTCCGTGCCGCTGCGCACCGCCTTCGCCATGACGGCCGACTTGCGCCGCAGCCGGGCCACCGCCCGGTCGGTCCGATGGCGCTGGAAACCGCCGAAGAGCCCGGACAGCGCGGTGACGGCCACGATGACGACGGCGTCGAGGACGGCTCCCACGGACGCGGACATGGCCGCGCCGGCTCCCAGCACGGGCGTGAGCGGATTGGCCATCTCGGTGAGATAGGCCCGGCCGAGCGAGGTCGTCCGCACCTCCTCGCCCCGGGCGATGCCCCGCTCCCGCACCTCGTCCGGGGTCAGCCCGGCGTCCCTGCTCCCGGTCCGGGCGAGCACGGTGGCCGGGTCCATCGCGTGCCAGGGGTGCTGGGACACATCGGTCAGCGGCAGGGGCCGCCGCAGCAGCCGTGCCGCCGACCAGACACCGGCGGCCGTGCCGAGGGCGGCCGCCGCGTTGAACGCCGTCGTGCTGTGTGTCGCGGCCCGCCGCGCCTGCCCCGCCACCGCCGCCGTGGCGCCGACCGCGGCGGAGGCCTGTGCCAGCCGCACTCCCCGGTGGGCGCTGTCCCGAGCGGCGCGACAGGCGTGCACGAGGACGACGGTCGCCGCCGGATCCCGGTCCACGTACAGGTCAGCGCCCCAGGGCGGCCCGCTGTCGGGGTCGGCCACGCCCACCCCCACGTCGGCGGCCTGCAGCGCGGTCCGGTCGCGGGAGACCAGCAGCACCCCGGTGCCGTCGCGCTGGAGGTCCCGTACGACGTCGAGGACCTGCTCGCCCGCGTCGCGCACGACGTCGGCCTCCCGCACGGCCGGTTCCCGCGCGTACCCGCCGGTGACCACGACGGTCAGCCCGGCGGCGTGGGCGGCGGGCACGAAGGCCCCGGCTGCGTCGTGCAGCCGCGGCACCACGCTGACCACGGCGTGCAGGCGCCGCCCCCGCGCCAGGCCGAGCACGATCCGCGCGCCGTCGCGTTCCAGCCGCTCCCGGGCCCCCGCGACCGTGTCTGCGTCTGTGTCCCCGTCCAGCGCGAGGTCCTCGACGGGCCCGAGCGCCCACTCGTCGTCCACGGACAGCCGCTCGGGCGCGGAACCGTCGAAGAGCCGGTGGGCCCGCGCGGCGAGTTCTCCCGCGGGCGCGTCGTCGAGGGGCACCAGATCGGCCAGCACATGGGAGCCCGTGGCCAGCACATCCGTGTCGAGGAGCAGCGTGCCGATCCGGTCCAGCCGACGCAGCGCGCGGGGCTCGGCCACCAGGACACCCTGGCGCGCCAGGCCCCGGCCCAGGGCGCAGGCGAAGCCTTCACGGGCCAGCAGCGGAGCCTTGGGGATCGCCGCCAGCGCACCGCCGGCGGCCTTCGAGGGGCGCCGGGTGACGAGGAGGGAGCCGGCGAAGGACGCCGCGGCCACGAGCGGCACCTGATCGGCGTAACGCTCGACGGGCCCCTGCCGCAGCGGGGTCTCGCGGGGGAGCGGGGGCGCCGCGTGGTGGGCGACCGCCTCGGCGCTGCCCGCGAGGCGCGGCTCGGCCGCGGCCCAGGTCGCCTCCTCCGCGTTCGCCTCCAGGATCCGCAGGGCGTGCCGGACGGTGTCCACGCCGGTACCGAGGAGGCCCCCGGAGCCGGCCTGGCCCAGGGCCGTGAGCCCGGCCATGAGCAGTCCGGCGTACTCGGGGCCGACCGCCCGCTCCACCAGGGAGCGCAGCCGGGGCATCGTCTCGACGAGGGGGGCGAGCGCGGCCACCGAGGACGGCAGGGGAGCCCTGCGCACCAGCACCGCCGCCGCGGCCAGCGGCGCCGCGGCCATGTGCAGGGCCATCGCCGACCCCGCGCGCCGGGACGCCCGGCCGGAGAGCGGATGGTCGGGCAGGGGGAGGTCGATGTCGTGGGCCTCCTCGATGGTCTCGACCGCCTCGGCGACGGTCTCGACGACGTCCTCGGCGCCGTACCCGGTCGCGGCGGCGACGACGACATGCCCGAGCACCGTGTTGGCCACCGCCCAGGCCACCCCCGGCACCTCGGCGAGCCGCCGCTCGACCTCCTCGGCGAGCTTCCTGGTCCTGGCGGGGGGCAACTCGCCCTCCCGCAGACCTCGCACGGCCACATGGGCACGCCCGTCGAAGTGCCGTATGCGCCGGCACGTGTCGCCCTGCAGTACGGCGGCCGCGCAGGACACGACGGTCCGCAGCAGCGTGCCTCCCGGCAGTGCCACCACGCATCACCTGCTCCCGGCCCGGTGGGTTGACTCCGGTTGCACGAGTAGCCACACGACGTAGGTTTCAATCCGGTGAAAGCCCCAAACTGCCCCAAGCGGGTCAAAATGGAATCAAGGGATGTAACGCTCTGAGAGGAGGGCAGTGGGATGGCCAAGACAGTAGGCACCGCACCGCAGCGGGAGACGTCCCAGAGACAGTCCCCGGAGACGCACGCGCATGAAGGTGGCGGACTGCACCTTCATACGCTCACGCTGCACCCGTCGCTGAAGCTTCCCTACATCACCCGGGACGACGTGACGAGTACGGCGAGGGCGGCGACGTCACGGGTCCCGGGCATGCCGACGACCAAGGACGTCGTGTTCTACGGGGGTCTCGGCGCGATGGCCGTGGCGGGGGCTCTGGAATGGCCGATCGCGCTGGCCGTCGGCGGAGCCACCTGGCTGCTGCGCGGCGGCAGGAGGCGGGACCAGGGGGCCGAACCGCCGGCCGAGAACTACCGCGGGGGCCGCGACGTGACCGGGAGCGGTCTCTGAGGCCGTAGCCGGTCACCCGACGGCGCGCGGCGTCGACGGCGCCGCGCCGGGTCGCGTGCGTGCCTCATGCCCGTATGTCCGCGGCCGGTGCGGCGGTGTGTTCGCCGTCGCGGCCGGTATGGGGCGCGCGGTGGGGGTGGTCGGTGTCGCGGCCGTGCGTCAGGCGGCGGCCGGGGCAGCGGCCGTGCGCACATGACGGCCGTACGCGGCCCACAGCTGCCACGCGAGACGCAGAAGGATCGTCTCGGCCAGCGCGAGACCGATCTTCGCGGCCACGGCTACAAGAATTTCGCCCATGTCGGCTGACTTTCTGTACTCGGTTACGGATGTCCGATATCCGAAGGTGCGCCTGTTTCCTCCGCGACGGGTGCCGTAGGGACGTACATGTGATGTCGCTTCGGTGAACAGCTGGGGTCACACCTGCGGTTGGGACGGCAACGCGCCGGTGGCTGCCTCCCGCTCCGGGAGAGGTGGCCACCGGTCTTCGCGATCTATCCGCCGACCGAACAGATCAGGCTTATCTCCGCCTGTACGGCGGTGAACGCATGTTGGCTGACCGTCTGCCTCGTGGCGGTGCCGATCAAATAAGAGGTGAGCATCCGGGCGCGCCTGGGAGCGTCTTCGACATTGATTGCGGACAGCAAGTCAAGGAAAATGGACGTCGCCTCTCGGAACATTCCGTCGATCGCGGTGAGCCGTCCCTGCCGCACACAATGCATCCAGTACTCGTGCCACAGCATGATGGCTCGCGGCTCGCCCTGGAACAGGGAGAGATACGACTCGGTGGCCGCCCAGAATCGCCGGAGCGGATCCGTCTCCCGGGTCGCCGCGTCGCGGACCGTGCGGACGAATGCGGCGATGTGCGCGGTCATGGCCGTGTCCACCAGGTCGTTCATGTCCTGAAAGTAGTAGTGGATCGCGCTTTTAGTCAGCGGACTCGCTGCCGCGACCGCCCGCACCGTGCACCCTTCGAGCCCGTGCTCCAGCAGGACCTGCTTGGCTGCTTCGATGATTTGTGTCCGCTTCTCCGCCCGATTCGGCGAGAATGCGTATTCAAGTCCCGCTTGATCACCGTGCATGCGCGCAGCATACCTCATGGTGTCGTAGGCGAGCGGCCGAGTCCGGCTCTCCCATTACGCTTTCTCCGCGATGAAATGACGGTCGAGGGAATTCCTGGCGACGCCTTCTCCCTTTCTTTTCTGTATTCGGACGAGCTTGTGAGGAGTGCCCGAAATTTCGCTGCTCACTTGACGGATCCGCCGGTGGCGCCGGCGGCGACGTGGCGCTGAGCGACGACGAGCAGCACGGCCGCCGGGACGGACGCCAGCACGGCGGTGGCCATGGTGGCGTTCCACTGGTGGGTGTGAGCGCCGATGTACTGATAGAGGCCCAGGGTGATCGGCCGCACGCTCTGAGTGGTGGTCAGCGTGAGGGCGAAGAGGAAGTCGCTCCAGGCGAAGAGAAAGGTGAACACGGCGGCCGTGACCAGTGCGTTGCGGCTCACCGGGAGCACTACGGAGAAAAGGATGCGCAGCCGCCCGGCGCCGTCCACCCGCGCGGCCTCGACGATCTCCCGGGGAATGCCCTGCATGGACGAGCGGAGGACGAGGATCGAGAAGGGGACACCGGCGGTGGAGTCGGCGAGGACCAATCCGGCACGGGAGTTGAGGAGTCCCAGGTCGTTGTAGGCGCCGTAGAGCGCGTCGGCCACGACGATGTCCGGCACCATCTGGGTGACGAGAACGGCGAAGAGCACCGCGTTGACTCCCCGGAGGGGGAACCGGGCCAGCGCGTAGGCCGCCGGGGCCGCGAGGCCGAGGCTGAGCACCACGCTGCCGAGGGCCACGACGAGGCTGGTGACGAGGTTGCCGCCCTGGTCGCGCAGCGCGGTGGCGTAACCGCCGAAGTCCGGGTGCAGGGGAAACCAGCCTGCCCCGAGGGCGGTGCCCGTCGGCTGGAGGGAGGCGTTCACCATCCAGTAGACGGGGAACAGCATCAGCGCGAGCAGGACGATCCCGGCGAGCGTGGACGGCAGGCCACGGCGGGGTTCGCGTTTCATGGCAGCGCCTCTCAGAGGTCCCGGGCGCGGCGCCGGGCGCGCAGATGGGCGAGGGCGAAGACGAGCGAGACGGCGACGAGGACATTGCTCATCGCAGCACCGCGCCCGAACTCGAACTGCTGGAAGGACAGTTCATAGGCCCGGGTGGCGAGGGTCTCGGTGGCGTCGGCCGGTCCTCCGCCCGTCACGACGAGGATGATGTCCAGCACCTTGACCGTGTAGACGAGGTCCAGCAGCACTACGACGCCGGCCACGGGACGCAGCATCGGCCAGGTGACATGGCGGAACGCGGCCGTCGGACCGGCGCCGTCCAGCTTCGCCGCCTCGTACAGATGCACCGGGATGTCCTGGAGGCCGCCGTACAGGATCGCGGTGTTGAAGGGGATGCCGACCCAGACGTTGACCAGGATCACCGACAGGAGCGCCTGTGAGGTGCCGGTGAGCCAGGGGATGCCGGACGACACCAGGTGGAGGTGGCGCAGAACGTCGTTGACGACCCCCGAGTCGGTGTCGAGCATCCACCTCCATGTCGTTCCGGAGGCGACCAGCGGCAGCAGCCACGGGAGCAGCAGAAGCGACCGCAGCACGCCGCCGAGCGGGAATCTGCGCTGGAAGAACACGGCGAGGACCAGACCGAGCACGAACTGCCCGCAGAGCGAACCGGCGGTGAACACTGCCGTGGTCAGCACGGTGGCGGGGAACTCGCCCGACGTCAGGATCTCCGCGTAGTTCCGGGCCCCCACGAACGGCGCGGCACCGGTGTAGAAGGTCGTGGTCGTGTACTGCTGCAGGCTCATCACGATGTTCTTGACGACGGGGTAGCCGAAGAACAGCAGCAGATAGGTCAGGGCGGGTGCGACGAACATCCAGCGGGCGAACGACTCCCGGAAGCGGGCCCGGGTCGCGTTCCGGTCCTCGCAGGGCGCGTCCATCTCCCCGGCGTCGTCCGGGGCGGCCTCAGGGGCGGGTCGCGATCCGCTGTGCACGCTCGAGTGCCTCCTCCGGAGTCTGTTCGCCGGTCAGCGCGGACTGGATCGCGGTGTAGATCCCGGTCGCCGCCGCGGGCCACTTCACGCCGAGTCGGGCGGTGCGGGACCGGGCGCTCCCGACGCTTCGGACGAACGCGGCCATCGACGGGACCTGCTCGGCATAGCGGGCGGCCACCGCGGAGCGGGAGGGCACGGTGAGGTACTGCTTGGCCAGGGTGAGCATGTCGGCGGGGTCGTTGAGGCAGGCGAGCACCCGGGCGGCCTTCTCCCGCCGGTCCTCGGAAGCGCTTTGCGGTACGGTCCACACCTCACCGCCGAGCGGGGTGACGGGAGTCAGCCCGGCCCGGGGGACTGGAAGCGGCGCGACCCCCCAGTGCAGGTTTTTGACCTGCTCCATGGCGTGGATCCGCCAGGGGCCGTTGACCATCATGGCCGTCCTGCCGGCGACGAACTGATCGTGGAGGTCGGACTGGTTCCAGTTCAGCACCGACCTCGACATGGATCCGCTCTTCACCAGGTCGACCCAGAGCCGGAGCGCCTGCGCGGCCTGCGGGCTGTCCAGCCGTGTCTCGTCCCCGCCGTTGGACCACAGGAACGGCATGAACTGCCATGTGCCCTCGAACCCGGCGTTCGCGTCGAGCGCCATGCCGTAGCGCCCCGGGCGGGTCAGCCTCTGTGCCGCCGTCCTCAGCTCGTCCCAGGTCCTCGGCACGGCGACCCCGGCCTCGGCGAGCATGTCCTTGTTGTAGAAGAGCGCGACCGTGCTGACGGTGGGGGCCAGCCCGTACACCTTCCCCTGGTACGTGCCCGCCGACACGATCCCCTTGGTGAATCCGCCGGTGTCGACGCCGTACCGGTCCAGCGGGGTGAGCGCGCCGGTCCGGGCGATCTGCTGCAGGTCCGGGTTGTCCAGCATCAACAGATCGGGAAGGGTGCGCGACGATGCCTGCTGCAGCACCTTGGGTATGAGCGAGGTCCCCGGCACGCTGGCGTGCTCGACCTTGACGCCTACGGTCCTGCCGCAGGCGGTGAGCCGCTCGCCCCACTGGGCGTGCTCGGTGGCGTCGGTGTAGTAGTCGAGGGCGGTGATGGAGGCGACCTCGCCCGTGGCCGAGCCGGCTCCGGTGGTGGCACCGCACCCGGCGGCGGCCAGGGTCAGGACGACGGTTCCCAGGAGGGCGGCGAACCGCCGCGCGGCCGGTCCGGCCGATGAGATCATGCTGATGCCTTTGCCGAGCGACGTCTTGGGACGGGGTGTCCGGTCGGGAGAGGCGGGATCCCGGACGTCCCATGACGACGGGGTCGGCATGGGCCCGCGGGCGAAGGCCAGGCTTCAGGGTCGACGACAAGACGGCCCATACCGGCTTCTTCCGATTCGAACGCAGGATATCGGACCTGGTCGGCTCGTCGGACGGTCGGCCCCGGGCATCACGGCGCGAGGCCCCGGAGAGCATCGCGGCGCGAGGCCCGGAGTCGCCTTTCTCATCGGCTCAGAAGACCTGCCCCGGTCCCTCGCCGTCCTCGCGGCCGGCGCCCTGTGCGGCCGCCTCCCGGATCATCGCCGCCACGGCCTCGGGCCGGGACAGCATCACCGCGTGTGAGCTGTCCAGGAAGTGTTCGACGGCGGCCATGCGCTGCGCCATGAAGCGCTGAGCGGTGGGGTTGAGCATCCGGTCGGCGGTCGCGATGGCGTACCAGGACGGTTTCCCGGCCCAGGCAGGCGGCCCCGCTCTGCCGGTCAGTGCCCGCCGGGCGATCGAGCGCTGCGCCACCGACCGCACCCGAGTGACACGGGGCGGCAGATCGGCCGCGTACACCTGCGGGAACCGTTCCGCGCGGAGGGACAACTCGCCCTCCCCACCGACGCCGTACCCGGTCTCGACCGTCGCGTCGGACCCCGGCATCAGGGGAAAGCGAGCGGTGATGTCGAGGACGCACTCCCCGGCGTCCAGGGCGAACGCCGCTACGTAGCACAGCGCCACGACGTTGTCGGCGTCGGTGGCGGCCTCCGTGATGACCGCGCCACCGTAGCCGTGGCCGACCAGGACGACCGGGATCCCGAGGTGGCCCAGCACACTTCGGAGGTAGGCGGCGTCCTGGGCCAGACCGCGCAGCGGATTGGCGGGAGCGCGGACCGGTAACCCGGCGGCGTGCAGGACACCGATCACCCCGGCCCAGCACGAGGCGTCCGTGAACGCCCCGTGCACGAGCACGACGGCCGGCGGTTGGGGGGTGGACTGGTGCATGGCCGGTGACCTCCGACTGAGAACGACGTCCCAGCCAAGCGCACCCGACCAGGACGGGCATCGCGTGAACGTACCAACCGGTCCGCTCAGTCGCCGGGCAACGCCCTGACCAGGTTGGCGAGCTGAACCCGGGAGTTCACCGACAGCTTGCGGAAGACGGAGGTCAGATGAGTGTTGACGGTGTGCGGGGAGACGACGAGCAGGTCGGCGGCCGACCGGTTGGTGTGGCCCTCGGCGATGATGCGCGCGATCTTCTTCTCCGAGGCCGTGAGGGCCTCCCACCCCTGGACCGGGCGCTCTGCGGCCGCTGCCCCGCGGCCCTGCGCGCCCGCGGTCTCCAGGTCGCGCTGCACGCGCGCCGCCGCGGCCTGCGCGCCCGACTCGGTGAAGGTGCCATGGGCCTCGGTCAGGGCGGTCACCGCCTCCGGCCTTCGGCCCGCCGCCAGGAGCGCCTGCCCGAGGTCGGCGTGCGCGGCGGCCCGGACCAGCGGACGAGGACTCGCCCGCAGCAGCGTCACGGCGCGCTCCAGCAGCGTGAGATCCTCGCCTACGAGCCCGAGGGCCTGCGCGGCGATGCCGCCTGCGGTGGGCACGGACGGGTTGCGTGCGGCGTGCGCCTTTGCCTGAGCGGCGAGGTCCGCGGCGAGAGCGTGGTCCGCGCCGCGCAGCGCCATGCGTATCGCCGAGTCGACCCAGTCGCGCAACAGCCGCCAGCGCATGAAGGGACCTTCGTCCTGCACGCGCCGGATCCTGTCGACGGCGAGCGCCGCGTCGCCGTCGGCCTCGGCGTGGACCGCCTCCAGGAAGCGCACCGCGGCCGTGTTGCCCGGGTTCGGTTTGACCGCCAGCCGTTCACGCGCCGCGGTCAGATGCCGCCGCGCCGCCTCGCGATCGCCGCGCAGCAGCGCGATCCGGGAACGGATCACCCGCGCGTTCACCTGCTGGACGGGCACCTGTACGTCGTCCTCCAGGCGCTCCATCGTGACGAAGTCGGCCTCGGCGTCGTCGAGTCTGCCCAGGCCCAGATGCTGCTGCCCCTGTCCCCACAGCAGCATGGCCTGACGGAACGTTCCGGCCTTGTCCGCCGCCCGCAGGAGCAGTCGTTCGCCCGCTCCGAAGTCGTCCAGATGCTGATGCGCGACGATCTCCTCGGGGAGGAACACGGGATCGACGGCGCTGAGCGCGGCGAAGTGTTCCAGCGCCACGGCGTTCTCACCCGCGTTGAGCGCGATCTCGCCGAGCGCGCACAGGGCCAGCACATGCGCCTCCCGGTCACCGATCGCGGTGGCGGCACGCAGCGCGGTCCCACCGGCCTCACGTGCCACGACCAGATCCTGGCCCCGGGACAGGGCGAGCGCGCGCAGGGCGGCCAGCCGCGCCTCGATCTCCGGGGTGGCACCCCCGGTGGCCAGAGCCGTCTCGGCCCGGCGGCGCAACTCGTCGGCGAGATCCATGCTCCACAGCGTCCCGCCGAGGGCGGCCTGCAGCCGGCTGAACGCGTCCAGCGGCGGGCGGTCGGCCAGCAGGCGGTCGGCGGTCGACAGCGCCTCCCGGTTCCGGCCGGCCCGGGTCAGACAGACGATCGCCTGCTCACCCACCGCGAACCTCAACGGCCGTGCGGACGGCACCAGTTCCAGAGCGCGCGTCGCCAGATCGGCCGCGAGGCCCGGTGTGACCGGCAGTACGTCCTCGGCGGCCTGCCGCAGCAGCGTCACGGCCTCCTCGTCCCCTGGCAGGGCACCCCTGAGGATGTGCGATACGGCGTCGATCGGCCGGCGGCCTGCGGCGACGAGACGGTGGGCGGCCTCGCGGTGCAGGGTCTTGCGGGCCGACGGGGGGATGTCGACGTAGACGGCCTGACGCAGCAGATCGTGCCGGAAGACCAGATGATCGCCGTCGTCGGCGAGGAGCCCGGCGCGCACCGCCTCCTCGAGCGCCGGGATCAGTGTGGCGGGCGGGCGGCCGCAGAGCGCGGCGGCGTCATGGAAGCCGAACTCGCGTCCCAGCACCGCTCCCATCTGGAGGAAGCGCAGCGTGTCGGGCTGCAAGGACCTGAGCCTGCCGCGCACCCCCACCACGAGGCCCTGAGGCACGGGATCGTCCGAGGCCCCGGCGGCGCGCAGTCCCCCGAGCATCTCGACCGCCAGGAACGGGTTGCCGCCGGCTCCGTCGAGCAGGTCCCGTACCCGCTCGTCGACGGCTACCCCCAAGGTGTCGCCGGCCAGTTGCCCGATGGCCGCTCCGGACAGTGGCCCCAGGGGCACCGTGAGGGTCGCGAGTTCGCCCGTCGCGGCGGCGACGATCTCCTCCGCCGGACCGGTGGGGCCCTGCCGCGCGGTGATCATCCAGAGCACCGGCGAAGTCCGCAGGCGTGCCGGAAGCTGCTTCAGGGCGAACCGGCTCAGCGGGTCGGCCCACTGCACGTCGTCCAGCGCGATCAGCACGGGCATCTGCCCCGCCCGGGCCTCGATCGCCTCCGCCAGACGTTCCACCAGCCAGATCCGCTGGTCGTGATGGCGGGCGAGAGCGACGAAGGCGTCGTCGGACAGCAGCGGCCGGTCCCCGTGCAGGACGCAGGCCGCCAACGACGAGAGCGGCACGATGTGATGCAGCTCATCGGCCTTGCCGAGGCCCACCGAGTATCCCGCCGCCCCGGCCCGCTCCGCGGCCTCGGTGAGCAGCGTGGTCTTGCCGATGCCGGGTTCCCCCCGGATGAGGGCCAGCGCGCCGCTTCCGGTGCGGGCCACCGAGGTGACCAGCGTCCGGAGCTTCGCGAGTTCGGCCTCCCGCCCGCGCAGACCGCGCCGCGACAGCGATCCGCCCGACCCCGCCAATTGCCTACGTCCCTTCCTGCCCGCACCCGTGGCGCTTCGGCGCGCACGGACCATGCATCGAGGGTCACTATCTCAAAGAACCGCTGCTCAGCGCACACCCGTGGAGGCGGCGGAGACCTGGCGGGGTTCGACGGAGAAGGAGCAGGAAGGTCAGCGCTCGACGGGCGAGGCCGTGAGACCGAGAGGGTGGGGGCCGGGGGCCTTCTCGCAGCATCCGGCCGTTTCCCCGGCCTCGTCGACGAGGTGGGCGCGGTGCCGGACGCCGGGCAGTTCGGCATGCCGACAGCGTGGCGCCCCCGGCTCCGGCTCACCCGGCGCGCCCTTGGGCAGCGGATGCGTAGGGGATCCCGGTGCCGCCGCGGAGTTCCGCCACTCGGTGGGGGACATCCCGTAGACCGCCCGGAACGCCCGGCTGAAGTGGGCGGCGCTGGTGAAACCCCACCGGCGGGCCACTGCGGCGATGGTCCGGCCCTCCGCCTGCCGGCGGGCCAGCTCACGCCGGCACTCCTGGAGCCGACGTCGCTGGATCCACCGGCCGACGGTGGTGTCCTCCGCCTCGAAGAGCTTGTGCAGATAGCGCACGGAGATCTGGTGGGCGCGGGCTATGGCCTCGGGCGTCAGGTTCGGTTCGGCCAGGTGCCGGTCGATGAACGCCTGGATCCGCAGGACCAGCACCCCGGTGCCGCTCGGGCTTTCGGCCGTGTCCTGGCGGAGTTGCTCCTCGGCAAGGGCGGTGAGGAAGTCGACCACGTTGTAGGCCAGCGCCTCACCGGTACGCGGCGGGTACGTCGCCGCCGAGTCCACGACCCTGGTCAGAAAGGGCGACAGCAGGGAGCCCAGCGTGGTGTCGGGGCGGATGGGCGTCGCCGTGATCCGCTGAAGGTCGCAGTCGCGCAGGCCGAGGAGGCGGCGAGGCAGGACGATGGACTTCGTCTCGAACGGCCGGGGGAACTCCATCCGGATCGGGCGCGCCATGTCGCAGAAGACGATCTCACCGTCGTCCAGGACCGCCACACGGCCGTCCTGCTCGACCCGGGCGGCACCCCGGGACAGGAGCTTGACGACAAGAGGGGCGTCACCACCCTGGGCGATCAGCCGTGAGGTCCGCCAGGCCCGCAGGGGATCGCTCTTCACGGTGGCGACCCGGAGCCGGCCCAGCGGGGAGGTCCGGACGGCCCCCGAGGGGACCTGGTCCGGGACGGCGATGTCGACGGCGCCGAACGTCCGGGACAGCGTCTCGCGCCAGTACGCCGTTCTTCGGTCGGTGGGCACGGAGTCGGTGGTGCAGTGTGTGCTCGAGAGCTGTCCGGTCCTCGGTGTCCATGGATCCGGCGACATGATCTCCGCCCTTCGGCCGGTGTGCTTTCCGTCAACACCGTGTCAGCGGGCCCAGGTGCGGCACATCGCGTGAATCCGCTAGATCCAGGTGAACGGCGCCCGCTGACCCGTACGGCTCCGGCGGGGCCGCGCCCGTCTCACCTGGCGGCCGTGGACCGTGTGGGCAGGCCCTTGGTCCGCAGTACGGCGTAGCCGATGCCGATGCCGACCGCCAGCGGCCACTCGACGGCGCCCAGGACCGCCAGCGCGCCGAGACCGGCGTACAGGGGCAGTCCGCGTCGGGCGGTGAGTGCACGTCCGGCGGTGGCCACGGGGCTCGCGGCGGCGCTGACCGCTCGCGTGGCAGCATCGCCGAGCCCGGGGAGGGTGATCGTACGGTCGCCGGCGGTGCTCTTCCGCTTCGGCGCGTTCCCGGCGCCTTCGGCCCCGGGCCGCCGCGTCTTCCGCGGAGCCGAGGGCTTGTTCGTCTCCGAGGGCTTCTGTCTCGACTGCTTCCGGGTCCCCGACTGCCTCCGTGTCCCTGACCGCTTCCGTGTCGCCGCCGGCTCTTTCGCTTCCCCTGTCTCCTTCGCTGCCGCCGGCTCCTTCGCGTCCGGCGTCTCCGAGGCCTGGCGTGACGGCTTCGGTGCGGTCTTCGGGTCCTTCTCGGCGGTCCTCGGCGTGGTCACGGCTCACATCCGTTCGTGGGGTCCGGAACGTCGCCCCCCGGCCAGGCACAAACTACCTCCGGCCCCGGGGCCCGGCGAGCCGGGAACCGTTCGGAGCAGCACCTCGGGCGGCGTGGCCCGGGGTGACTCATGCTGATCGGGAAGTCACGAGCAACCGGCCTGCCTGCTGGGGAGGAACACGGATGTCGTTGTTGTCCGGGGTGCTTCCGCCGCTGCCTGCGCCGTTGGCCCGAAGCCTGAAGGGCGGCGTGGCCGCCGGTGTGCGCGAGGCACTCGGCGGGGCCGCCGTGCTGCTCGGGGTGGACAGGCGGGACGTGTGGTCCCGCCCGGGGCGCTGCCATATCGGTGTGCGGGGGGTGCGGGGTCCGCGCGGCATGTGGGTGGGCCGCCTCGTGGAGCGCGCGCTCGAGGAGCATCCCGGAGTGCTGTGGGCACGGGTGAACGCCCCCGCGGAGCGGGTGGTCGTGGAGCTTGGTTCGCCGCCGCCGTCCCGGCAGGAACTGATCGGGATCATCGCCCACGCGGAGGCCCACGGGGCGGCCGACACCGCGGACGAGGGCGAGTTCGACGGATGGTGCCCCGAGCCGCACCATCCGTGCGAGGCACCACGCGTCCGGCCCACCCTTCCGGTCCTCGCGGCGGACATCGCGGGGCTGCTGCTCACGGTGGCCACCCGCCTGTCGCCGTGGACTCCGCTGCCCGCCGAGGTGGGGGCCCTCGCCACGGCCGTTCAGTGCCACCCCCTGCTGCGCCGGCTGGCGGCATCGGTCCTCGGCGAGCGGGAACGCCCGGAGTCAGCGCTGCCGGCACTCAATGCGCTCGTCCAGGGCGTGGCCACCCGCGGCGGTGGACTGGTCCTCGACGCCGCTCAGCGGCTGGCGCAGTGGCGGGAGGCGAACGCGGCCCTTCAGGCGTGGGCGGAGGCGGAGCCGCGACTCGTACGGGGGCCGGAGGACGCGCGGGCCGAGCCGACCCTCACCCAACGACCCCAGGTGCACCAGGATGTGACGGCGCGCTATGCCACGCGGGCCATGGGCGCGGGCATGGCCGTCGGCGCCCTGACGACCCCAGGCGTGGGGCCGAGACGAGCGCTCGCGGTGGCGTTGTCCAGCATGCCGAAGGCGCCGGAGGCCGGGCGGGAGGGCTTCGCCACCAGCCTGGGCCGATTTCTCGCGCTGCGAGGTGTCGTGGCCATGGACCGTGGCGCGCTGCGCCGACTGGGCCAGGTGGACACGGTGCTCCTGGACGTGGACGCGCTGCGCAGCGGCCGCCATGAACTGACCGATCTGGAACTGCTCGACGGCGCCGAGCCCGCCGAGGTCTCCGACCGGCTGTTCGCCCTGTTCGACCCCGGCGCCCCCGGGCACGTCCACCACGACGGCGAGGACTGGACGCTCGGCCCCCTGGCGGAGCTGGAGCTGACGGACGGCACCGGCCGAGGGGCCGCGGACCGGCTGCGGCACCGGGGCAGCGAAGAGGTGCTGGGCCTGGTCCACGGGCGCCGACTGGTGGCCGTGGCGGGCGTCGCGACCCAGACGCTGCCCGGCGCGCAGGCCCTGGCGGCCGCGGCCCGCCGTTCCGGGATCCGCGTGGTCCTCGCCGGCGACCGGCCGTATCCCGAACTCGGCTTCGTCGACGCGATGGTGCCGACGGGGAGCCGACTGGTGGCGTCCGTACGCGGGTTGCAGGCGGACGGCCGCGTGGTGCTGCTCGTGTCGGGGAACCGCCGCGCGCTCGGCGCGTCCGACTGCGGCCTCGGCGTGCACCGGGAGGGAGAGCCCCCGGCCTGGGGCGCACATCTGCTGGTCGGCACCGACCTGGACTCGGTCGCGCTGATCCTCACCGGTGTCGGTGTGGCTCGCCAGGTCGACCGGGACAGCGCGGTGCTGGCCGCGAGCGGCAGCGGCATCGGCGTCGTCGCGGCGATGCGGGCACCGGTCGCCGAGGCGTGCTCGCGCGGGCAGGCGGCGTGCAACACCGCCGGGGGCATCGCCTTCGGCCTGGGGGTCTGGCGGGCCCGGCACCTGTGCTCGCGCCCGGTCACACCGTCCGTGGAGACCGTGCCCTGGCACCTGATGACGCCCGCGCGGGCCCTGGAGCGGCTGTGTACGGGCATCGACGGGCTGTCCGCGGAGGAGGCCGAGGCACGGGCCAAGGGCCCGTCGCGGACGGGTGCGTCGCCGCGGACCACCCTGCCGTCGGCGTTCGTGGACGAGTTGGCGAACCCCCTGACACCGGTGCTGGCCGGCGGTGCGGCCCTGGCAGCGTCCGTGGGGTCCCGGGCGGACGCCCTGCTGGTCGCCCTGATCACCGCCACGTCGGCCCTGGTGGGCGGCGTGCAGCGGGTGAGGACCGAACGGGCCCTCGCCGAGCTCACCGCCCGCTCCGCCGTGGGCGCCCGGGTGCGACGGGGCGGCGCCGAGCGGCTGGTCACCGCGGAGGACCTGGTGCCGGGAGACGTGGTGCTGCTCCGGCCTGAGGACGTGGTGCCCGCCGACTGCCGTCTGCTCCGGGCCCAGGGCCTGGAGGTCGACGAGTCGTCACTCACCGGAGAGTCCCTGCCCGTGGCCAAGGAACCCGCTCCCGTGGTCGCCGCACACCTCACCGATCGACTCTCCATGCTCTACGAGGGCACCACCGTCTCCGCCGGAGAGGCGGTGGCCGTGGTCGTGGCCACCGGGCCCGCCACCGAGGTCGGGCGCACCATGGCCACCGCCCGGGAGGCCGCACCCGTCACCGGTGTCGAGGCCCGGCTGTCGTCCCTCACCAAGGCCAGCCTGCCCGTGGCGACGATCTCCGCGGCGGCGGTGGCCGGGGCCGGACTGCTGCACGGACGCCCCCTCGCCGAGAGCCTGGCCTCGGCGGTGAACCTGGCGGTCGCCTCCGTTCCCGAGGGGCTGCCGTTCCTCGTGAACGCGGCCCAGCTGGCCTCCGCGCGCCGCCTGGCCGAACACGGCGCGCTCGTGCGCAACCCCCGTACGATCGAGGCGCTCGGCCGGGCCGATGTGCTGTGCTTCGACAAGACCGGCACCCTCACCGAGGGCAATCTCCAGCTCGTCGCCGTCAGCGACGGAGACCGCACCCTCCCCGTCGACCGGCTCGCCCCACGGCACAGAAGCGTTCTGGCGGCCGCCCTCCGCGCCACCCCCGCCGCCCGCCAGTCCGAGCCGATGGGGCACCAGACCGACCGGGCCGTGGACGCGGGAGCCCGCCGGGTGCGGGTGTCGGTCGGCCGTGGCGCGCCCCGCTGGCGGCGCACCGGCACCCTGCCCTTCGACCCGTCCCGCGCCTACCACGCCACCATGGGCAGCACGACCGGCCGCACCCTGCTCAGCATCAAGGGCGCCCCCGAGACCGTGCTGGACCGCTGCCGCTACCGCCGGCTGAACGGGGTGCGGGCCGCGCTCGACGACGCCGGGCACAAGGCGCTGACCCGGGCCACCGAGCAACTGGCCGGAGCGGGCCGCCGCGTCCTCGCCGTCGCCGAACGCTCCATGGAACCGGGGGAGGAGCTGACCGACGCGGCGGTGAGCGATCTGGATTTCGTGGGATTCGTCGTACTGGCCGACCCGGTGCGCCCCGGAGCGGCGCCGGCCACCACCCGGCTGCGGGCGGCCGGGGTGCACACGGTCCTGCTCACCGGGGACCACGCCGCGACCGCCGAGGCCATCGCCGCCTCTGTGACCGGCGACCCGAACCAGACGGTGTGCACCGGACCGGAGTTGGACCAGCTCGACGACGACGCGCTGGACGCGCTGCTGCCCACGGTTGATGTGATCGCCCGCTGCACCCCGCACCACAAGGTGCGCATCGTCGAGGCGTTCCAGCGTCTGGGCCGGGTCGTGGCGATGACCGGCGACGGTGCCAACGACGCCCCCGCCATCCGGCTCGCCGACGTCGGCATCGCGCTGGGCCGGCGGGGCACCCCCGCCGCCACGGCCGCCGCCGATCTGGTCATCGGTGACGACCGCCTGGAGACGATCGTCACCGCCCTGACCGAGGGCCGGGCGATGTGGACCTCGGTCAGGACCGCGCTGGCCATCCTGATCGGCGGCAACCTCGGCGAGGTCACCTTCAGCGTGCTCGCCTCCGCGCTGTCCGGCAGCTCACCGCTGAGCGCCCGTCAGATCATGCTGGTCAACCTGCTCACCGACCTCGCCCCAGCCCTCGCCATCGCGGTGCGCACCCCCGCCGAGGGCACCGGGGAACAGCTGCTTCAGGAGGGTCCCCACGAGTCGCTGGGCACCGCGCTCACCCAGGAGATGCTGCAGCGCGGGCTGACCACCGCCCTCGGTTCCGGGCTGGCCTGGACGGCCGCCCGCTTCACCGGCACCCGGCGCCGCGCCGGAACGGTGGCGCTGGCCGCGGTGGTCGGCACCCAGCTCGCCCAGACCCTCGCCAGCGGCGGTGCCGACCGTCAGGTGCTCGTCGCCACCATCGGCTCGGCGGCGGTGCTCGTCGGCATCATCCAGACCCCGGTCATCAGCCAGTTCTTCGGATCGACCCCGCTGGGCCCCGTCGGCTGGGGCATCGCCCTCGCGGCCATCACCACGGCCACGCTCCTGCACGGACCGCTCGAGCCCGTCGCCGGTTTCCTGGTCCGCACGGGCCGGCTGCCCATCGCGGCGGACCCGGACGATGAGGCGCAGCACTCAGCGCTGCCGTCGTCGGCCGTGGCCGCGCTCGCCGAAACCCCGATGGCGTGGCTGAGCGGGGTGCTGTCCCGCTTCGGCCTGCCCACACCGGCATTCGGCCGGCCGGCTGCTCAGTGAGGGCCCGCGGCCACCGAACAGACCGGCCGATCGTTCATTTCGCTGCCGAGTCCCCGGGCGGTACGGTCTCCAGCTCCCGTGTGAAATGGCCCGTGTCCAGGCGCAGCCGCCAGGAGTTCCGGCGGTGGGCGGCCGTGAGCGCGGCCTCGAGCGGTGACGGGGGCACCGCGAGGACGGGGCAGGAGGCGTGCGCCAGGCAGTAGCGGCTGACCGACGGCCACAGTGCGCGGTGCCAGCGGGAGCGGTGCCCGGCACCGATGATCAGCACATCGTCGTCACGGGCCGCGATCTCCACGAGCGCCGGGCCGGGGGCGCCCCGGGCGATGAGCGCCCGCATCGGCAGTCCCGGGCCCTCGGCGCCGAACACGCCGCCGAGCGCCTCGATCAGCCTCTCCCGCGCCAGCCGCTCCCACTCGCCGATCATGACGCACGCGGCGGGGGACCGCCGGGCGGCCAGATCCCCACCGGGCGGCTCCCAGGCCAGCACCGGCCACAGCTCCGCACCACGGCGCCGGGCTTCGTCGGCGGCCCGGCGCAGGGCGGCGACGCTGTTCAGCGAACCGCTCACGCCGACCACGACACGGGTGGCTGAGTGGGCGTCCTCGGACTCGGACTCGGACATCACACACCGTTCCTCACACGCCGAAGGGGTGGCCCCCGGGTGGCTCCCGCCCGTCGGCGATGCTCGTCGATACCGCGTCCATCTCACGCCCGAGCCGGGGCTGAGGAACAGTCCTCGCGCCCTTTCCTGACACCCTCCTGACGGCCTTGTTCAGGCCTCTTGCCAGCGGTGTCAGCAACGCGTCAGCGTCGTCGAGTTCGCCGTCAGCATCCCGTCAGGAAGGATCCGGCCTGCGGGGTGCCCGGGCATAGCGTCATCGGCGAGCCGGTCCGCCCCACCGGATGAGGGGCGCCTCGCACACCCCGGTAGGACCACCCGGCTCAACCCTGAAGAACCACCCGCTCGTCCTTGAAGGACCGCGGATTCCTCCGGGAGGCATCCCATGGCAGAAACCCTGTACGCCGAAGACCCCGAGCCCTGTGAACGTTTCCCGACCGGACCTCTGTACGTCCCGGTCCGGTCGGGCCCGTCACGGTACGCCGCTCGGCTCTTCCGTACCCCCCTCGGCGAACGTACGGCTGTCGGCTTCACCTCTGAGCGCAGACTGACCGCGACGCTCGGGCCGTCCCAGAAGTGGATCAGGCTCGCCGAACCCGCGCTCCGCGCGCTGACCGCCCCGCTCGGGGTCACCACCGTCACGGTCGACCCCCAGTTCACCGCCCCCGCGCCGAGTCGCGGTGAAACCCTGCCCCGCTTCCGGAAGCACTCCGCCGAACGCCTTGAGCACACGCACACCTGGGATCCGCAGGCCGTCGGAGTGCTCCGGGTGACCGGCGCCGCGGCCCTCGTCTCGGCACTGTCGCTCTGGCTCGGCTGAGAGGAAGGACACGATGACCACCGTCCACGAACCCGCGATCACCACGACCGCCCACGAGCTGTCCGTGTGGCCGGCCTCGACCGCCGAGCCGCACCCCGGTGAACTCGCCGTCGGCGGCGTGCCGCTCGCCGAGATCGCCGAACGTTTCGGCACCCCCGTCTACGTCCTCGACGAGGCAGAGGTGCGCGACCGCTGCCGTACCTACCGGGACGCCTTTCCCGAGGCCGAGGTCCTCTACGCGGCCAAGGCGTTCCTGTGCCGCGCCATGGTCCACTGGATGGAGGAGGAGGGCCTGGGCCTCGACGTCTGCTCGGCCGGCGAACTGGAACTCGCGGTCACCACCGGCTTCCCGGCCGAGAAGATCGTGCTCCACGGCAACGCCAAGTCCCCGCGCGACCTCGAGACCGCCCTGCGCCTCGGCGTCGGCCGGATCGTCATCGACAGCCCGTCGGAGATCGCGCGGCTGGCCGCAGCGGTCGGCCCCGAAAGCCATCAGAAGGTCATGGTCCGGGTCGTGCCCGGCATCCACGCGGGCGGCCACGAGAAGATCCGCACCGGCACCGAGGACCAGAAGTTCGGACTGTCGATCTCCGACGGCTACGCCCAGCACGCCATCGCCCGGATCCTGGACCAGCCGCAGCTCGAACTCACCGGCCTGCACTGCCACCTGGGCTCGCAGATCACCAGCGTGAAGCCGTATCTCCAGGCGATCCGCCGTCTGGTCGGCCTCATGGCCCGGCTGCACGAGCAGCACGGACTCGTCCTGCCCGAACTCGATCTGGGCGGCGGCCACGGCATCGCCTACCGCCCCGGCGAGCAGGCCATGGACCTGACCACGCTGGCCCGCAAGGTCCGTGCCGAGCTGGCCGAGGCCTGTGCGTCGGCCGGGATCGCGGTGCCCCGCCTGATCATCGAACCGGGACGGGCCATCGCGGGACCCGCGGGTGTCGCCCTGTACCACGTTCTCGCGGTCAAGCGCACCGGCAGTCACACGTTCGTTGCCGTCGACGGCGGGATGAGCGACAACCCACGGCCCGCCCTGTACGGGGTCCGGTACGAGCCCCGGCTGGTGGGCCGGCGCGGCAGCTCCACCCTGCACCCGGTCACCGTCGTGGGCCGGCACTGCGAGGCCGGTGACGTGCTGGCCACGGATGTGGACCTCCCCGACGACGTACGCCCGGGTGATCTGCTCGCCGTGCCCGTCGCCGGTGCGTACCACCTGTCGATGGCCTCCGGCTACAACATGGTCGGCCGCCCGCCGGTGACCGCCGTGAAGCAGGGCCACGCCCGGCTCCTGGTCCGCCGCGAGTCCCTGGACGACATCCGCAGGCGCGACGTCGGCCTTTGAAGTGCTCTCCCCCCTTCGGCAAGCCTCGGGAAGGAGATTCCCGCCTACCTTGCGATGGTGGGGTTGACGTCGTGGAGACGCCTGACGACTGCCCTCCCGGCAGCCGGGATCGTCACGAGGCCGATCCGGTACAGGTGCAAGATGTACCGAGCTGCGTTCCAGTCGGCGTTGCCAGACCAGCCGCAGTCGGGGTTCTTGCAGACGAACGTGGCCTGGTCCTTGCGACTGCCGGGTGTGGTGAAGCCGCACGCTGAGCAGCGAAGGGAGGTGCCAGGGGCTGGAACCTTGTGCAGGGTGCCGCCGTGGCGGGAGGTCTTGTACGTCAGCATCGTCATGGTGCGGCCCCATGCCTCCTGGCTGATGGAGCGGTTCAGGCCGGACTTCTGCGCGACGTTCTTCCCTGGCTCCTCGACGGTGCCCTTGGCGCTCTTGACCATGTTCGGGATGTCCAGTTGCTCCACCACGATCACGCCGTAGGCGCGGGCGATCTCGGTGGTGGTCTGGTGCTGCCAGTCGGTTGCCCTGCGCTTGGCTGTCGCACGAAGGCCTGCGATCTGGTCGTAGGTCCGCTTGAGCCGGTTGCTGGTGCGCTGGCCGGGCTTGCGGAAACTCTTACGGTGCGCGGCCCGCTGTTCCAGCCGGAGCAGCTTGGCCTTCTCGTTGGGGTTCAGCCACTTGTCCCGGTCGGATGTTCCGTCCGGGAGACGGGCCGGCCGGCCATGGTCGTGGTGATTCTCGTCGGACAGGGCGAGCGGGATGTTCACCCCGCAGTCGATGCCGACTTCCGGTCCCTCGTGGGGTTCGGGCTTCGGTTCGAGCAACTGGATGCGGAAGGCGATGTGCCAGCCGAGTGCCTCCTTGACCAGCCGGGCCCCGGTAATCCTGTTCTCCTGGTTGGCTCGCTTGCCGACCGGCAGGTTCTTGGTCCAACGGAAGCGAACACGTCCGATCTTGGGGATCTGCACCGTGCCCCAGCGGCGGTGCACGCGGACGATGTTCAGGTCGCGGCCCTGCGGGATGTCCACGGACATCACCGTGCGGAACCGGGCCTTGAAGTCGGGCTCGCCGGCCCGCCCGTCCCAGCAGTTCTTCCATGCCTGGAAGTACGTCTTGAGCACGGCCTGCGCGGCCTGGGCCGGGAGGACGGCGAGCCAGTCGACGTCCTTGCGGGCCTGACGGATTGCGGCGTCCGCAGCTTTGAGGCTCCGGCGGCACTTCGGCGTCATCGTCCAGAAGTCGTGCAGGAGGTTCCATGTCGCCCGTGCCGCATGGGCCTGGGCGTCGATGAGCAGCGTTTGCGCAGGCGTCAGTTCCAGTCGGGCACGATGCCCGAACTGCCGTTTCTGCCATACTATTTCACTCATTGTGCGATCACAGTAGCATTTGGTATATGTCACCACGCTGGAATCCCGACCCTGACATACGCAGGGGACACCACGTCGTCCACAACCTTCACGTCCACTTGGTCTTTGTCACTAAGTACCGGCGTGAGGCGTTCACAGGCGCGATGCTGACAAGCTGCGAAGAGATCATGCGGGAGGTCTGCCGCGACTTCGAGGCCGAACTCAAGCAATTCAACGGGGAAGAGGACCACGTGCACCTACTCGTGCACTACCCGCCCAAGGTCCAGCTTTCCAAGCTGGTCAACTCCCTCAAGGGCGTCTCCGCCCGACTGCTGCGCAAGGAGTACGACACGCACGTACGCCAATGCCTGTGGGACGGGCACTTCTGGTCGGGCTCGTACTTCGCCGGAAGCTGCGGCGGGGCGCCGCTGACCGCCGTGCGCCAGTACATCGACAACCAGCAGCGACCCCCGTGACCGTGGCTAGCCTCAACAGTGCAGGTCCATGCGCACAGCCCAGGTCAGAGCCGCATTGAGATGCGCTTCACCACCCCCGTGAACGGGGGTGCACTGCGCAAGATCAGAGGTAGAAGCACCCCAAGCCACCTCCGGGCGGGACCTGGCCCGGCCTTCGCCCGGAGGTGAGTCGGCCCCGCGCCGCACGCACGGGAGACCTCAGGCGGCGCCGGGCAGCGCGAACACGGCGCAGGTGGCCGTGGCGTGCGCGTACAGCCTGCCGTCGTCCGCCCCGATGATCCGCGCCTCGGCGGTCGCCGTCGTCCGGCCGACGTGGACGGCTCGTCCCGTGCACCGCAGGGTCGGAGTCGTGGCAAGCACCGGCCTGACCATGTTCACACCGAGCTGGACGGTGGTGTACGCGCGGCCGGCCGGCAGGGCGGTCAGCACGGCGGTACCGAGGGCCGAGTCGAGCAGGGTGGCCATATAGCCGCCGTGGACCGTGCCCATGGGGTTGTAGAGGTGTTCCTCGGGCTCGCCCTCGAAGACGGCCTGTCCCTCGTCGACGGCCACGAGCCGGAATCCGAGCGTCCCGCAGATCGGGGCCTCGGGCAGGTCTCCGGCCAGGCTCATGCGGGCCAGCTCGATGCCTGTTGCGGCGCCGGCGGCCGCGTAGCCCGGCGGGGGCTGCCACGTATGCGTACGCGAGCGGGTCCCGGCGGGTCCGGCGCCGGCGGAAGGTGTGCCGTCGGCCGCGGTGCGGTGGTGGGTGTCGGGCTGCGCCATCTGCTGTCCGTCCTGTGAGGACCCCGGCTCCGGGCCCGTTGTCGATGTGTGGTGCTCGATGCGCGGGCCGCCGGGCGGCAGTGCGGTCTGCGCGCTGCCACCCGGCGGTGCCGTCGCCAGGTTGTTCACGTCCGGGCGACGGCCGCTCGCGGGACTCCCCGGATCAGGGGAGCTTGACCGCGAGGAGGTCGACGGGCCGGATGTCGGGCGCCTCGCTGAGCATGGTCGCGGCGGCGTCCATCAGCGCGGCGGCGATCGTGCCCCGCAGATGCGCCTGACGCCCCTGCTCGTCGTCGAAGGTGTCGAAGACGCCGAAAGTGGTGTCGCTCTGCCGGAACGCGAACCACGTGACGGTGTGGTCCTCCTCCTGTGCGAGCCGCAGCGCGTCACGCAGCAGAGCCTCGACCTTGTCGGCGTACTCGGGCTTGGCCTCGATCCGAGCGAGCAGTCCGAGCTTCGTCATGGTGCACTCCAGTGGTGTGGTCTTCACGGTGGGCGTGGTGCCGGAACCGGGCACCGATCTCGTCCGGACACCGGAGAATCTAGGCCGCCCCGGTCCTCCCACCCAGCGTCGGAAACGACGCGTCAGATAGCGTTTCCGTCATGGACGTGGCTGTGCTCGCCTACGACGGCGTATTCGACTCCGGGCTCTCCGCGCTGCTCGACGTGCTCGACGCGGCGAACGCCATGCGCGGTGAGCTGCCGGAGCCCCCGCCCGCCTGGACGATCACCACGATCGGCTTCCGCCGCCGGGTCCGTACGGGGGCGGGGCACGTGGTGGAGACGGCCCCCGTCGCCGCGGCCACGGACGCGGATCTGCTGCTGGTGCCCGCACTGGCCGAACGGCGGCCCGACGCCCTGATCGCCCATGTCTCGGGCCCGGACGCGCTGCCCGTGAGGCGCCTGATCGCGGCGGCACGCGAACGCGGCACGCCCCTCGCCTCCGCCTGTACGGGCACCTTTCTGCTGGCCGAGTCGGGAGTCCTCGACGGTCTGCCCGCCACGACGAGTTGGTGGCTCGCACCGTACTTCCGCAAGCGCTACCCGGCCGTGCCGCTCGACGAGAGCCGCATGGTCACCAGCTCCCACGGGGTGACCACCGCGGGGGCCGCCTTCGGGCATGTCGACCTCGCCCTGGCGATCGTGCGGATGAAGAGCCCGGCCCTGGCCGAGCTGGTCGCCCGCTATCTGGTCGTCGACGAGCGCCCGTCCCAGGCGGCCTACACCATCTCCGCGGCACTCGCGCAGAGCGACCCGACGCTCGAGGCCTTCGAGCGCTGGGCCCGTGTCCACCTGGACCAGTCGATCTCGATCGCGGACGCGGCGCGGGCCGTCGGCGTCAGCGAACGCACGCTCCAGCGGGCCGTGCGCCGCACCCTGGGCACCTCGCCCGTCCGCTTCGTCCAGGACCTGCGCGTCGAACGCGCCTCACATCTCCTGCGGACCACGGGACTGCCCCTCGAGGTCATCGCGCGCAAGGTCGGCTACGAGCACGCCAACACGCTCCGGATCCTGCTGCGCGAACGCACGGGAACGACGGCGGGCTCACTGCGCGGACGATGACCTCGCTCCGGCCGGCCGACGCGGCCGGTCCGGGCCGCCGGCTCAGGTCTCCTGCCCCCCGAAGGCGTCCAGGATGCGTTCGGCGGCCCGTGTGGCCGTCAACTCGCCGTCTTTGACCTGCTGTTCCAGGGTGGGTGCGAGGGCGCGGACCGACGGGTCGGCGTGCAGACGGCCGAGGAGTTCGTCGCGGACCATGGTCCAGGTCCAGTCGACCTGCTGGTCGCGGCGCCGGGCGGCGAGGCGTCCGGTGGAGTCCAGCAGTGTGCGGTGCTGCTCCAGCCGCTCCCAGACGGTGTCCAGACCCGCCGACTCGCGTGCGCTGCAACTGAGCACGGGCGGCGTCCAGAAGGCGTCCCTGCCGTGCATCAGCCGCAGCGCGCCCGCCAGTTCACGTGCGGCGGCGCGCGCGTCGCGCTCGTGCGGTCCGTCCGCCTTGTTGACGGCGATCACGTCGGCCAGTTCCAGGACGCCCTTCTTGATGCCCTGCAACTGGTCCCCGGTGCGGGCCAGAGTGAGCAGCAGGAAGGAGTCGACCATGTTCGCGACGGCCGTCTCGGACTGGCCGACGCCGACCGTCTCCACCAGGACCACGTCGTGGCCGGCGGCCTCCATCACCACGATCGACTCGCGGGTCGCCTTGGCGACCCCGCCGAGCGTGCCGGCGGTGGGGGAGGGGCGCACAAAGGCCGCCGGGTCGACGGCCAGCCGCTCCATCCGGGTCTTGTCGCCGAGGATCGAGCCGCCGGTCCGGGTGGAGGACGGGTCGACGGCGAGCACGGCCACCCGGTGCCCGAGGCCGGTCAGCATGGTGCCGAAGGCGTCGATGAACGTCGACTTGCCCACCCCCGGCACCCCGCTGACACCGATCCGCCGGGCCTTCCCGCTGTGCGGCAGCAGCTCGGTCAGCAACTCCTGGGCCAGCGCGCGGTGCTGGGGACGCGTCGACTCGACGAGGGTGATCGCGCGCGCGATCACCGCCCGTTTGCCGTCGAGGACTCCCTTGACGTACGTGTCGAGGTCGATGGCCATGGACTCATGGCCTCACAGGTCGCCGTGTCCGAGATCGGCCGCCAGCCGCGTCACCAGGTCGTGAGCCGCGTCCGGGATCACCGTGCCGGGACCGAACACCGCCGCCGCGCCCATCTCCCTCAGCGTGGGCACGTCCTGCGGCGGGATCACCCCGCCGACGACGATCATGATGTCGTCGCGGCCCTCCTCGGCGAGCGCCTCGCGCAGCGCCGGTACGAGGGTCAGGTGCCCGGCGGCCAGGGACGACACCCCGACGATGTGCACATCCGCCTCGACCGCCTGCCGGGCCACCTCGGCCGGGGTCTGGAACAGCGGGCCGACGTCCACGTCGAAGCCGAGGTCGGCGAAGCCGGTCGCGATCACCTTCTGCCCGCGGTCATGGCCGTCCTGGCCCATCTTGGCGACCAGGATGCGCGGCCGGCGGCCCTCGGCCTCCGCGAAGGCGTCCACGAGGGTCCGGGTGCGGTCCACGTTCGGCGACTCGCCTGCTTCGTTGCGGTACACGCCGGAGATCGTACGGATCTGGGCCGCGTGCCGCCCGTACACCTTCTCCAGCGCGTACGAGATCTCTCCGACGGTCGCCTTCGCACGGGCCGCGTTCACGGCGAGCTCCAGCAGGTTCCCCTCGCCGCCGGCCGCCCGGGTGAGCGCGTCCAGCGCGCCCTGGCAGGCGGTCTCGTCCCGTTCCTCGCGCAGCCGCCGGAGCTTCTCGATCTGCTGGGCGCGCACCGAGGAGTTGTCGACCTTGAGCACCTCGATCTGCTCGTCGGAGTTCACCAGGTACTTGTTCACGCCGATCACCGGCTGCCGCCCGGAGTCGATACGGGCCTGTGTACGGGCCGCGGCCTCCTCCACGCGCAGCTTCGGGATACCGGCGTCGATGGCCTGCGCCATGCCGCCCGCCTGCTCGACCTCCTGGATGTGCTGCCAGGCGCGGCGGGCGAGATCGTAGGTCAGCCGCTCCACATACGCGCTGCCGCCCCACGGGTCGATCACGCGTGTGGTGCCGGACTCCTGCTGGATCAGCAGCTGGGTGTTGCGGGCGATACGGGCCGAGAAGTCCGTCGGCAGCGCGAGTGCCTCGTCGAGGGCGTTGGTGTGCAGCGACTGGGTGTGGCCCTGGGTGGCCGCCATCGCCTCCACACAGGTGCGGGTGACGTTGTTGAACACGTCCTGCGCGGTCAGCGACCAGCCCGACGTCTGCGAATGGGTGCGCAGGGACAGCGACTTGGTGTTCTTCGGGTCGAACTGCTTGACCAGCTTGGCCCACAGCAGCCGGGCCGCGCGCAGCTTGGCGACTTCCATGAAGAAGTTCATGCCGATCGCCCAGAAGAAGGAGAGCCGGGGCGCGAAGGCGTCCACGTCCAGGCCCGCGTCCCGGCCGGCCCGGATGTACTCCACACCGTCCGCGAGGGTGTACGCCAGCTCCAGGTCGGCCGTCGCACCCGCCTCCTGGATGTGGTAGCCGGAGATGGAGATGGAGTTGTAGCGGGGCATCCGCTGCGAGGTGAAGGCGAAGATGTCGGAGATGATCCGCATCGACGGCTTCGGCGGGTAGATGTAGGTGTTGCGGACCATGAACTCCTTGAGGATGTCGTTCTGGATGGTCCCGGCCAACTTCTCGGGCGGCACGCCCTGTTCCTCCGCCGCCACGATGTACAGCGCGAGCACCGGCAGCACGGCGCCGTTCATCGTCATCGAGACCGTCATCCGGTCCAGCGGGATGCCGTCGAACAGCTGCCGCATGTCGTAGATCGAGTCGATCGCCACGCCCGCCATGCCGACGTCACCGGTCACCCGCGGGTGGTCGCTGTCGTAGCCGCGGTGCGTGGGCAGGTCGAAGGCGACCGACAGGCCCTTCTGACCGGCCGCCAGATTGCGGCGGTAGAAGGCGTTGGACTCCTCCGCCGTGGAGAATCCCGCGTACTGCCGGATCGTCCAGGGCTGGTTGACGTACATCGTCGGGTACGGGCCCCGAAGGTACGGGGCGATGCCCGGGAAGGTGTCCAGGAAGTCCAGGCCCTCCAGGTCCTGCCCGGTGTACAGCGGCTTGACCGTGATGCCCTCAGGTGTCTCCCACACCAGGTCGTCACCGCCGGCGGCCTTCTTGACGGCGCTGCGCCACTCGTCGGGGCCCGCGTCGACGGCCGGGGTGCCCAGCTCGATCGCCGAGAAGTCGGGGATGGACATCAGGACACTCCCATGCGGTCGAGCGTGGCGGAGAGCACGGACACGGCGTCACAGCCGGCGAAGACATAGGTGTCGACGCCCTCGTACGGTCCCGGGCGGCCCGCGAGGAACACATGCTCGGCTCCCGCCGCCCGCAGCTCGGCCGCGACGGCCTCGGCCTGTTCCTCGTACAGCGCGTCGCTGGAGCACAGACACGCCTGCCGTGCGCCGCTCTCCTCGAAGGTGCCCTCGGTGACCGGCTCGATGCCGCCGGCCTGGAAGAGGTTGGCGGCGAAGGTGAGCCGCGCGGTGTGCGCGGCGGCCGGGCCGAGCGCGGCCAGATGGATGCGGGGCCGGGCGCCCGTCTTCGCGAGATGGGCGTCGGAACGGGCGCGCAGCGCCTCGAACGCCTCGTCACGCCGTACCCGGGGCAGACCCCCGGACGGTGGCACCGGCGCGGGGGTGCGCACCACCGGCTTCTCGGCGAGATGCGGGAACTCGCTGACCCCGGTGACCGGTTCCTTGCGCTTCGCGAGCTTCGCGCTGCGCGCCGACCAGGTCCGGGCCAGCCGCTCGCCCAGCGTCCCGGAACGAAGGGCCGCCGCCTGCCCGCCCGCACGCTCGATCTCCTGGAAGAACTCCCAGGCGGCGTGAGCGAGTTCGTCCGTCAGCCGCTCCACGTAATGAGAGCCGCCCGCCGGGTCGATCACCCGCGACAGATGGGACTCCTCGATGAGGATCGTGGAGGTGTTACGGGCGATACGGCGCGCGAACGCGTCCGGCACACCCAGTGCTTCGTCGAAGGGCAGCACGGTGACGGCGTCCGCGCCGCCCACCCCGGCGGCCAGCGTGGCGACCGTGGCGCGCAGCATGTTCACCCAGGGATCCCGGCGCGTCATCATCACCGGCGAGGTCACCGCGTGCTGGATCTGCGCGCCCGCTCGCGACGCCCCGCAGACCTCGGCCACGCGCGCCCAAAGGCGGCGCGCCGCACGCAGCTTGGCGATGGTCAGGAACTGGTCGGCCGTCGCGGCGTAGCGGAACTCCAGCTGCGCGCAGGCCTGTTCGACGCTCAGCCCGGCGCCGGTCAGCGCACGCAGATACGCGACACCTGTCGCCAGGGAGGAGCCGAGTTCCTGCGCCGCGGAGCCGCCGGCCTCGTGGTACGGCAACGCGTCCACGGCGAACGCCCGTACGCTCGGGTGGCGATCGGCGCACTCGCGGGCCAGCTCGGCCAGAGGAGCGATGTCGTACGAGTCTCCGGTGCGCGCCTCGTGGCCCAGTGGGTCGGCGCCCAGGTTGCCGCGCGCCGCGTCGGCGGCGACGCCGCGCTCCTCGTACAGGCGCAGCAGCCGCCGAGCGGCCTGCTCGGTCTCGGCACCGGCGTCCAGGACGACCGGGGCCAGATCGAGGAAGACCCCTTCGAGGGCGCTGTCGAGCTCCGCGACCGCGATGCCGGCGCTCTCGCCGACGACCAGCCACAGGGAGGTGGCACCGTTCTCGAGATCGGCGAGGACCGCGCTCGTGTCCGCGACCGCGTGCCGCTGGCGTACGTCCCAGCCGCCGGCCGTGTTGCCCTCGGCACGCGCGCCGCGCACGAACGGCGGGAAGCCGGGCAGGCCGGGGTCGGGCGCGGAGTCGCGCACGGTGTACAGGGGCTGGATGCTCAGCCCGTCCTCCAGCGTGGTGGACAGGGCGTGCTCCGCCTCGGTACCCGCGACCTCCGTGCCCGACTTGCGCAGGACACCCGCCACCAGGTGCTGCCACTGCTCGCGCGTCGCGTCAGGGAACTCGGCGGCCAGGGAGAGCCCGTCGTCAGGCAAGACCGTCATGCTCGGATGTTAGGTCAGGCAGGCAGACGAGCAGCAGAGGGCACGGTTGTGACCTTGTTCTCGTTGGGCGTGCGAGGGGGCTCTCGTCCGGCGCCCGATGGGGTTCTTGTCCGATGTGTACGGGTGTTTCCCGCCGTACGTGTGACGTGGTTCTCGTGCGAGGACGGACGCCGCAAACGACTCTCCCGCGCCCATGTGGTGCGGGCGGGGCGCGGGCGTCCACCACCCGCACCCCACCCCGGCTAGCGGAGATCGACCACCGTTCGCAGTTTGCCGCTGGTCGCGGTGCGTTCGAACGTCTCCCTCCGCACGGTCTCCACCGCGAACGCGAGCAGGCCCTCCGACTCGGCCGAGGCCAGCTCCGCCACCTCGGCGGCGAGGGCGTCCCGCGCGGCGGCCGGGTCGCACGCGTAGTCCTCGTCGAGGCGGACCGTCAGCAACTCGCGGCCGGAGCCGGGGGCGACCAGCAACTGCATCTCGCCGTGGTAGCCCAGCCGCTCCTGCGCCGCCCCCAGGATGCGCCGGTAGTTGAAGAAGTACGTGCCGACCCGCACGACGTCGCCGTAGCGCCCGAGCAGTTCCAGACGCGGAACATGGCTGCCGCAGGGACACGCGCCCCCGATCGCGCGTCCGAGGTCCCCGATCTCGTAGCGGTCCAGCCGCTGCCCGGCACGCGCCCGCGAGGTGAACACCAGCCGCCCCGGCTCGCCCGGCGGCACCGGCCGGTCCGTGTGCGGGTCGAGGATCTCCAGCGTGTGCAGATCGGTCAGCACATGGTGGACCGATCCACCGGATTGCGCGCACTGATAGCCCAGCGGCCCCAGATCGGTACTGCCGTACGCGGCCGAACGGATCACCTCGACGCCGAACTCCTCGGTCAGCACCCGTCGTTGCTCCGCGGTGAAGTGCTCGCCGCCGTAGAACACCGTGCGGATGCCGCCGTAGGCACGGAGCCGGTCCGCCTCGGCGTGGAACAGCTGCCACAGATAGGAGGGCATGCCGAAGAGGGTGTCCGCTCGATGGGCGACCAGCGCCTCGGCGACCACGGCGTGATCGGGTCCCGCGGCCATCGGGATCTGGGTGGCGTTCAGCCGTTCGAGGATGGAGAAGAAGCTGATGAAGCTTCCGTACATCCCGCCGCAGTAGAAGAGGTTGGCCGCCCGGTCGCGGGCCGGGTCGAACCCCGCCGCGAGCAGCCCGTCCGCCGCGGCGCGCATCTGGTTGTCGTAGTCCTCGCAGGTGAACACCGACAGCGCGGGCGCGCCCGTGGAGCCGCCGCTGCGGAAGTACAGCTGCGCGTGCTCCGGGGCCAGGGACGTCAGCGCGCGCTGCGCGTCCTCCTTGCCCAGCAGCGGCCCGTCGGGCGCCGGGGGCAGCACCGGCGCCGCCACCAGGTCGTCCAGGCAGGCCACCGTGCGGAACGCCGCGTCGGACGCGCGGACGCTCACGCGCCGGCTGTACCGCTGCAACGCGTAGACCCCGTCGTGCGGTTCGCCCTCGTAGCCCTCCAGCATGGAGCCGACCGGAGTGACCCGGGTGACGCCCGCCGCGAACGCCGCCCGTGACAGCTCGGCCACGTCCGCCCGGCCGCCGCCGATCGCCATGGTCTGCAGATAGCGGCGCATCGGCCGCAGCGTCGCGGTGACCGCGTGCCGCGGCAGCGGCTTCACCCGGACGCTGCGGTGCAGCGGGGAGGCGTCGAGCGCCGGACGGGTGTCGGCCAGTACCCGCCAGGAGCCGTCGGCGGCGGCGATCACCCGGGTCAGACCGAGATGCCGTTCCAGCCGGGCGAGCTGTTCCACAGTCGTGATCTCGGCCTGCTCGGCCGTGCTCGGCCGCGGCGCCGGCCGCGTGCCGGAGACCTTGGCGAGGTGCTCGGCGAACCTCTCGGCGAATGCCCAGATCTCCTCGGCGTCCTCGGTGTCCAGGTAGACCACCTGCGGACTGGAGCACGCCTGCTGGTCGAAGCGGCAGACGTCCTCGGCGAGCGCGTCGAGGGTGCCGGCGTCGGCCGCCGCCTTGCGGGTCAGATACGCGAAGGAGATCCGGTGGCCCCACTCGACGATCCGGCAGCCGGGCGGCGCCAGGTCGCTCACCGCCCCAATGGCGTCCTCGCCGCCCCACACGGCGATCGCGTCCGCCTGCCCGCACAGCGTCCGCAGCCACTCCCGGCGCGAGGACGGGAAACGCAGGGCCACGACGCGTTCGGCGATCAGCCCGGTCGTGTCGGCGGCGCCGAGCGCGGCGAGCAGATCGAGGGCGAGCGCAGTGTCCGCGCTGCTGGTCTTGAGCACGTTGAGGTTCCCGGCCAGCAGCCCCTCGACGACGCTCAGCGGCGCCACGATGGCGGCGTTCCCGGGCGCGATGTGCACCAGCAGGCCGACGGGAGCCCAGGACTCGTACACCGTCTCGCGGGCGTCCGGCCGCGTCAGCCGCTCCGGCCGGAGGCCGCCCAGCTCCCGGCGGAGCTTGCGTTCCAGGGCGTTCCGGGTCAGCGCCGAGGCGAGCTCGGCGAGGGTGGCGCCGGCCTCGCCGGCGGGCAGGTGCGCCGCGAGCCGGGTGTGCAGCGCGGAGGCGGGATCGGCCAGTTCGGAACTCACCGCGGCGCAGGCGCCGAGCACCACATCGGTGGGCAGCGCTCGGGCCAGGACCCGGCCGGTCAGCTCGGGCAGCGCGGCGAGCCGGCGGGCGGCCTCGGCGTCGTCCACGAACTCGCCCTGCCAGAGGTGGAGTGCGGAAGCGGTCACGACATTCCCTTCAGGAGTTCGGCTGCCGCGACCGCGCAACTGCGATTGCGGCTCACCCCGGCACGGCCGTGCACGGTGAACCAGTCGGTGGACAACGGACAGCCGCACTCCTCACCGGGGTGCAGCGACGCCAGGTCGCCCATCACGACGCTGTGCGCCGGCACGGCGGTGATGTACGGGCTGACCAGGTGCAGAAAGCCGCGCTCCCCGTACGGCAGCGGGCGCAGCGTCGCCGGGTCGCGTACGGCGGCACGCGACCACACGGGCACATGCAGCCGGTGCCGGGCGCACTCGATGTACGGGACGCAGTGCTCGACGGACCCGAACGTGTCGCGGACCCGGTCGTCCGGCACACCGAGCCGCTCGGAGATCTCGGCGTAGAACTCCTCCTTGCCGATCTGCCGGTCGGCGTTGCCCTTCCAGCCGCCGCCCAGCACCACCAGCGACCCCTCGGGCAGCCGCAGCGGGGGCAGTCCCATGGCGCTCATCCGCTCCAGGGTGAAGTGCAGGAAGGCGGGGAAGCCCAGGATGCGCACCGGCACGTCGTCCTCGGCGTACCGCTGGAGCGCCGCGATACAGCCGTGCACATCGAACTCGTGGCCGGAGCCGGTGTGCCGCAGTGCGTGTGTGGTGCGCCGGGCCGGGGCGAAGTCGCACAGATAGTTGTCGGTGAACGAGGTGCCCAGTTTCAGCGACGGCGCGGGCTCGTAGCTGTAGAGGAGGTAGTTGACCGGCTGATCGGGGGTGATCCAGCCGTAGTGGTCGAAGATCCGGGCCACCATGCGCTGCGCCGAGCGGATGGTCCACTCGTCGAAGAACATCTGCGACTTCTGGCCGGTGGTGCCCGAGGAGGTCAGATGCAGGAAGACCTCCTCGCGCGGGATCGACAGCACCTCGTGGTGTTTGAAGAACGCGGCCGGCACCAGCGGGGTGCGCACCCCCTCGCCCACGGTCGGCGCCGGGACCTCCGGCGGGTCCTGGAGCAGGGAGCCGAAGAACGGGGAACGCCGCGCGTGCCAGTCGTTGGCCTCGGCCATGGCGGCGGCGAACAGCGCGTCGGCCTCGGGGCCGGCGTCGTACGGCGACGCCAGGTCGCACAACCGCTGCACATGGCCGAGTGCCGCCGGGTCGGGGACCTCGACGGGAGCGAGATGGGGGTTCATCGGGACACCTCGTGAAGGGGCAGATAAGTGGCGGTCCAGGCGCTCAGATAGGCGCTCAGATACGGCTGGAGCAGCGCGCTGACCGCTGTCGTCCTGAAGTCGATCTGACGGCTGGTCCGGGACAGCACGACGTAGTCGTGGAAGTGGTCGTCCATACGGCGCATCGCCGGGTACACCGCGCTCGGCACGAAACCCGAGGCGAGGAAGACCTCCAACGCCTCGGTGTCGGCGAGCGGCAGCAGCGTCTCGGCGTAGTCCGCGCCGGCCCGGGCGACCACGGAGATCAGTGCCTCCAAGGCGCCCGTCACGGCCGCGGGACGTGGATGCACCGCGATCAGGGCGCAACTGCCCGCGACCGGGTCCAGATCGGCGTACGCCTCGAAGCTGCCGTCGGCCGCGACCAGCATCGCGTTCGGTGTGTGCAGGGGGAAGAAGCGGTCGCTCGCGTCGGGGAAGCGGTCCAGGAAGCGACGGCGGACGAAGGCCGAGGCGGCGATCAGCTCGATCGGCTCGGCGCCGGTGACGGCGGGCCGCGCGGGGCGGCCGGCGAGGTGCCCCGTCCCCGCGTAGTCGACCCCGATGCCCGAGGACGCCGCGGTCAGCAGCGCCGCGAGGCGTTCCGGTACGCGCTCCACGGGGGCGCGGCGCTCCAGTACGCCGTCGGCGTAGCGGGCGAACAGGGCCAGGCTCTCGCAGCCGTCGACCTCGACCGCGTTGGGCAGCAGGCCGAGCGGCCGGAAGCCGTTGCGTACGACGACATGCTGGGGGCCCTCGGTGACGACGCGGACGGTGGCGTACACCGAGTCGAGGCGGCCGGTGCCGAACGCCTCGTCGCACACCGCACCGCTCAGCACGGAGGCCAGGCCTCCGCCCCGGTGCCCGGGATGCACGGCGAGGCCGACGAGCTTGCCGATGCGACTGCCCGGGTCGGTCTGAACGACGGCGGAGCCGACCAGGGCGCCCCGCTCGGTGCGGGCGGTGAGCCAGTGCGCGGTGCCGTCCACGATCAGCCGGTGCATGACGGCCGGGTCGCTGCCGAGCGGCACCGGGTAGCCGTGCCCGTACACGTCGAAGTACAACTGCCGCAGTTCCGCGATGTCCTGGACCGCGGCGGGAGCGAGAACGACGCTCATGACGCGTCTCCCGTCAGCGCGGCCCGATGTCCGGCCGTGGCCGACGGCTCGTCCTTCGGGACGTCCACGCGGCCGCCCAGCCACCACAGCGCGAGGGCGACCGGGACGAGACCGGCTCCCTGCACCAGGCACAGGGCCCGCGCGGTCAGCTGGTCGCCGAGCGCGCCGAAGGCGAGCGAGGAGACGGGGAACGTGGCGCCCAGCAGCGCCTGCATCGCCGTGAAGAAGCCCGCTTTGTCGTCGGCGGGCACCAGCCGCTGGAACAGCGCGACGAAGCGGACGCCGATCACTCCCACGCACCAGCCGGCGACGGCCATCGAGCCGGTTGCCACCGCGTGCCCGGTGAGCAGGCCCGGCAGGCCGAGGCAGGCGGCCATGACGGCCAGACAGGTACTGCCCAGGGCGACCGGGCGCCCCGGAAGGCGCCCGCCGGTGAACGACCCGACGAGGGTGCCCGCACCGAGCGCCACCTCCAAGGAGGCGACGGTGGAGCCGGTGGAGTGCAGCACCCCCCGGGTGTACAGCGGCATGACGACGTAGACGGCCGTGGTGAAGACGTTGGCGGCGGCGAAGCAGACCAGCACACGGCGGACGAACGGCAGTCCGGCCAGGATGCGGCGCAGCGTGCGCCGCTCGGGCGCGGCCCCGCTCGCGGCCTCCTGCGGGGCGGTGGCGTGCGGGAACCGGACGGAGCCGATCAGCAGGGCCGCCGTCAGATACGCGCCCGCACACCCGGCGACGACGTCCGCGAGGCCGCCCGCGTCGACCACCACAGGGCCGAGGAGCCCCCCGGCGAGCCCGGCCAGCGACTGGGTGGACAGCTCGAACCCGGTGGCTGCCTCGATGTCCGCGTCCTCGACCAGCTCGGGCACCGCGGTCGTCAGACACGGATCGAAGACCGCCTGGCAGGTCGCCAGTGCCAGTCCGGCCGCGTAGACGGCGGCCACGGGCAGTGTCCCGGCGTACGCCCAGACCGCCGCGGCCGTGGCGAGGGCGCCCGCTGCCCCCGCCGCCACGGCCAGCACCGTGCGGCGGGCGTGCCGCGCGATGACGCGGGCCACCACCGGGGCGAGCACGACCGCCGGCAGGGTGCTCACCATGAGGAACAGACCCGAGTCGAGCCCGCGGTGGTCGCCGCCGGCGAAACCCACCAGCCACCAGACCGCACCGACCTGGAACATCCTGCTCGCCATCTGGGTGAGCAGCTGACCGGCCCAGACCGTGCCGAACGACCGGTTGCGCAGTACGACGGGCAGCCGTCGTGCTCCGGCTACGGGTGTGCTCATGACTGCGGCCGTTCGTCGACCACGCGGATCAGCTTTCCGGAGCGGGCGTTGACCGCCAGCTCCCGGTGCCGGACCCACTCGACGGCGAGCGGGTTGACGTGCCCGGCATCGACCGCGCCCGGGTAGGCCGGACGCTGCTCCAGGACCGCCTTGACGACGCTCTCGCCCAAGGCGGTGTGCCGGTCGCCGGGTTCGCCCGTCGCCAGCCGCAGCACCAGGCCGTCCCGGCCGTGCTGACGGCGCACCACGAGTTGCAGCCCGGTCACCTCGCCGGCGGCGTCGGCAGCCGTGACGATGTCGTGCACGTCCTGCGTGTACAGCGAGACGGGTCCGACCCGCACGCCCTCCTCGGCGCGGCCGAGGATGCGGAAGACACCCGTGTCCCGTGCCACCCACGCGGCCCGGTCACCAGCCGGGTAGCGCAGAATCGGCATCAGCCGGCGGCGCAGGTCGGTGACGACCAGCCGACCGGGCACGCCCTTCTCCTGGATCGGCTGACCCGTCTCGTCGTCGAGTATCTCGACCACCGTGTGAGGGGCGAACGCGCGGTGCACCCGCGGATCGTCGCCGGGCACCGCCTCGCCGAGCAGTCCCGCGTCCACGCTCGCGTACCCCAGGGAACGCGGCTGGGCGTGCGGAAACGCCGCCTTCAGCAGGGGTAGTTGATCGCCGAACAGGCACTCCCCGCCGAAGAGGAGCAACTCCACGTCCGGCAGGGTGCGACCGGCCGAGGTGAGACGCTCGGCGAGCGAGCACAGCGTGGTCGGCGTTCCGGCGACGACCTGCACCCGGAATTCCTCCAGGGTGGCCGCGGTGGATTCCCACGGTGTCGCGCCGCCGATGGGCAGCCGCACATTGGCCACCGGGGAACGGTGCAGTGAGTCGAGAACGAAGCTGAAACTGGCGTACAGATCACCCGCGTAGAACAGGTCGGCCACCCGGTGACCGGGCCGCAGCCCGGCTGTGACGAGGCCTGCGCCGAATGCCGTGGTGAACTCGCGCCATTCCGTACGGGTGTAGCAGGAGAACTTCGGGGATCCTGTCGTGCCGCCGCTGCGGAAGACGACCGCCTCGTCCAGGGGCGCGGTGAGCAGTCTGTTGTCGCGCGGCGAGTTGGCCCGCCAGAATTCCTCCTGGGGCACCACGGGAAGATCCGTGAGATGGGCCACGTGATCGGGAAGATGAGCGTAAAGGTCCCGATAGAAAGGCGAGTTGCGGCGCGCGAAGCGTATCAGCTCCATGAATGGTTGAACTGGCATCAATTCCTGCTCGAAGGCATGCTGGGTGAACCGTCGGCAAAGGGAAGGGCCGACGGCGGTGCGATGGATGGTGTTTGCCATGAAACGGCGCAGCGACGTGTGTCACTGACGATGTGCTGGATCGGCGCACCCGGAAAAGCCGGGGCGCCCACATCCGAAGGATATCTCATCATTCGGAATGCTCTTGCGCCAACTGGCCGCGTGTGTATCGAACTTCGGCCATGCGTGGACGAGCGGTGACGGTATGCGGTTCCCGCTCCTTCAGGAGACGGTCGTCACAAAGGCGCTGGTTTCATAAGCAATTGTTGAGGCTTCTTCAAGATGCCTTTATAGGAATGGCGACGACGCCGGATTTCCGGCCGGCGTCGACTCGTCACTCCTCGGCGGTCCGGGGCCAGGGCTGATGCGTTCTCAGGTTTCAAGATCGAGTAGTTGGAGTGCGTGGTCGGCTCGTGACCGGTAGTGGTCGGTGGCGGCGGTGATGCTCGTCCAGCCAGCCTGGCGGATGAGGCCGATGGCGAGGTTGCGGAGGGTCGCCATCGCTCGGGGTGCGGTGCCGGTGCGGACGCGGGAGGCGTCCTCGGCGAAGGTCACGTCTCTCACGTGGTGGAGGGCCTCGACCTGCCAATGCCCACGGATCAGTTGTGCGAGTTGGGCCGGGGTGGTCTGGGCAGGGGTGAGGCTGGTGATCGCGTAGATCGTCTTGACGGTCGTCTTGCCGGTCTTGCGGTTCGTGCGGCGGCGCTTGATCTCGATGGCCTGGACGGCATGTGGGAAGCGCAGGCCGGGCTGGACGGTACAGACCTTCAGGTGGCGGATCTCATGGCGGCCGTGGGTTTTGTCCCGGGTGCGGTGCTGGAGCGGAATCTCGCGCCAGGGCAGTCGCCGTAACTGTCGGCGGAGCTTCTTCTGGTTCCCTTTCACCACCAGGATGTAGTGGGCGCCCTGGGCGGTGATCTGCTCGGCGTGATCGGTCTGCGTGTGCATCGCGTCGGCGGTGATGACGTGCCCGTGCAGGTCGAGCCGTTCCAGCAGCGGGGCGAAGGCGGGGATCTCGTTGCTCTTCGCGGCGATCTGCCGCTGTGAGATCACCGTCTGGTTTTCGTGCAGGACGGCGGCGAGCAGGTGGATGGCGCTCTTGCCGCCGTCACGGCTGCCGCGCACGGCTTTGCCGTCGACGGCCAGTCCCACCAGCTCGGGCGGATCGGTTTCGACGGGGTCACGGGAGCGCCGGGCAAGCCAGGCGCCCACGGCGTCGTCAAGGGCGTCCCCGTCGATGCGGGACAGAAGGCGGCCCAGGGTGGTGGCGCGAGGAAGACGGTCCAGCCCGACCCGTTTGCGCACCTCAGGTGTGGAGTCGATGGCGAACCGTGCGATGCCGGCCAGCGTGGTGGCTCCGCCGAGGACCGCGAGCAGGCACAGGGCAAGCAGAGAGCCCAGCCTGTAGCGGCGGCCTCTTACGCGCCGCGGATCGGGAAGCCGGTCCAGGACCGTCGACAACGAGGTCAGGTCGGGCAGTTCGGCGGGTGGGCAGGACAAGACGATGTCCTCGCGGTGGCGTTGCAGGACACCGATCAGGGAGCATGGCATGCGAACGCGACCCCTGTTCGTGATCAAAAGCTTCGACAACCTTGATCATCGGGGGTCGCGTTCGTCGTTTCCAGTTGGTGGTCTCGGGTTTAGGGGGTGAGTTGTTTGGCGATCCTCAGGAGTTCGGCTTCGTGGAGGTCCTGATCCGTGGTGCTCACGATGAATGTGTAGGTCCCGTTCGTCCACGTCACGGTGTTATTGGAGTCCGGGGCGAGCCCACCGATCCATCCGTGGATGGACTCCGGAGTGCCTGCGGCACTCACTGTGAGCTTTCCGGCGATTTGCGTGATGCTCAAAGACGCCTTCTCCGAGGCGCGGTGGTAGAAACGGGTCCAGGCGGGACCCGAGCTCCGGGTCCGAATGAAGGGTGTCAGCAGGTCATGCTGGCTGGAATCGCTCCATTGCACGTCAGTGGCCGGCGCATAGCCTGGCGGGAGATATCGCGGGTTGGCCAGCCGCTTCTGGTCGAAGGGGGCAATGGTCCAGCCGTTACCCGGGTCTACCAGCCGTCGTGTCCCCAGTGGTGACTGCAGCTTCGTGGTGATCTGCTCGTCGATCCTGTGGCACTGAGGCCGGAGATCGATATCGCTTTCCTTCAGTACCAAGGTGACGGAATCGCGGGATTCGCTTGCCACCAGTTCGGGCGGGTCCTGCTGGCATGGGGCCCGGCTGTTCAGGGTGGTGATGGTGCGGCCGTCACCGCTCACCAGTACCTCACCCAAGAGACCCTCCCCATGCCTGGGGTCCTTCATGATCGATGCAGTGACGGCAATGGCGAGAGCAGCCCCTACGGCAACGGCCAACATGATGCGTAGGGTCCGCTGGTGCCTTTTCGGGTTCACGGTCGTGCTCCAAGGTGGGCGAGCCAGCTCCCTGGCTTCATTCGATGGGTCGTGTAGCCCTCGGGGCGACACCCCCGCTTCGCGTCACACGGATTCAAAGGCTCGTCCAAGTCGAGATAGAGGAGGGGCGGCTCGCCAAGGTGCACTGCCTCTCACCAGGCCGTACGGGTCGCGGTGAGCGTAGCCTGGCTCACCGGCACGGGGCCCTGTGTCTCTCACGTGACCCAGACTGACATCCACGCGTGACATCAATGACGGCGCCCGGAGGCGGATCCGGGTGACCATCCACAGATTGAGGAAGGCAAGGATTCGCCCCGAAGTCCAAGAGTGGCGACCCTCCGCACCTCGCCATCGGCCTCATCCGTCAGGCCCGCTGGACGAACATCACCGCCGCCACCGACCACTATCGGTCACTAGCCGACCACGCACTCCGACTACTCGATCTCGAAACCTGAGAACGCATCAGCCCTGGGTCCGGGGCCGGGGCAGATCGATCAGGATGAGCGCACGACGTCGTGCGCTCGTCGGATCCGCCTCCGGCGCACTGTCGCCGGGCAGCACATTGCCCTCGGACCGCGTCGTGATCTCGATGTCCTCGGGGCCCATGACGGTCTCCGAGTCGGCCTGGAGGCGCGCGAGATGGAGCGCCAGCGCCGAGCGGAACATGCCGGCCACGCCGTCCGCGCGCGCCTGCCCGCGCCGGAGCGCCTCGCCGAAGTGCGGGAGCCCGCCCCGCATCCCGTTGGCGTGGCCGACCATCTCGACGCGGGGCGGCGGGAAGCCCACCCTGACGTTCGCCAGCGAGGCCCACGCCACCTCGGCGGCCAGCCGGTGCACCGTCTCCCGCTGGGGTCCCGTGAGCTCGGACGATCCGTCCGCGAACTCGACCCCTCCGATGGTCAGCCGCTCGCTGCGGTAGGACGGTTGCGGCACGCTCTCCTGCGGCACGCCTTCCTGCGGTGCGGCCTGATGTGCTACGGCCTGATGTGCTACGGCCTGATGTGCTACGGCCTCATGTGCTACGGCCTGCGGTCGCGTGTGCGGTGGTGGCTGTGCCGTGTGCCGCTGCTCCTGCGGGGGCCGGGGTGCCCGGGGCTGCACGTCCGTGTTGCCCGCCCCCCGGCGGGGGCGGGTCGGCGGGGCCGCGGGGGCGTCGCCCTGCCGGGGGTCGTGCACCGTCACCGTCGTCCGGCGGCCGTGCTCGGGGTCGCCTGACGACGGGGTGCGCTCGGTGGTGACCGTGATCGGGAAGTCGGCCGCGGTCAGATGCGGCTGTGCCGAACCGTGCTGGTAGTTGATGAGGTGGCGGTCCAGCCGGTCCCGGAGTTCCCCGTGGACGGCGTCGGCCCGGCCCTGGGCGCCGTCGGGGAAGACCCCGCCCAGCGTGGGACGGCGGTTGTTGCCGCGTCCGGTCACGGTGAGCCGGGGCAGCGGCAGCCCGTTGCGGTGGTTCCACAGCCCGGCGCGCACCACGTGCTCGGCCACGTAGGTCAGTTTGCGGGCCTCGACCTTGCTGATCTGCCGGGAACCCTGGTCGAACCCGATGTCCACCTGTGGGAGCCGGTGACCGTGCACGATCACGGACGTCAGCGGGTTGGCCTCGGCCGACGGAACGGAGCTGAGGAGGTCCGCGCTCACTTCGTGCATGGTCTCACCGGGGCGCTGCGAGAACATTCGGAAGTGCCACAGCTCGCTGCCCTTGGGCAGGTCCGCCGCCTGCTTCATCCGCGCCTCGGCGACCTTGACCGTGCGCTCGTACTCCGCCATGGCGGCCGCTTCCTGCGGGCTCCCCGGAGCCGTCGTACCGACCGCTCGCCGCGCGTCCGCCGCCTTGGTGAGCGCGTCGACCAGGTCCAGGTGGCGACCCAGTCTCCTGAGCGTGGCGTCGTCGGCACCCCCTGCCCGCTGACGGTCCAGCTCGTCGCTGACGGCGGCGTGCAGCCTCCGGAAACCGTTCGGCGAGGTACTGGTGAGGTTCTCCGCCACGACCGATCGCATGGTGCCGGCGATCTGGGCGCGCCGGGCGAAGTTCTCCAGCGTGATCTGGTGCTTGCCGTCCTCGCTGGAGAGCACGACGGCGGCGAAGTGGTAGCCGAAGTGGCGGCCCTCCGGCGCGCTCGGCTTGGCGTAGTTGTGCGCCAGGCTCGGGAAGCCGTTCTCGTCCAGCGCGTTGATCGAGTGCACGAGGTAGGTCTCGCCGACCTTCGCCCAGGCGTGCTCGTTGATGCCGATCCCGCGCGCGGCGTCGGAGAGCACCTCGCGCCGAGGGTTGTCCAGCGGGTCGTAGCTCAGCGCGCTGCCGTAGGACCTGCCCGGTGTGGGACCGTCGCTCTCGGCGATGAGCCGGTCGTCCCGCAGCACCTGGCGCGCGGCCCACGACGGATCCATGGGCCCGGTCGGCTCCCGGCCGTCGGCCACCTGGCTGAGAGCCTCCGCGAGGTAGTGGATGCCGGTGACCTCCGTGCGCCCCAGCGCGTTGATCGGGCCCGTGGCCACACCGGTGCCGTCGGGATCCCGGAAGACCACGTGCGACGCGGGCACGCCGCCCGACACCATCTGGGCGAAGTCACGGCAGACCTCCTCCTCCGACTTGCCGGAGCGGGTGAGGAACTGCGGGGTGACACGCACCAGTTCCCGATGGCCGCCCGTGCCGTCAGCGACGTGCAGTGCGAGGCCGTCCGTCTTGAGCCTCACCAGGCTGCCCGCGAGCGACAACTGGCGGTTGGCCGCGTCGACGGCCTTGGTGGTGGCGAAGACCTGCTGGCCGTAGCCGTACTGGCGGTGGGCCAGCGACAGGTCCCCCGAGACATGCAACGGCGGGTGCTCGTGGACCAGGGTCTGCCTCATGCCCTGCGCGGGCACCCTCAGCTGCGGGACGTTGTCGGAGCTTGTCCGACGGTAGTCGAAGGCGGCGTGGTACATGCCGGTCGGTTCTTCGAACAGCACGGTTTCGGGGGTGGTCCCGATCACCCGGTAGTCGGTGGTCGTCAGTGGCCGGGCCCGGAGGCGGTCCACCAGATCCGTCGGAGACAGCGCCGACTCGCCGGCGTCCCGCGGCGGGTGCAGCTTGCTCGCGTAGTCGGGGCCACCGGGGTCGTGGCTCGGCGCCACGGGGTGCGCCACAGGGGCGAGGCCCGGTGCCACGGAGTCGTGGTCCGGGGTCACGGGGGCGTGATCCTCCGCGGCGGAGTCCAGGTCGAGACCGAGCCCGTCGAACAGGTCCAGCAGGCCGCCCTCGCCGCCCAGGTGCAGCGCCCAGCTGCCGCTCCCCCCGAGCAGGTCCAGGTGTTCGGCTCCGGTCTCCCAGTCGGTCGCGGTACGCACATTCGAGTCGGTCGACCACACCGCCGTCCCGGTCCGGCCCGCGATGAGCTGAGCGAGCCCGTGATGCTGCCCCTGGGAGACGACCAGCAGGATGTCCTGGCCCTCGCCGCGCAGCGGGTCACGGGCGACGAGCGCGGCGAACTCCTCCGGGTCGGTCACATGGATCGCGCGGCCGCCCGCCATCAGCACGAGGTGGTCCGGGGTCCCCTGTGCGGTGACCACATATGGGTCGTGCCACGGTGCCGGATGCTCCGTCGGCTGCCCGTCCCGGCCGGTCACCGTGTACTTCGACAGATCGGGCGGGTTCGCCCTCGAACCCGTCCAGTCGCGCCCGGCCGCGTATCCCGACCCGTCGACCAGCACGGTGTGGTCGTCCAGCGCGTCGCGCTCCGTCACCAGGAAGTGCGCGGCGAGCGCGGAGGCGTCCGTGATCGACTCGGCTCCGGCGTGCGCGGTGAGCGACAGCAGATGCCGGTAGTCGTTCTCGGTCGGCGCGGTGTCCAGATGCAGCACCTGCCGGGCCAGCGCCTCCAGGTGCGGGCGGCCGGCCGTGCCCGGTGCCGCACGGGGCAGATCCATCGCCCGCAGCGTGAGCAGGGCGCCGTGGGCGCTCTCGTACGCCTCCGGGCCGAGTGAGTCGCCGTAGAGACGGTCCAGCCACTCGTACTCGCGCGCCCGTTCCTCCGTGTACTCGTCCAGGACCCGCGACCAGTCCTGCTCCTCCTCCCGGTAGATCTCGGGAGCGTCGTGCTCGTTCCGCGGCATGTGCGGATCGTGGGCCGCGGTGTCGTTGTGCGAGGTCGCGCCGCGGTCCGGGTCGGTCACCGGGTCCACCCAGGCATGGCGCCGGGTCACCGGTGGGGCGGCCGAGCGGGCGTCGTGCCAGCGGGGGTCCTGCGACAGCGGGGTGTGGTCCGCGTGCTGCCGCACGTCCGCCCCGGAGACGTCGTCGGGGGAGGCCGACGACGTCCTGGGCGGTTCCTGGGTCTCGGCATGGCCCACACCGTGGTCCGTGCCGGGCCCCGGGACGTCCCCGACGAGCGCGCCGAGCAGCTGGAGGTGACGGCCGCGCAGCCCGGCCTGGGCGAGACCGTACGGCGCCGGCTGGTGGAAGTCGCCCAGCAGGCTGCCCGTCACCTGGGCGCGGCCCGGCCCCTCGTCGTCCTCGCGGTGCTCGTCGCGCAGACCGAGCTGGTGGCCCAGCTCATGGGCGTACGCGACGGGATCCGCGTCCGGCCACCAGGTGCGCTGGTCCATCGGGCGATCGTGGCCGGCGAGGTCGACGACGAGATGGGGATCGGCACCCTCGGCCACGCGTTCCACCGTCACGTGCAGCAGGTTGCCGTTGGGAAGGCGGTGCTCCGGGCGGTTGTAGTACTCCTCGGCGCCCTGTTGCAGCCGCTGCCACGGGGTCTCGGTGTCGTGCCCCGAGCCGCCCCGGAAGGCGACGCGCACGGTCAGGTCGGTGACGGTGGTCTCGCCGACGCGGAAGGTGCGCGCGTCGAAGGCGGACCGCACCACGAAGCGGGGTGCGTGGTTGAGACCGCGACGGGGTGTGACGGTGGCGGGGGTGTGGCGGTCGTCGTGGTGGGTCTGTCGGTCGCCGTCGTGGGTTTGCTGGTCGTCGTGGTGGGTCTGCCGGTTGTGGTCCTGGGTCTGTCGGTCGCCGTCGTGGGTTTGCTGGTCGTCGTGGTGGGTCTGCCGGTTGTCGTCGTGGGTCTGTCGGGGCGGCGTGTTGTCGGTGGCCGGGTCATGTGTGGCGCTCGTGACGGAGTCGGACCGGGGTGCCCTCGGGGCCTTGGGGGCGACCTCCTCGGTCATGGTGGGCCGGTGCTGCGCCGGGGCCTGGCTGGCGTCGTAGTGGTTGTGGCCGTTGTAGTAGACATCGGTCGAACGGCCGGTGTTCTCCGGTCCGACCGTGCGCAGATGGGCCGTTCCGCCGCCGGTCGACTGGAACGTACGCAGCTGTACGCCGAGGGTGTGGGCGACCAGCGCGGGGAACATCTCGCCCTCGTTGGTGTTCCAGGCGTTGTCGCCCGGCACCCAGTTCTCCAGGGCCCTGATGAGGGCCCGGTGCTCCGTCCGCGTCAACGGCCGGTGCAGCGCCGAGTCGAGGACGGCGCCGACCATACGGTCATGGCTGTCGATGTAGTCCAGGGTCAGGGGACCCAAGCGCCCGGTGACGTAGGCGAACTGGGCGCGCGGCGCCAGGGCGGTGTCCCCCAGGGTCCAGTTGCCCTGGTGGTCCGTCGTCTCAGGCACCTCGTTGGCCGCGCGCTCCGCCGCTTCCTGCGCGGGGAGGTGGTGCGGTGCGCCCATCAGCTCCTGGGTCCGCGCATCCACATAGAGATCGCGCAGAGCCTGCGGGCGGAGCCAGTCCGGCGACATGACGTGGTCGACACCGTTGGCATCCAACCGCGCCTGCAGGGCGTCGAGGCCCTCGGTCTGCAGTTGCTGCCGGAGCTGGTTCTCCTGGCTGCGGCGGTACAACTCGGTGACGTCGAACGGGAGATGCTCCGGCCGTGTCGTCTGTACGTTGCGCAGCACCATCTGGCGAAGGGCTTCCGCGGCGCGGCCCAGGGCGCTGTCGGACCTGACCGGGCCTCGCTGGGTGCGGATCTGGCGCAGCACCGCCTCGTGCTGGGTGTGCGCGTTCCCGGGGGAGCCCTGGTGCAGTGCGGCGGGCCAGTGCTCGGGCGGGGTGCTCGCCACCACGGAGTACAGCAGACACCGGCCGTCGCCCGGCACCTGGACGCGCGGCGTCGGCTGCTGGACGACCGTGGTCTCCGCCGCGTCCGGCTTCGTCTGCTGGACGTCGGCGGTGACGTGGTGCGTGGTGGTGGTCGTGGTCCGGCTCGTGGTGGTGGCTGTGCTTGTGGCCGCATCGTGCGTGGCGACCGGAGCGGGGGCGTCCGGAGCCTTCACCGGAGGTTTGACGGTGTTCGACGTCTCCTCGGCGGGCTTGACCGCCTCGTGCGTCTTCTCCGGTCGCCTGATGTCCTCGGGGGCCTTGACCTGCTGCTCGGTGTCCTCCGCGTCCTTCAGCTGCACCTGCTGCTCGGTGCCCTCCGCGTCCTTCACCTGCTGTGTAGTGGTGTCCGCGTCCTTCACCTGCTGTGTGGTGTCGTCCGTCGGCTTCGTCGGGTCGGGTGTCGTCGGGGTGTGGTCGGTGGTCGTGGACGGTGCGGTGGTCTCGTCGGTCTTCTTGGCCGTCCAGTAGTAGACGTGGCCGTCGGTCTGCGAGGTGTTCCCGTACGTGCCGTTCTCGTCGTACTTCTGTGTGGTCAGCCGCACCGGCTGTCGCATCAGCACATGCGCGCCCTTGAGCGTGGCCTTTCCGGGCTCGGCGGCCTCCTTGCCGTGCGGGAGGTCCGGGGGCGTGAGGGTGCGGGTCGGGACGCCGGGCTTGCGGGTCACCGGCGAGCTGCTCTCGAGCGTCTGGTCGCGGTCCACCTTCAGGGCGCTCGTCGGGAGGGGGACGACGACGGCCGGGTTCTTGGTGATCACAGGGACGGCCAGGGGCGTCAGGCTCGCGTTGAGGCCGTTGCTCGCGGTCGCGGACGACTCGTGCTCCGTGGAGACGGTGATCTCGTCGCTGCCCTTGTCCCGTGTGGAGATCTCCTGTGCCTCCCCGGTGGGCTGCAGACGGACTTCCAGGCCGGTCTTGCCGTCGGCGCCGAACGGCACCGTGCGGTAGCCGTTCGCGGTGTCCTTGAGCTGGTGGAAGACCGTGGGCAGAGTGGACGAGGAGAGTGCCTGGCGCAGCGACACCTGCTGCTCCAGCGGCAGGCGCTGCTCCCTGACCAACGGGTTGTCGGTGCCGTCCAGCCGGGGGTCGGAGATGAAGGAGTTGACCAACCTGTGCGCGGCGTCGGGGGTCATGGCTCCGGCCCAGCGGCCGACCGTCGAGGCGGCCGAGCCCAGCCCCCAGGAAATGGCCGACCCTGCCTTGCCGAGTGCGCTGTCGGACCAGGGACGGGGTGTGGTGAGCACCGTCTGCGCGTGGTCGAGAAGTGCGTCGGGGTTGTCGAAGCCCACGAGGTCGTGGGCGGAGTCCAGTGACGCCTGCCAGCGGTCCCGATGGGCCTGTGAGACAGTGACCGGCTGCATCTCCATGGTGTTGCCGCCGTCGTGGACCTGGGGCGGCTGCGACGACTGCCGGGGCGGCTGCTGCCGGTGGGCGGCGGCCTGTTCGGCGGTCTCGGTGAGTGACTTGGGGACGTAGGCATGGACCGGCCACGACGGGTCGACGGGCCGGGGTTTGCCGAGGTTGACGAAGCGTCCGTACTCGGTGCGCTGGGTCACGGTGACCTCGAAGCGCATCCGGTTGGAGAACTTCACCGTGTCGCCGAACTTCGACGTCTTGTGCTCGACCTTGGTGGTGACACCGCTGTCGGCGCTCTTGGTCCGGCTGCCCTCCCCGCCGCCGGACGGGGCCCACGCGATGCTGCCCAGGCCGGACTTCTTCTCCTCGGCCTTGACCTCGGCCGCGTCCTGGCCGGGCTTGGGCTTGACCACCGGGGCGTAGGACACACGGAAGTTGCCGTCGGCGCCCAGCGACCAGTTGTGTCCCGCGCCGCCCTTGACCGTCTGCGCGATGCTGACCTTGCGGGTGGTGTCCCCGGTGGAGTGGTCGCCCTCGTCGGTCCACTTGTCCTGCGGGATGCCGCGTACCAGTACCTCGGTGATGACCCGCTGGGTGCGGGACTCGTGGACGTGATAGTCGAGGATGCCCCGGCCCACGAGGTCCTCGTAGTTGGCCGAGAGATTCTCCGGTGAGAACGTCCCCGCGAAGGGCAGCGCCGTCTCCGGCACGTCGGCGGGCGTGTCCAGCCGGCGGATCTGCCGGTCGATCTCGCCGAGGATCTCGTCGGACTTCGGGATGTCCGCGGTGGCCCCGCCGAGCAGCCCGGAGGTCAGCAGCGGCGCCTGACGTGTGCCCGAGGGGGCCGGGGTGCTGGTGTCGCTGGTCCCGTCGGTACCCAGCTTGCGTACGTCGTCGTCGGAGAGCAGCACCACCACCCGGTGTTTGCTGGTCCCCGGGTTTCCGAGGGTGACGTTGCCCTTCGCGTCGGTGATGCGGCCCTGGACGGTGACGTCCGCGTCCGCCTCGTAGACGTGCCAGGTGCCCTTGTACGCCGCCTTACGCGACGTGGTCATCTTCTGCTTGACGTTCTCGCTGCTGTTGTAGCCGGCGCCACCCTTGCCCTTGAGACCACCGCGCACCTGAAGGGACGCGTCGTGGCTGTTCTTGGACGGGAAACGCCCGGCGTCGAAGCCGAGTCCCGCCTTGAAGGCCCGCGAAGTCTTGTCCGCCACGGCGGTGGAACCGCTGGACTTGGTCTCGATCTCCAGCTTGCCCTCGCCGGGCAGCGTCTCGTGGAACCTGAAGTTGCTCAGACGCGTCCGCGTCGACAGTCCGATGGTGTCGCGGTTGCGGCCCGAACCGACCTGCTCGTCACCGCTGTTGGCCCAACCTCCGTGCGAGGCGGAGACCATGGACCGCAGATGGTCCTCATCGGTGATGCCGTCCAGCGCCTCCTTCAGGTCAGGCGCCGACGCCGCGTTCTTCTTCTCGAAGGCGCTCGTCAGCGACCGCTGCGCCGTGTCGCGGAAGTCGTCGGAGCCGGTGACATGGCGGATCGCGTGGCGCTGCGGCAGCACATCCAGCTTGGGGATGGTCCGCGGCGGCGCGGTGTCGGTGGTCTCCGGTTTCCGCGCGACCTCGACCGTGAGGTGGCCGTCCGGCTTCACCTGCTTGGTGCGCTGCATGTGGGGCGAGGGCGCGTCGGTGGACAGGTGTGTGGTGGGCTGCTTCGGGTTCTCGACGCCGACCATGACGTGGTACGTCACCGGGTGGGCGTAGACGTCGGTGTCCGCCTCCAGGGAGAACTGCCGCTTGACCTCGGTCTCGGCACCCGTGGTCAGCCCGTGCGAGGGGTTGTGCGCGGTGATGTCGAGGCTGCCGATGCCGAAGCCGCGCGTCACATCCGGGTGGTCCAGCGAACTGCGCACGTTGCCCGCCAGGTTGACGACGTGCTTGGCGCTGCGGGTGACGGTCTTGTCGGCCCCGGTCGTCCGGGTGGTCACGGCCTTCGTCGTCGACCTGCCCGAGCGCACATAGTCGCCCCTGGACGGCTCGGCCTTGATCAGGATCTCGTGGGTCCTGCCGGCGCGCAGCGGCAGATGAGAGCCTTTCAGCGTGATCCGGTAGGAGCCGTCGAGCAGCTTCGGGCCGGAGTCGCGCAGCCGTGAAGGGGCGAGCTGCTGACGCAGCGAACGCAGGTTCTCCCATGCCTCGGGGGTGATCCGGGGACGGTTCGTGGTGCTCGCACCGTCGTGTGCCGTGGCGGTGCTGGGGTGGATCGCCTCCGGCGGCGGCAGCACACCGGGCGAGCTCTTCCACATCTCGCGCACGATGTGGTCCTCCAGCCCCGACGAACCGGGGAAGTCCAGGAACGTGGTGCGCTGGGCCGTGACCGGGCCGGTGAGCCGGCCGGCGTCGAGCGGCGGATGGTCGCCGGTGGTGGCAGGCGTGGACCCCTCGTGCGGGACGGCGCGGAGCACCTCGCCGTTCTGCGGGTTGATGGTGATGGCGACGTGGTCGGCGGCGTCCGTCGGACGCTGCTCGGAGGGCGGCGGGGTGTGGTCCCCGATCTTCGTGGTGCTGGTGCCGTGCAGCCCGTCGAGCCCCGGCCGCAACTGGTGCCGTATCAGCTGGACACGCAGACGCACGTTGGTCGCGACCAGGTCGGCCTTGCCGGAGTGCTCACGGCTGGACTCGGTGCCGATGGCGTTCTTGCCCTTGGCGCCGTGGGTGAGGTTGCTGGAACCCGTGTAGCCGGCGGTACCGGTCAGCCACGTGGACTCGGAAGTGTCCTTCGCCTTCCACACCTGGCCGGTGGCGCCGCCGCTGAGGCCCAGTGACCAGGAACTGTTCTCCGTGCGGTTCTGGCCGTGCTCGCCCGTCGACTTCGACCCGAGAGTGGCCTTGTCGTCCACCGTGTGCAGCGCCTGGGAGTCGTCCGGCTCCACCGTCAGATGCAGATGGGCCTTACTGCCGTCGCTGAGTGTCAGCGGCTTCGACAGCAGGCCCCAACCCGAGGCGTGCTCGAACTCGTTGATGACATTGGACGGCTGGAAGAAGTCCTCGATGTCCCGGTGCGCGGTGCCGTCCGGGCGCGCCTCGCGCGGCAGCGCCTCGTAGACCGCGTTCCGTGCCGTGTCGAGACCGGTGATCGACACCGGGTGGCCGGAGGCGGGCTTGGGCGTCCGGGAGGCCGGTGCGGCGGAGGTGTTCGGCTGGTCCGCGCGGGCGGGGTCCCAGCCCTGCCAGGTGCGCGGCCGGCCGTCGGCCAGGTCCTCCGGCCGGGGCACGTCGGCGCGGACCTTGCCGGTGACGGCGTCGTGGGTGCCCCCGGCGCCGAGCTGTGTGCCCTGATGGTCCGTGACCTTCACCTGGTACGTGAAGTCGGACGTGTAGCTGTCGGTCTTGCCGGTGAAGGCGATCTGGTTCGCCGTCTGGGACGACGACTTGACCGTGGTCTCACGGCCGTGCGTGGCGCCGCCCAGCTTCCCGGAGGGGGTGACGAGGACCGACAACTCGCCGTTGACGGGACGGACGATGGTCGGCCCGAACTCCAGGCCCGCCTCGGAGGAGGTCATCTCCGTCTTGCGCGGGTCGGAGTCGTGCGTCGACTCGGACGGTACGCCGAAGCCCTCACCGTCGTTGTCCTTGGCGGCGTCGGTCGCGGTGTCGAGGCGCCAGGGGGAGGCGGTGGCCTTCACCTCGACCTCGTAGGGCCTGCCGTCCACATGCACGGTGAAACGCCAGCCGCCGTTGACCATCGCGCCGTGCTGCTTGCGGAAGTTGGCGGGATCGAGAGCGGCGTCCAGGCGCTGCACGACGGACGTGTCCTTGCCGTGGCCGCCGAGCAGCGTCTCGACCCGCGTACGCACGCCCTCCGGCCCCGGGTCCTCGGTGATCTTCTTACCGGCGAGAGACTCCGTGTGCCGTCCGTCGAGGACCGGGACGGGGTCCTTCTGCGGGGGCGCGGGCGACTTCTCCTGCTGCTTGTCGCCGGGGGAGCTGTCGCCCTCGGCGGGAGTGCGGTCCTTCGTGGGTGTGTGGTCCTTGGCGGACGAGTGGTCCTCGGCGGAGGTGTGGTCCTCGGCGGAAGTCTCGTCCTTGACGGACGTGTGGTCCGTGGCCGGGGTGTGGTCCTTCTCCGGCTCGGCCTTGGGGGCTTCCTCGGTCTCATCCAGGGTGTGCGCCTGGGGGGGCTCCTGATCGAGGGGCTCCTGCTGCGGCTTCTCGCGGGGCTCTTCCTCGGTGAGGGTCTGACCCTGGTCCCCGTCCTTGTGCTGGTCCCCCCGGCCCTTGTGCTCGTCCCCCCGGCCCTGGTGGTCGTCGTGGTCCTGCCGGCGCTCGTGGTCCTCGGGGTTCTTGGGCTTCTCGTGATCCTCGGGGTTCTTGGGCTTCTCGTGATCCTTGGGGTCCTGCTGGTCCCGTCCGCCGCCGGTGTCCTTGTCCGTGCCGCCGTGCGACGGGGTCTCGTCCTCGTGCGACTCCTCCGGACGCCGGGTCCAGGTGAGTTCGGCGTGGTCGTTCTCGGGGCGGAAGCGAAGCAGCGGTTCGCCGTCGGGACCGTGATGGGAGCCGACGATCTTGTCGAAAATGGACTTGCTGAAGGGGGAGGGCGGGTTCCAGAACATATGGGCGCCGTGCATGACGGCGATGTCCTTGGCCTGCATCTCCTGGATCAGCGCGTCGTGCTCCTCCAACGGGATGCGGGTGCCGCCCGGGGTGGAGATGTCGAACAGGTCGTGGTCGCCGGTGATGGGGCGCCGCGTCCCGTCCTCGCCGATGCCGTGGACCACGCCGTCCACGACGGTGAACTTGTTCTTCTTGTCCAGCAGCGCCATCTTGGCGGCGAGTTCGCGGTACTCGGTCGAGCGCTGGTTGTAGCGGGATACGACCTTGTCCCAGTCGCCCGGGGGGACGGTGGCCTGGTCGGGTGTCCTGGGCTTGAAGTAGCCGACGAGTCCGATGTTCTCGGGGTCGGCGCCGAGGTGGACGTCGGCCTCGTTGACGGTCTTGGCCTTGATGTCCTGCGGTTTGGCCATGGCTCCGGCGTCGAGCCATTTCGGCGCGGTGGGGTTGGTCGGGCGGACGTCGATGACCAGGCCCTTGTCCCGCGCGATCTGGCGGAACCCCTTGAAGTTCTTCTCCGGGATGCCATAGGTCTGACGTGCGGTGTACGAGTTGACCTCACCGGTCTTGAGCGGTTCGGTCCAGGTGAGTTCGGCGTGGTCGTTCTCGGGGCGGAAGCGAAGCAGCGGTTCGCCGTCGGGGCCCTGGTGGGAGCCGACGATCTTGTCGAAGACGGACTTGCTGAAGGGGGAGGGCGGGTTCCAGAACATATGGGCGCCGTGCATCACGGCGATGTCCTTGGCCTGCATCTCCTTGATCAGCTCGTCGTGCTCGGGATGCGGGATCCGCGTGCCGCCGGGGGTGGAGACGTCGAACAGGTCGTGGTCGCCGGTGATGGGGCGCTGGGTGCCGCCCTCGTCGATGCCGTGGACCACGCCGTCCTTGACGGTGAACTTGTTGTCCGTCTCGTACGCCGTCATCTTGGCGGCGAGTTCGCGATACTCGGTCGAGCGCTGGTTGTAGCGGGATACGACCTTGTCCCAGTCGCCCGGGGGGACGGTGGCCTGGTCGGGTGTCCTGGGCTTGAAGTAGCCGACGAGTCCGATGTTCTCGGGGTCGGCGCCGAGGTGGACGTCGGCCTCGCTGATGGTCTTCGCCTTGATGGCCTGTGGCTTGGCCATGGCTCCTGCGTCGAGCCATTTCGGCGCGGTGGGGTTGGTCGGGCGGACGTCGATGACCAGGCCCTTGTCCCGCGCGATGTCGCGGAAGCCCTTGAAGTTCTTCTCCGGCATGCCGTAGGTCTGACGCGCCGTGTGGGCGTCGACCTCGCCCGGGTTCGGTGAATGGGACGTCGCCCGTTCCTCGTGCGTCGTCGCCTGGTCCTGGCGCGGTGTGGTCTGGTCCTCGTGCGGGGTGGTCGCCGGTTCATGCTGCCGGGTGGGGTCGGAGACCGGGTCCACCCAGGTGTGCTGCCGTGGGACTGCGGGCGCCCGGTCACGCGAGTGCTGCCAGACGGGGTCGTCCGCCGGGTCGTCGTGCTGCTGGTGCTGTCCGTGGCCCTGGTCGTCGGACAGCACCGGAGGCAGGTGCTGGGTGCCGTCGTGCGCGCCGGCGCCATCGGTGGAGGAGCTGGGGAGCTTCGGCGCGACCTGGTCCGAGGCGCCCCGGTCGCCGGACAGGTGCGGCCGGCCGGTGTCCAGAGCGCCGTTGCGCACCAGGGAGTCGACCATCTCGTTCACCGAGCGGCCGCCCTGGAACAGGCTGTACATGTCGTCCGGCACGATCGGCCGGTAGCCCTGCTCAAGCAGCAGCTTCGGCAGCAGGATCTGGACGTTGGAACGGAGGTTGCCGTCCTCGAAGGGGTGGATCACATGCAGTGAGCGGACCGTACGGGCGATCGAGGCGAGCTTCGTCCTGTCGTCGACGCCGGGCTCGCCGACCCGCTCGTAGTGCTGGTGGAACACCGTGTCGACGAGACCGGGCGCCTCGCCCTTGCGGTAGTTGGTCGACAGCGCCGGGTTGTTGTGCAGGAAGCGTGTGAGGATGGTGGCCGGCTGCGGCTTGGGCAGGCCCTTGGACCAGTCGTGCGTGGTCATGTCGTAGACGAGGGCCCGGTCCCCGACCTTCTCGTCGAAGATGTCGGGGGCCAGCGTCTCGCCACGCAACGGGAAGTGCGTCGGACGGCCACCGGACCAGTCGAGATCACGGTTGAGGTGGCTCGTCGCCAGACCGTGCATCGTCCGGTACGACGACGAGTCCATCGGCGTCTTGACCGTCTCGGAATCGCCCAGGAACCTCGTGTAGGCCGCGACCATGCCCTTCTGGAACCCGGGAGAGCGGTCGTGGTCGTAGTACGAGCCCGGGTCGTGCGGGAAGGCGGCCTCTGCCTCGGCATGGTTCTTGGGGTCGATGTAGAACTTCCACCACTCGTTCTCGGGCAGGTAGTCGTGCAGAGTGCCCTGCTGCGGCCCCCTCGGCGCGACCGACTCGCCGGTGTGGTCCTGCGGGTGGTCCGCCCGGTGGTCGACGGTGTGGTCCTGGTGGGAGAGCAGATCGTCATGGCCCGCGGTGAGGGCGCCGAGGAGCTGGAGATGACGGTCGCGCAGGCCGCCGTGGGTGAGTTCCTGATGCTCTGGACGCTGGTGGACGTCGCCCAGCAGACTGCCCGGGATGTGCGGGCGCTGAGGTGCGGTCTCGTCCGCGTACTCGTCGCGCAGCCCCAGCTGGTGGGAGATCTCGTGCGCGTACTCGACGGGCTTGGCCCCGGGCGTCCAGCTGCGCTGGTCCATGCCGTGGCCGGTGCCCACCAAGTCGACGGTCAGGTGCGGCTTGTCGCCGGGTCCGACGCGCTCGATGGTGACATGCAGCCGGTCGCCGTTGGGCAGCGTGTACTTCGGGTCGTTGAAGTACTGCTTGACGCCCTGCTGCGCCCTGTTCCAGGTGTCGTCGGCGTTGTGCAGGCCCGAGCCGTCGTCGCGCAGTGCCACGCGCACGGTCAGATCGGTGTACGGGGTGTCGCCGACCGTGAACCGCCGCTGGTCGAAGCCTGAGCGCACCACATAGCGCGGGGTGCGGTTCAGCCTCATACGGGGCGGCGGGGCGGGGCGGCTCAGGTCGTCCAGTCCCTTGGTGCTGGGCACCGGATGGTGGCGGGGATCGGTCGAGTCCTCGTGCGACCGGCCGGACCTCGAGTCGTCCTCGGAGGGGCGGTGGACGACGAGTTGCCCGTTCCCCTGGTCCTGGCGGTGCGGCTGTTCCTCGTGCGGCGGCCGCGAGCCGGTTTCCGGCTTCGCCCCCTGCTCTCCGGGGGTGTGCTGGTCGCGGGCGGGGGTGTGGTCCGCGGGGACCTTGACCGCGTTCCCCTCCGCGGAGGTCCCGCCGTGCGCGGGCGTGGTGTGTTCGTCGGCCGGTGCGTGCTCCTCGGCCGGTGTGTGCTCGTCGGTGCCGCCGCGCTGGTCGGTTCCGGTGGTGATGCGGTCGAGGTGGCCCGGGGCCTCGGGGCTCCCGGTCTTCTGTGCCAGCTCCTGCCGTAGCGTGCTGGTGCGTTCGTCGTACGTCTGGTGCGAGGACAACTCCTCGCGCACCTCGTCGATTCGGCGCCCGGTGTTCTCGGCGTCGCGGGAGTTACCCCCGAGGAGCTGTTCGGTGCGCTGCTCCCGCAACTGCTCCAGCCGGTCCGTCAGTTCGCGCACCTGGTCCTGGCGGTCCTGCTCGCGCCCGCTCAGGTGCTGATCCAGCTTGTCGAGGGCGTCCTTGGCCTCCCGCTCGGTGGTCGCCTCCTGCGCCTGACGGCGCAGCTCGGCGGCGCGGGGATCCCCCTCCCCGTCGTGGAGCGCGGCGAGGCGGTCGCGCAGCTCCCGCTCGGTGGGGTGGTCCTCGGAGGTGTCCGACTTGAGCCGGTCCAGCCGCTGCTGGAGCCGCTGCTCCTCGCGGTGGTCGTGGAGCTCGCGCAGCGCGCGGTCGGCCTCGTCGGCGGTGGCGGCCCGGTCCACCTGCTCGCGCAGTTCGCGCTCGCGGTCGTCCGCACCCTCGTTGAGGGCGTCCAGGCGGCGGCGCAGGTCCTCGTCGCTGCCCCGTACCGGGGTGCGCTCCGGCGTCGGCTCGTCCGACTTGAGGTGATCGAGGCGCTGCTGCAACTCCTGCAGCTCCCGGTGTTCCTCCAGGTCCCGCAGCGCACGGTCGGCCTCGTCCGGCGTCCTGGCGTTGTCGAGCCGCTCGTGCAGCGCCGCGGTCTCGGGATCGGACTCGGCGGAGGAACGCAACCGGGCGAGCCGGTCGTGCAGTTCGGCGTCCCTTTGGAGGTCGTCCAGCTGAGAGCGCAGTCGGTCGGCGGTGGGCCCGTCGGTGGTCATGGCGAGGCGCTGCCGTACGTCCTCGACGTCCTGGTGGAACGGGCGCGGCGTGTCCTGACCGGTCAGCGTTCCGGAGGGGACGTGGCTCTCGACGTAGGCGGAGTACTCGTTGAGCCTGCTGTCGAGCAGGTCCGGGTCGCCGGAGCGCCGTGCCTGCTCGACGGAGTCGACCTTGCTCTGCCATTCCTCCTTGGAGCCGGTGAGGTTGGTCAGACGCTCGAAACCGCCCTGCGCGTGCGTGTGGAACGCCTCGTAGCGCTGGTGGGTGGTGCGCGTCTCGACATGGGTCCGGAAGTCCGCGAGGTGCTGTCCGGCGCGATCCCAGTCGCCGGACGCGGTGGCCTCCTGGATGGCGCGGGTGTACGCGTCACGGTCGTCCTTGGACATCCCGGCGGTACGCGCGGCGCGGTCGAGATCGGCGGTGCGCTGCCTGATCCCGGCGTCGGGCGAGACGGGCCGGGTCGTCGGCGGGGCCGGGGCCTGGTGCAACGGGGTCGGCGGGTCCGGGTCGTGCGTGGGCACGACGAGGGTGTCGAGCTGCCGGAGCTGCTCGTCCGTGGTGCCCTGGGAGTGGTCGCCGGGGGTGCCGTCCTGGTGGTCCTGCGGGTGCGGTGCCGTACCGGGCTCGTGCTGCGGGACGTCCGGCAGGGCGGGCGTGTGTCCGTCGCCGGTGGAGTGCCGCACCGGAGGCGTCGACGGCTGGTGCTGCGGGGTGGCCGTCCCGCTCTCGGTGTCCGGGCGCGGGCGGGGCGCCCGGGGCGCGACCTCGTCCCCGCGCGTGCCGTTGTTCGTGGCGGGGGAGTGGCTGGTGGCGGTGGACGGACGCGGCTGTGTGGCCGCTGTGGACTCCGGGTGGGGTGCGGACTCCGTCCCAGGACGCGGGGCGGACGACGACTCCACGCTCACGGAGGGACGCGGGGTGCCCCCGGACTCGGTGGACGGACGGTCCGTCCCCGTCAGCGGGGCCTGTGGCTGGTTGGTGCCGGTGGTCGGTGTCTGCGGCCGGTTGGTTCCGGTGGTCGGCGTGTCCGGCCGGCCGGACACGGGGCCGGGAGCCCGCTGGGTGTCCGTCGCGTTGCCGGGGGTCTGCGGACGGTCGGCCACGGTGGTCGGGGGCTGCGACTGGTCGACCACGGAGACAGGGGGTTGCTGACGACCCGTCCCCGAACTGCTCGGTGCTTGCTGATGGTCAGTCACAGACCCTGAGCCCTGGTGTCCTTGGGACATCGTGTCGGACGTCGGCGTGTGGTGTGTCGCGTTGCCCGGGGCCAGGGGCTCGTTCATGCCGGTGCCCGGTTCCTGCGGGCGGCTCGGCACGGTGGTGGGCGTGTTCGTGTGCTGCGTGGGTGTGTTCGTGTGCTGCGTGGGTGTGTTCTCGTGCTGTGTGGGCGAGTTCTCGTGTTGTACGGGCGTCATGCTGTCGGGCCTGCCGCCGTGGACGGGTGCGGGTGCTCCCTCTTCGGGCGCCGTGACGGTGTGGTCGGCCCCGCCGTGTCCGTTGAGCGTGGTCTCGAAACCGGGCAGCCCGCCGGAGCGCCCTGTCTGCTCCGGGACGCCGGAGGACGTGTGCGGCGCCGGCGCGGACTCGGTGGGGGTGTGCGGTGTCGAGGTGGTCTCCCGGCTGCCCCCGGTGACGGGCCCCTCGGACCCGGAGGTGGGGATGCGCGGGGTGGTGTCGCCTGTGCCGCGCGTGGCGCCGTCGGTCGCGCCGGGGCCTCTCGACTCGGTCGTCGGCCGGGTGGTCCCGTGTTCGGTCGTCCCGCCGCGGTTGCCGCCGGTGGTGCTGCCGGTCGTGCCGGTGGTCCCGCGCGGTGAGCCGTTGCTCCCGGAGGTGCCGCGGCCCGAACCGGCCCCGGTGTCCCCTCGGGTCCCTCCCGTACGCCTACCGCCCGTACTCGTGTTGACGGTGCCCGTGTCGACCGCGCCCGTGCCACCGGTCCCGGTTCCTCGCGTACCGCCCGTGGCCGGACTGTGCGGCCCGTCCGTACCCAGGCCCTTGTCGAGGCCGGTCGTGCCGGGACCGTTGCCCTTGCCGAGACCGTCGCCCTTGCCCAGGCCGCCGGTGTCGAAGTTCTCCGCCCCGGGGAAGCCGGACCCGCTCTCGGAGGGGACCTTCGGCAGGTGGATGTCGGGCGTGGAGGGCAGATGGATGTCGGGGGTGTGGATCTCGTTGTGCTCGCCGCCGCCGAACCTGCGACGGCCTCCGCCGCCGCCCATCGCGCCGATGATGCCCGAGGTCACGGCGGCGCCCATGTCGTTCTCGCCGCCGAAGATCTGTTCCATGACCTCGGTGGTGACGACGCTGGAGGCGCCGCCGATGATGCCCTTGCCGATCAGTGAGGCCGCGAACTTCGGCGCGAACGCCGAGCCGGCACCGGAGAAGATGCCACCGATCGCACCGCCGATCGCACCGCCCTCCACGGCCTGCAGCGTGGCCGCGGTGTCCCACTTGGTGCGGTCGCCTTTGAGGAACTGGATCCCCTGGATCACCGCGTCCATGCCGACCATGAACCCGACACCGGTGGCGATCGAGATCAGCAGCCGCTTCAGCAGCATCTTGACGATCGCCCGCACACCGGTGACCAGCGCCGGGATCACCTCGGGTGCCCAGAAGGCGAGTTCGGCGATCTCGACCGCCAGCCAGACCAGCTGCGCCAGGATCATGTACTTCGCATACTCAACCTGCAGCCCGGTGTTCTTGCCCAGCCGGCCCAGCTGACCGGCCGCATCGGCCATGTCGGGCAGATTGGACTTCAGCTGCTGCGTGAAGTTGGAGAACTCGTCGGCGACCTCTCCGCCGATGCTGTGCAGCACACCACTGGTCGCGGGGTCGATCTCGCGACTGATGGCGGTCAGCTGCCGGGCAGCGTCCTCCCACGCCTCACCGAGGCTGCGCAGCTTGTCCTCGTCGCCCTTGGGCCAGTCCTGGCCGACGGCCAGCTTGGCGACCCAGCCGAGTTCCGGGGGCAGGTTGATGCTCATGACTTGGTGTTCTTCACCCGGGGCTCGGCGGGGTGAACCTCGGAGGCTCCCAGGCGCCTGGTCGCCTCGATGTTCTGGTCCTCCATGCGTTCGAGGTTGACGGCCATCGTCCGGATGCCGTCGTGCATGCTGTCGACCAGCTCGCCCATCTGCCCGGTGCTGTCGATGATCTGCTTCCTGGGCGTGGCGTACTGCTCGTAGAACTGCCGCCCGGAGGCGTCGTCGCCCCAGCAGTCGCCCAGTTCGCCGAGCCGGCCCTCCAGGCTCTTGCCGATGTCACGGAACCGCGCCGCCAGCTGCTGCACATACGGCAGCTGGTTGCGCAGCCCGTCGGTGTCGACGTAGAACTCGCCGTCAGCCATGTGTTCCTCCCGAGGTCGTGTGGTCGTGTCGGGGTGTGCCGCCCGGGGTCACCGGGCGCCGTCGCGCCGTACGTCCGGGCGCCCGCCCGCGATGTACTCGCGCACCGACTCGGGCATACCCGGCTCGTCCTCCAGCACCGCCGTGGCGTCGACCCTGCCCTCCACCAGGTCGGTGATCTTCACGCCGGCCGGCAGCCCGAGCGAGCTGACCTCCGCGACCGCCTCCAGCGCGTTTGCGCGGGCCTGCCGAATGGTCGCCAGCAGCGCCTCGGACAGCTCCTTCGGCGTCATACGGTGGTACGCGCCGGTGGGGAACTCGATAGCGGTGACCTCGCCCTGCGCGTTCACGGTCGCCTTGACGGTCTGCCGGGGGGCGGTCGCCGTACCGGTCACCTCGTTGATCCGGCGCCGGGCCTCGACGGCCTCCGCGCGCTGCTTGCGGTACAGCGCGAGCAGGTCCTCGATTTCCTCGTCGTAGGGACTGGTCACTTGAGTCTCCTTGCGTGCGGCGATGGTGCGCAGGCGTACGGGCGCCACGGGACGGGCGGCGTCACAGGACCGCTCCGGCCCCGTCCGAGGCCGCCGAACCCCAGGTGTCACCGTCCTGGACCAGCAGGTCCGCGATGCCGCGGCTCGGCTGCTCCTGCTCCTCCTCGGCCTCCGTCTCGTCCTCCACCGGCTCCTGCGCGGGCAGTTCTGCGGTGAGTTCCGAGGGGTCACCGGAGAACGAGCGCAGCGGCACGGCGGGGACGACGGTCTCCCCGGGGGCGGTGGCCGCCGACCGGTTGGGTCGCCAGGTGGACAGCCGGGGGCCGTCCGCCTCCTCCTCCAACGGGGCGGCCGCCTGGCCGGTCCAGGTCTGTTCGTCCTCCGTGGCGTAGCCGGGCGCCTGGACCTCCTTCTCCTCCTCGGTCGGCACGGACCACAGCAGCGGTACGAACGACGACCCCGCGCTGTCCCACGCCTCGGTGTCCTCCGACTCCGGGTCGCCGGACGGTGCCGGCGCCACATGGTCGTCCGGCAGCTCCTGCTGGTAGGGGTCCTCGGAGACCAGCCGCCGCAGAGGTACCGGACCCCTCGCCTCCTCGTTACCGTCCTCGTCCGTCGGCTGCGGCGGCAGGGGCTCCGTCGCCTCCCCGTCGCCGTCCCCGTCCGCCGGGCCCTCGGGGCCGGAGTCCGCGGACGCGGCCGACGCCTGGCCCCGGCCGCCGCCCAGCGGCAGCAGGATCACGGCGGCCTCGTCGTCGTCCCGGTGCCGGTGCCGCCGCTCGGCGGGCCCTCCACCGGAGTCCGCCGAGCTCGTGCCGACGGCGGACCCGGTGGCGCCCGCCGCAACTGTCGCCGCGCCCGGCAGCGCGCCGGGCAACGCGGTCTCGCCCAGACCGTCGTGGGCGCCGACGACCAGACGGTCACCGTGGGGGTCCGCCTCCGGCGACCAGGGCAGCGCGTCGGGAGCGAGCAGGCCCGAGGCGTCGGACCGCTCCTGCTGCGGGCCGGGGGAGGCGGCGGCCGTGGCCGGCATCGTGCCGGGCACGGCGGGTTCGCCCACCGCGGGGGCGGCCGGCTCCTCGACCGTGGCGGCGGGCGCCACCGGGTCGGCCGCCGACTGCGGTGTGATGGGCAGCCCGTCCGAGCCGATCATCACGCCCTCGGGGAACGCCTGCGCCGCGACCGCGCCCGGCACCACGAGGCCCTCGCCGCCCGCCTCGGCACCGCCGTCGATCTCGTCGGGGACGTCGGGCTCGCCGGTCCACGGTTCGGCGTCGGGTTCGAGCAGTCCGGAGGCGTCGCTCGGGTCGGTGGTCCCGGCGTCGGCAGCGGGGTTGCCCCCCGCCATGCCCGGCATCATCGGCATACCGCCCGCGCCGAGGGTCTCGCCCTCCGCGGCGCCCAGTGCGCCGGGGAGCGCCTCGGCCTCCGCGTCGAGAGGCAGTCCCAGTCCCTCGCCGCCCGCCAGTGCCCCGCGGCCGCCGATCTCCTCGGAGGTCCCGGGGTCGCCGGTCCAGGGTTCGGCCTCGGCGTCGAGGAGGCCGCTGGCGTCGCTGGGATCGACGGTGCCGTTGCCCTGAGGCATACCGCCGGCGCCCATGCCGGGCATCATCGGCATACCGCCGGTGCCCAGTCCCGTACCGACGCCCTCGTCGGTGCCGAGGCCGCCGGGGAACGCCTCGGCGTGTTCGTCGAGGGGCAGCCCGAGCCCGTCGCCGCCTGCTTCGGCGCCCTTGCCACCGATCTCGTCGGCCACGCTGGGGTCGCCGGTCCAGGGTTTGGCGTCGGCGTCGAGGAGGCCGCTGGCGTCGCTGGGGTCGACGGTGCCGTTGCCGTGAGGCATGCCGCCGGCGCCCATGCCGGGCATCATCGGCATACCGCCCGCGCCGACGGCGGGGAGGCCCTCCGAGGCTCCGGCGAGGTTCGGCGACTCCAAGGCGTTGTTCAGCGACGGCATGTTGAGCCCGCCCGGCAGGCCCGACTCCGTACCGAGGCCGCCGGGGAACGCCTCGGGGGAGACCGCGCCGAGGCCGTCGCCCGCGCCCAGGCCGCCGGCGCCGCCGACGCCCGTGTCGCCGGGGAACCCTTCGGGAGTCGCGCCGTCGGCCCAGCTGGAGGGGTCCTCGGCGAGCTTGCTGCCCAGCGGCAGTTTGCTCCCCGCGCCGGTGTTCAGGCCGCCGGGGAAGGGGCTGGCCGCGAAGTTCGCAAGGCCGGGGCCGCCGCCGAGGCCGAGGCCGGGGCCGCCGCCGAGGCCGAGGCCGCCCGGGAACGCGGTCGGGTTGAGCGCCTGGTCCAGCGCGCTGGGATCGAGGGTGCTGTTGCCCGGGCCGCCGTCTCCGAGACCGCCCAGCCCGGGCGCGTTGCCGTCGACTCCGGTGCCACCGGCGAACGGGGCGGGGGTGGCGAGCGCCTCCATCGGATTCAGGCCGGGCATGGTGGGTGTCTCGGTGCCCGAGGTGTCGGGGGCGGAGAACTGCTGCGGGTCCAGCGGATTGACGTTGGGCAGGTTGCCGGGGTCCTTCAGGTCGGGGTTGCCGACGTCCGGGATGTTGTCCGGCACGTTGGGGTTGTTCGTGGGGCTGGTGACCGGCGGCGGGGTGTGCACCGAGTCGATGGTGACCTGGTACTCGCCCGCCAGGCTCTTGAGGACCGCGCGCATGTCGCTGGTCATCATCTCGACCAGCTCGGGCTTCTCGTGGATCGGGATCAGGCCGTTGCTCATGGGCTTGACGCCCATCCGCACGGCCTGGTTGGCGTACCAGGAGTCGATGTCGGAGATCTTGACCTGGGCGTTGTACAGGTTGACCGAGTTGTCCGCGAGCTGCTGGGGAACGGAGTTGCCCGCCTCACCGCCGGACAGCACGTCGGACGTCGCCTTCACCTGGCGGGAGAAGGTGTTGATCATGTCGAGGAAGGCGTCCGCGGCGTCGCCCTTCCAGGGGCCGTTGTCCCCGGCCAGCGCCTTCGCCTGCTCGGCGATGGCCTTGGCGATGCCGGAGAGCACCACCTGCGCGTTCAGGAAGTGGCCCGCCGCGTCCATCAGGGACTGGGGGTCGGAGATGCCCTTCGCGCGTTCCTCGTTCGAGTCGGAACCGGTTCCGGCGGCCATGCCGTTGATGGCCGCCATGATCTGCTTCCAGTCCCACGAGTTGTAGTCGTTGATCGAGCCCGGATCGGTTCCGGGATCGCCGAAGATGCCGTCGCCGCTGTCATTGAACCCGCCGGTGTTGTAATCCGGGCTGCCCATGTGTTCCCCAGTCTCCTGCTCACGCCTCTGTCAGTGGCCCCCGCCGTCCCCCGGTGCCTGACGGCACCAGGGGACGGGAGGACCGCCGGTCAACTTGCTCCGCCGCCGGACCCGCCGGCGTCGGTCACCAGGCTGGTGAAGTCACTGGTCGTGGTCTGCATGGCGTTCTGCAGATCCGTGGCCTTCATCCGCCCGGCGTCTTCCAGAGTGGTGTACTGCTGCGCCAGCGCCTTCACGCCGTCGCGCAGATCGCCCAGGCCCTGGGCGAGGTCCTGGAAGACCTTGATGTACTGCTCCTTCAGTCCGGCGTCGGCGTTCGGACCGTTGACCTTCGTCCGGATCTGGTTCGCGTGGTAGAACGCGCCGGGTTCGACCTGCACCTTCTGCAGGACGCTGGCGGCGTCCCGCGTCGGCTGGATCAGCTTGTCGATGTTGTCGGCGAACAACAGCATCGACGGCGTGTCCACGCTGGTGCCGCTGCCCGGGTTGCCCGAACCACCGGGCACGTTCGGCGGGTTGAAGGTCGAGGCCGGGGGCACGGTGCCGTGCCCTGCCGTGATCGTCGTGCCGCCGTCGTAGTGCTGGGCTGTCGGAGTGGGCGACGGCTGATTGTGGTCATCAGTGCTGGGGTCGTACGCTGGGCGGTCTGCCATCTCAGATCAGCCCCAGAGCTGAACGCCCTGGCGCTCACCGTTCGAGTAGTACTCGTTGATGGTGCCGAGCATCTGGGTGGCCGCGGCGGCCTTCTGGGTCATGTCCGCGGCGGCCGCGTCCCACTGCGCCTTCACCTGCGCGTAGGTCTGCTGGGCGTCGCTGGTCCACTCGCTCAGGTGCACCTTCGCCTGGTTGTCGAGGTCGGCGAGGGTCTGGTTGATGCGCTGGGTGATGGAGTTCATCTCGCCGACGATGTAGTCGACCTGCTCCATCTGGACGGTGTACGTGGCCATCTTCTGTCCGGCTCCTTCGTGGGGGCGGGCTGGTATGTCGGTCGGTGACGCTACGTCAGGAGGGGAAGCCCGGCAGGCCGATGTTGCCGGAGCCCATCTGCTGCGCGACCTGCTGCGCCTGCTGCTGGGTGTTCTCGTGGGTGTTGGCGTAGACGTTGGTGTTCTGCGCCAGCTTCTCCAGCATGGTGCGCAGCGCCTGGTTCACCTTGTCGAAGTCGTTCAGCCACTCCTGCATGGCGTTGTGGTAGATGTTCGCGGCGTCGCCGCTCCAGCTCGCCCGCAGACCCTCGATCTGGCCGTCCATCTGCGCGTAGGAGCTGGTGGTCTCGTCCAGGGCGGTCTGGAAGCTGCCCTGGGCAGCGGTCATTCCCTGTAGTTCGACTGACGTCAGTGCCATGGTGTGGTCCTCTCTCGTCCTGCGGCGCCGGCCGGAGCCGATGACAGCGATGTCGCTCCCATGTCGGGGGCGCATCCGCGCCGGATGGTGGGGGGTTCACCCGCCGGCCGCCGCATCGCGCGGAAGGATCGCGCGACACGGCAGTGGCGGACGTTTCTCATGTCCGCACCAGAGACTCCGTTTGCTGATGCGGTGGTTCCGCCTGTTCCGGTGCCGGCTTCGCCACTTCCGTGGTGGAGGCGGGCGGCGCCGGGGCGGCGGGCACCTGGCCGGGCGCCGCGTCGGGCGCCGCCGGAGGCTGGGGGAGATCCGAGGCGGAGACGGTACGGGTACGGGCGGACGCCGCGAGCCGCTCCGCCAGGCGGTGCGCCTCCCAGGCGCCCCCGCGCGGCGGCGAGGCCTCGAAGGAGGCGGCCAGCACCTTGGCCGCCTCGTCGGACAACTTGAAGCCGAACCCGTGCAGTTGACGTCTCATCAACCCAATGGCCTGGTCGGCGGTGTAGGGATCGAGCCTGAGGTACTCGGCGAACTCGTGGACGATCTCGCCACGCTCGCGGGTCAGCTCCCGCAGCTCGGCGGGCGAGCCGCACAGCGCCAGCACCGTGCCACCAGGGGCGGCGGCCAGCCGGGCCAGCCCGTCGAGCACCGCCGCACGCTCGGCCTGGGGGCGGCGGCCGAAGGCGTCGTCGAGGTTCAGCACGAGCAGTCCGCCCTCCGCCTCCTCCAGGGCCGTCGCCAGCCGGTAGGCGGGCTGCTCCGGCCAGCGCGCCGGGAGGGCCGACAGCCGCACCTCGTGGACGGTGCCCGTCGTCAGCAGCCCGGCCTCCGTGAGGCATCGCCCGTAGACCCGGGCCAGCGCCCGTCGTCCGCTGCCCAGCGGGCCCTCCAGCACCACATTGGCCTGTGCCGAGATCGGCCGGCCCGGCTGCGTCTGCGCCTCGGCGAGCGCCTCCAGGCGGGTGCGCAGCGCGGCCCGGGCCGTGTCCAGACCGGTCATCGCCGCCAGCTTCCGCAGCCCCACGGCCGGGCCGGCCGGGCCGGCGGGGCCCGGCTGCCGCGTCGGGGCGACGGCCTCCCCGGTACGTGGGGACGAGGCGCCCGTGGCGCCCTTCGCGCCGGCCTGGTCGGCGGGCACCGTGATCACGTCGGCACCGGTCAGCCTGGACAACTCGCTGTCGTCCTCAGGCGGTTCGGAGGCGAGGCGGGACGCCTGCTTGCTGATCATCTCCTCGAAGACCTGCCGGGCGACACGCCCGTTGCCGAAGGTGTCGCTCTTCGGTACGTCCTCGAAGTAGCGGTCGAGCGCCTCCAGCGCCGATTCCGACAGCTCGTAGTAGTGCTTGGCGCACAACCCCCGGACGATGGTGACCAGTTCCTCGGGGCTGTAGTTGGGGAACTCCACGGTGCGCGCGAACCGGGAGGCCATACCGGGGTTCGAGGCGAGGAACTGGTCCATCTGGGCGGAGTATCCGGCGACGATCACGACGACCTCGTCGCGGTGGTCCTCCATCAGCTTCATCAGCGTCTCGACGGCTTCCTGACCGAAGTCCGGGCCGGTGCCACGGGACTGGTTGGTCAGCGTGTACGCCTCGTCGATGAACAGCACACCGCCGAGTGCCTTGTTGAAGACCTCGGTCGTCTTGATGGCGGTACCGCCGATGATCTGCGCCACCAGGTCGGCGCGGGCCACCTCCACGATGTGGCCCTGGCTGAGGATGCCCAGTTCCGCGAGGACCGCACCGTAGAGACGGGCCACGGTCGTCTTGCCGGTGCCGGGCGGCCCCGCGAAGACCAGATGCCGGCTCATGGGCGGCATCGGCAGGCCCATCTCCTGGCGGCGCTGCGTCATCTTGTTCAGGTTGATCAGGCCGGTGACCTCGCGCTTCACGCTCTCCAGACCGACCAGCGCCTCCAACTCCGCGAGCGGTCCGGTGCCGGTGTGACGGGCCCCCTGCGGCTGCCGACCGCTCTCCGGGCCGCTCGCACCGCCGAGGGCGTCCGCGCTGGTGACCGTGCGGCCGGACGGGGCACCGCCGGTGTCCACCCGCTCCACCGACACCTGGCCGGACTTGAGCTGGTGCACCGGCACGCCGCCGTTGTCGCGGACCTCGCAGTCGTGCACCCGTACCGGCTCGTCGGTGTTGCAGCGCACACCGTCGCCGCCGTTGTCGAAGACGGCACAGTTGGTCAACTCGGCACGTGAGGAGGCCTGGACGTGGACGCCATGGCCACGTGCGCCGTTGATACGGCAGCCCACCGCGGTGACCGCGCCGCCCCCGGTGACCCGCAGGCCGTCGCTGTCGGAGCCGGTGAACTCGCTGTCGCGGACAGTCAGTTCGGCCTCGGCGCCGATGACCGTGGTGCAGCCGGAGAAGGCCGAGCCGTCCACCTCGGCGCGCGAGCCCGAGGCGAGGGCGAGCCCCGTGCCGCCGCCGGAGCGCAGCCGCACCGCGGACAGCGCCGCGGAAGCGCTCTCCCCCAGCTCGACGGCGACGGGTCCGCCGACGGCCAGGTCGGCGTCCCGCACGGTCAGCCGGGCCTTGGGGCCTGCCGCGCGCAGCGCGGCCCCACTGCCTCCGTCGGTCTTCAGCCGCTCCAGCAGCACCTCACCGCCCTGCGCGTGCACGGCAACCGTCCCGGCGCCCTCCACGGTCAGATCGGCGCCCTCGGCGCGACCGTCGGCCTCCACCAGCAGACCGGTCGGCGTACCGCTGATACGGCAGCCCTCCAGCCGGGGACGGCCGCCGGGTGCCACGTGGACGCCTTCGCGCCCGGCACCGGAGATCACACAGCCGCGCAGCACCGGTCCACTGCCGCCGCCGACGTGTACCGCCTGTCCCCCCGAACCGGAGAACGAGCAGCGTGTGAGCACCACTTCGGCCGTGCTCGTCAGATACGCGTCCAGCGCCGCGCTGCCGGTGACCTCGACCTCGGTCAGGTCGGCGCGGGCGTTCTGCTCCACGGCCAGCGCTGGCTTGCCGCTGCCGGCGATCCGGGTGGCCTCCACCACCGCCGTGGCCTGTCCGTTCACGCAGACGCCGTTGCCGCGGGCCCGCTCCAACTGGCACTCACGCAGCGTCAGACGGCCGTGCTCGGCCACCACGACCGCGGACGAACCGACCTCCTGGATACGCGAGCGCTCCACGACGTTTCCGCCGCCCGAGGTGACCACGATGCCCGCGCCCTGGGCGTTGGTGATGTGGCAGTCGCGCAGGGCGACCACGCCGTCCTGCCAGGCCAGCACGGCCGCCCATGCCTCGCCGGAGATCTGGCACCCGTCGAGCGCGGCCTGCCCGCGCCGTACGTCGAGGACCGGGGCCTCCCGGTCGGTGCCGGACAGCTTCAGACCGGTGAGCTGCACGGCCTCCGCCTCCAGCACCACGGTGCTGCCCGAGGCCGAGGAGATCTCCACCGTGCCGCCCGTGCCCTCGGCGGCCAGTGTCACCGCGCGGGTGATGTAGAGCGTCTCGTCGTACCGGCCGGGGGAGACGGTGATGAGCGCGCCGTCGGTGGCGTCCGCCAGGGCTTCGGCGATGGCACGGTAGGCACCAGGACGGTCCGGGGACACCAGTAGCACGGGCCGGGTCACAGCTTCGCTCCCTTGTCAGACGCACTCATGTCGCCGCCGTTGCCGCGCGGACGCTGCGGCTGCGCTGCACCGATCAGGCCCGGGGGCGTTCCGAAGCGTTCCTCCGGCCGGGCGCCGCCCTGATCGCCGCCGCCGGCCGATGCGGAGCCGCCCGCGTCGTTCGCACTCAACGCGCCCGCCGCACGCTCCAGCCCGTCGAGGGCGATCTCGTCCAGCGGCACGCGCTGGACGTCCACCTTGCCGTCGGAGGCGATCTCCGACGGTGACAACTCCCGCATGAGGACCGGCCCTTCACCGTCCGAGGGACGCAGCACCTTGAACGTGGTGCCGGGCAGGAACACCACCCGGTACGGCTCGGACGGGTCGATCAGGCTGGTACGGCGGGCCGTCATCGACCAGATGAGGAAGTCGGTGCCGTTCTCGGGACCGGGATGCGGCGCGCTGTACCCGGTGCAGAACGCCCACTCGGTCGTCAGCCGGCCCTCCCGGTACCACGCGCGCTCCATGGCCGTGGCGGGTGCTCGCAGCAGCGCCGCGCCACGGTAGGACGGCAGCCTGCGCAGCCCGGCCGCCACGCAGCGGGCCAGGGGGACGTGCGGGCCGACCTGTGCGGAGCGCACCGCGTCGTCCACCTGCCGGCTGTCGCCGGACAGGTAGAGCCGTACGGCGACCAGATCGGTGAGGGCGTCGGCCGCCTCCCCTCGACTGCCGCCGCGCAGCCCCGGGGACTCCGACATCACCCGTGAGACCGTGCCCGCGACCGCGTTGTACTGCGTGCTGAAGGTGCGCCGCACCCAGTCACGTTCCTTGCTCGTGCCGCGTTCCGGCAGCACGGCGCAGGCCGAGCCCTTGGGCACAGGTTGGACCCGTACCCCCGCTCCGGCCGCCGGGGCGGCGGGCGTCACGGCGCTCCCGGAGCCGTCGGAGGCGGCCGGTGTGAGCGAGGGCGTGACCGGACCGTCGGAGCCGTCGGGCACCGGCGCGGGGCCGGGGGGCTCGGTGGGAGCGGCTGCCGGGGCGTCGGACTCCAGCCGGATCATCCGTGCCGGAGCCGGGACGGCCCTGGCCGCCGGCTTGGGTGCGGCGGGCACGGGTGCTTCGGAAGCCTGGGGAGCCGAGGGCGGCGGCGTCTGCGGCGCTTCCGGGACCTCAGGCATGGCGGCTTCCGCCCCGTCCGGGGCCGGCGGCGGGGCCTGCGGAGTCGGTTGGGGCTGCTTGTCGGGTGCGTCCGGTGCCTGAGGGGCACCCTGCTCGGCGGCCGGGGCGGCCGGGGCGGCCGGGGCGGCCGGGGCGGCGGGGGTGTCCGGTGCGGTCTCCGGGGTGTTCGCGGGTGCGGAAGCCGGACCGGACTCCGGGGCGGGAGCAGGCGGTTCCGGCGGGAGGACGGGCGTCCGCTGCTCGCCGGAGCCGTCCGTGTCGGCACGATCGTGCGCGGGGGCGGGGCGCGGGTCGGTCCGCGGCGGCTGGACCGAAGCCTGCGGCTCACCCGCGGGCGTCGGCTCGGACACGGTGGGCAGGTCGGGCAGCTTGGGGCGGCCCGGCGCGACCGGACCGTTCGGGGCAGGCGCAGGCGGCACCGGACCCCGCGCGGCGTCCGGCGCGGGTGGGGGCATCGGGAGCGGCTCGCCGGTGGGCGGCGGCTCGGGCGCGGCGTTCGGCCCGCCGTACGGGACGGCCGGTCCGCCGTGCGGGGCGTCCGGACGCCCGCCGGGTGCGATGCTCCCGGCCTCCGTGGCCGTCGTCGCCACGCGGACGGCGGCCTCACCGCTCGCCTCGGTTTCGTCCGGCGCGGACCGACCGGCGTCGGACTCCGTGCGGGGCAGCGCGGCTGACGGGACGTCGGATTCGGTACGGGCGGCTTGGGGCGCCGGGGCAGGGGCGACCGCCGAGGCCGCGTCGTTCCTGCCGGCGACGCGAACGGACGGTGACTCGTCCGGATCGAGCTGGTTCAGCGCGGACGCCCGTCCGGGAACGCCGGCCGGCACAGCGGCGGGCTCCCGTCCCTCCTGCGGCCGGCCCCCGGACGCCGGGGCCCAGGGCGCGATATCGGCCGGGCGGCGCTGCCTGGTCAGGGGCGGCGCGACCATCTGCGGGCCATAGGCCGCGGGGTCCTGCGGCGACCACAGATAGGCGTCGTCCGGCACCCCGGCCGCGACGCCCGGCTCGTCGGCAGGTACGACCGTGAAGCCCTCGCGACGGTCCGGGTCGAGCTTCCACAGCATGTCCTCGGCGAGCGCGCGCATGCGTTCCTCCGCGCCGGGGGTGCTGCGGTCGTAGAGGATGGCCGCATAGCCGGGCGCCGCAGGTATCCGCCGTACCGCGTCACTGCCCACGGGTTCGACGGAGGGGCGCATCCACAGCCCGCTCTGCACGACCTCCAGCACCGCGTCGTGCGCGTACTCGTAGACACCGGTGGAGATCTCCGGCACCTCGACGAGCGGCCGGCGCAGGCCGAAGAGGGCGGGCGGGGCAGGGGTGTCGCCCGTACGCGGGAAGTACATCAACTCGCTCACGAACGGGCGGTGGCCCAGCGTGCCGTCCGGCCGCAGCGAGGCCACCTCGGGGGAGTCGAGACCTACCCGCGCCTTGACGGGCACGCCCGTGTACAGCACCACCTGCTGGCCGAGGGCGTCGGCGAGTTCCTGGCCCAGTGCTTCGGCGCCCTCGGGCAGCGCGACCGGCCCGAGGTGCAGAAAACGCACCCAGGAGCGCGCGGACGGCAGGACGGTGTCCCACAGCCGGGCCACGTCCGACAGCGTGACGGGCGGTCCGCCGGGGCTGCCGAGGACCACGGTGAGGATCTCGGGGTGACTCGGCAGGCGGTCCACCAGCCGCTGGCCGCTGTCCGGGGAGTCGGGGAGGTGCGGGCTGCGCACCCACACCCCGCTGGGGACGGGTTCGACGAGGCCATGGCCGCTGGTCGCCCAGGGGCGGTCGAAGGTGGAGAACTCCCAGCGGGGCTTGGGGAAGCGCCGTGAGTCGCGCTCCGCCGCGCGGCCCGGACGGAAGCGCAGCCAGCCCGCGCCGTGCTCGCTGGGGACGAACAGGCCGCCGCCGTCGGTCGGCAGCACCTCGCCGTCCGGGGCCAGCACCAGCCGGTCCAGCCGGTCCGCGATCCGCTGGGCGGTGCGCTGCGACTCCTGCGGCGTGGCGCGACCGAAGACCAGGCGCAGGCTGTGGCCACGATGGGCCAGCAGGCGTGCCACCGCGTCCGCCGAGTCCTCCAGCGTGCCGAACGGCAGGTCCACCACTGCCACGGTGTGCTGGGGGTCCGGCGCCAGCCCCGCGGCGAACGCGGCGGCCTGCGGATCGGGTTCGCCCTTGGGATGGATCAGCAGCGCGTGCCCCACGGCACGGCACTGCAGAGCTGTCCCCGCCGCCCGCACGGCGCCCAGTCGGATACGCATCCGCTCACCCCACCCGCGCCGAGTGGCCGGAGGGTGGCGGGTCCGCGCTCACCGAGGGAACAGGAGCGGTGCCCGTAGCGTGTCCGACGCCCTTCGCCGGCGAGCCCTGCGCGCTGCCGGAACCGCCCACGGACGACGGCGAGTCCGCCGAAGTCCCCTCCTGTGCCGCCTTCACCGTCAGCGCCGCCACCGTACGGCCCAGCTCGGGTCCGCGCGGCAGCACGGCCAGCAGAGTCTCCGGCAGGGGCACCGCGCTCGCGCCGCCGATGCCGAGGTCCTGCGCGGCGGCGGAGTCGCCCAGCGGATAGGCGATACCCCGGTCGGTGACGAGGTAGGTCAGCGGATGCGGCGCGCGCGCCGCCACCTGCTGCTGGTCGACCGCGTACACACCGTGCGACGGCGGCACCAGCACCTGCCGGCTGCCGTTCGCCGCAGCACCGCCCTCGACCACCACGGTGGCCTTCAGCTGGTTGCCCCGGGTCGTCTCACGCAGACACACCGCCTGCGCGGAGGTGTCGGCCGCCGGGGCGTTGAGGACGTCCGGCAGCGCGTTGGTGAGCGCCTGGTCGGCGGACACATGGGCGGCGGCGATGTCGGTCGCCGACACCTCACGCGGCGCGGGAGCGCCGTGCTGCGCCGCGAGCAGCGCGGCCTCCGTGGCGCTCACCGGGGCCACGCCGTCACCCGTCATCACGTACGAGCGCTTGGCGCCCGCCGCGGACGTGGTGAACAACTGGCCCACGGCGGCCGGCTGCCCGGCGACCTTCCCGCCGGCCTTGCCCGCCCCGTCGATCTTCGCCGGGGCGAGTACGGCTCCGGTCGGCACGGCGGCCAGCCAGGCGGCGGGCGCGGCGATGGGGCGGTCGCCGTCGAGTCCGAGCGCGATGAGCGTCGCGTCCGACGGCACCGGGTACTTGGTGCCCCGCCACAGCACGTACCGCTTGCCGTCCAGCCCCTTCAGCAGCAGCTGACGGCCGGAGGGGAAGGCGGCGGCCCGGTCGCCCGGCGCGAAGTCGATGACCCGGCCGGACGTCAGATCCGGCCGCAGGCAGTCGGTCCAGGTCGACGGGAGCAGGGTCGCCGGGGTGGGCAGGGAGTCGGGGGCGCCGCCGATGCCGACCGGCGCGCCGTGCGCCACGTCGGCGAGCGCCTCGGCCTGCACGGTGCGCACGGTGCCGTGGCCGGTCAGCAGCAGGGCGGACGCGTAGTTGCGTACGGGGCGCAGCTGTCCGTCCAGGTAGAGGTAGCGGTTTCCGGTCTCCTTCTCCACGACGATGGAGCCCGGCTCCCGCCACGCCTCCGTGGTCACCGGCGACAGCTTCCCGTAGATGAGGAATCCCGCGCACAGCAGGACCACGATGCCGGCGCCGAAGAAGGTGCCGAGCGCGGCACGTTTGGTGGGGCTGTCGCCGCGGCCGGGGTCGCCGCTGACGAGGGCGGTGGCGAGGCGGCCCATGGCGAACTGGTACGCCTGCATGTGATCGCGTCGTGTCTGCACGCTCCGGCCCCTCTCAGCTCGCCAGGGAGCGGAAGTAGGAGTACGCGTGCAGGGCCTGGAGCAGCAGCGGCAGCAACGCGATCGCAGTGATCGTCTCCAGCAGGTCGCCGCTGTGGCCCCACACCGGGAGCAGCCGTCCGCGCGGCAGCCGCCAGGCCGCCGTCAGCAGGGCGGCGACCGCCGCGAGCAGCACGGCCACCACGGTCACCCGGGATCCGGTGCCCGCCGGGGCGAACCGGGTCAGCAGCACCGTGATCAGTCCGAGCGCTCCCGCCACCACCATCGGCACCCGCTGTGCGGACCGGTTCAGGCCGCGCGACCGCAGCAGCACCGCACCGGCGAACACCAACGGCAGCAGCCATCCGATCCAGCCGTCGCCGCGCGTCATGTACCAGAAGGCACCGGCGTAGACCAACGCGGAGGACAGGCTGAGGGTGTCGAGGTAGGCGCTGGCCAGCTTGACCCGGCTCTCCACCCGTTCCTGCGGCTCCGGCTCGATGTCCTCCTGCAACTCCTCCGCGTTGTGCGGCAGCCGGGGGACGCGCAGCCGGGCCATGCGCAGGGTCAGCCGGGGCCCGAAATGGCCCAGCACGAACATCGCGACCGCCACCACGGACACCGCCTGGGCGCCGTGCCAGTCGGCCGCCCGCATCAGCCCGATGCCCACGGCGGCGGCGAGCGCGGTCAGCAGCACGGTGCCGGGGACCACCAGCGGCAGCGGACGCAGCGCCAGCAGGCTGACGGCCAGCACCACCACACACGCCGCCGCGGCCAGCACCCCGGGCATCCCCGGCGCGTAGCCACCGTGCGGCCCCTGACGGACCGCCAGTCCGGCGAGCGCGCCGAACGCCATCGAGCTGAGGCCCGCCACCAGCACGGTGCCCCGGTCGGCGCCGAGCCGGGCGGCGGCCACGCATCCGGCGGCCAGCAGCACGGCGATCACCCCCGTGCCGACCGCGGTCGGCACACCCGGCCCCAGCCCGAACAGGGCGGCGGCCAGCGCGGGCAGCGCCAGCACCGCCATGGCCAGCGCGAGCCCCCGGGTCAGCTCCGGGCGCCAGCGGCCCGGCATCGCGTCCACCGCCTGCGCCACACCGTCGGCCACGTCGTCGAAGTGCAGCGCGGGCAACGGCTCCTCGGCGGGCCGCAGATGGAGGATGTCGCCGTGGCGCAGGCCCAGCGTGGCCGGGGTGCCGTCGACGTCGAGAGGTTCCTCGCCGAGCCGTTGCAGCACCCAGGGCGTGCCCCGGTCGGCGGTGTCCTTCGTGACATGGCGCACCAGCACCGGCAGCAGCGCGGAGACCGGCGTGGTGAGCGGGATCGCCAGGTCGGACTGGCCGGTGGGGCCCACCACCGTCACCCGGCAGACCTCCGAGGCCGGTGCGGTGACCGCATGCGGTGAGGTCATGGTGCTGCTCCTGGGGTGCGGTGGTGGGGGACGGGCGGAAGCGGCGAGAGGCCGTGCGGGGCGGAGGGGGACCGGCGCGGTCCGGGGTGTCGGGTCACGGGGTCACCAGTCCGGTCTGTACGAGCTTGACCGAGCGGCGAGTGACGAGCTGGGCCCGGCCCGAGGGGAGGGTGCGCGGCTTGGCCTCGCCGAGGAACTTGCCCTCCTCCTTGGGATACGAGAACAGCAGGGCGGGGTTGCCCAGTTCCCACAGCCGGCGCAGCACCGGGTCCATCATGGCGCGGACGGCGCCGGAGGTGCTGCGGGCGACCACCAGGTGCATGCCGATGTGCAGGCCCTGCGCGAGCAGGGGCACCAGCGGTGTCATGGGCGAGGGTGCGCCCGGGGTGCCGGAGAAGAGGTCGTAGTCGTCGAGGAGGACGAACAGCCGGGGCCCCTCCCACCAGTCGCGGCGGGCCAGCTGCTCGGGGCTGATGTCAGGTCCCGGCACCCGCTTGCCCACCGAGACCGAGGCGCTGTTGGCGAGTTGGGCGAGGGCGTCACCGTCGACGACGTAGCCGACCCGGTACTCCTCGGGCACCGAGGAGAGCAGTCCACGGCCGGGGTCCGCGACCATGATGCGGGCCTGGTCGGGGGTGTAGCGGGAGGTGATGGAACGGATCATCAGACGCAGCGCGTTGGTCTTGCCGGTCTCCCCGTCGCCGAACACCATCAGATGCGGGGTGGCCGAGAAGTCGTGCCAGACCGGCTCCAGCCGCTGTTCGTCCCAGCCCAGGCAGACCCGCAGATCGCCCTCCGCCGCCGGGAGCTGGTTCACCGGAAGGCGGGTCGGCAGCAGGCGCACGCCGGGTGCGGAGCGGCCGGTCCAGAAGGTGTCGATCTCCGCCACCGCCGCCTTGGTGGCGGCCGTGAGGTCGGCGGTCTCGCCGGAGCTGTCCAGCCGGGGCAGGGCGGACAGGAAGTGGTGACCGCCCGCGGTCAGACCGCGGCCCGGCTGGTGCGGGACGGTCGCGGCGGTGCGGGAGCCGACCTCCGACTCCATGGAGTCACCGAGGCGCAGTTCGAGCTTGGTGCCCAGCAGGTCACGCAGGCGAGGACGGATCTCCGACCAGCGCACGGCGGAGCCGATCACATGCAGACCGAACGACAGTCCGCGAGCGGCCATGTCGATGACACGCGGCTCCAGGTCCTCGTAGTCCTGGCGCAGGGTGCCCCAGCCGTCGACCACCAGGAACACATCACCGTAGGGATCGTCGATCTCTCCCGTGGCTCTGAGTGCGCGGTAGGCCGCCATCGACTCCAGGCCGCGCGAGGTGAACTCCTCCTCGCGCTTCTCCAGCAGCTGCGTCAGCTCCGCCACCGTACGCAGGACGCGGTCGCGCTCCAGACGGGTGGCGACCGAGCCGACATGGGGCAGACCGGCCGTGGAGACCAGGCCGCCGCCGCCGAAGTCGAGGCAGTAGAACTGCACTTCCTCCGGGGTGTGGGTCAGCGCGAGGGACATCATCAGCGTGCGCAGCATGGTCGACTTGCCGGTCTGCGGGGCGCCGACCAGACCGATGTGGCCGTCGGCGCCGGACAGGTCGGCGACCAGCAGCTCACGCAACTGCTCGAAGGGCCGGTCGACGATGCCCAGCGGCACACGCAGCGAGCCGAGCGACGGATAGTCCGCCGCGCTCATGCCGCGCACCGGGTCGGGGACGATACCGGGCAGCAGCTGGTCGAGGCTCGGGGACTCGGTCAGCGGAGGCAGCCACACCTGGCGCGCCGGCGGGCCGCTCTCCTCCAGCCTGCCGATCAGCACCTCCAGCAGGCTCTCCTCGCTCTGCTCGGTGCCCGAGGACGGCCCGGCGGCCTCCTCGCGCTCGGCGGCCCGCAGCGGCCGCAGCTCGGCGAGGTGCTCCTCGGTACGTTCCGACAGCAGCGTGCCCTGCTGCTCCAGGCCGAACACGGTGATCTCCTGGGCGGCCCTGGCCTGTTCGGCGCTCTGCTCCGCCTCGCTCACCGGCTCCGGCGCGGGGCCGGACACATACGCGGCCTTGAAGCGCACCAGGTTGGTCGTGTCCACCTTCAGATAGCCGTTGCCGGGTGCCGACGGCAGCTCATAGGCGCTGGAGACGCCGATGACACTGCGCGACTCCATCGAGGAGAACGTACGCAGGGCGATCCGGTAGGACAGATGGCCCTCCACCTTGTGGATGCGGCTTTCGTCCAGGCGCTGGGAGGCAAGGAGCAGATGCACACCGAGGCTGCGTCCGAGACGGCCGATGGAGACGAAGAGGTCCACGAACTCAGGTTTGCTGGCCAGGAGTTCGGAGAACTCGTCGACGATGATCAGCAGTGACGGCAGCGGGGTGAGGTTCGCCCCGGCGCCGCGCGCCTTCTCGTAGTCGAACAGCGAGGAGTACCCGGATTCGCGCAGCAGCTCCTGACGGCGGATCATCTCGCCGTTGATGGAGTCACGCATCCGGTCCACGAGATGGATCTCGTCGGCGAGGTTGGTGATCACCGCCGAGGTGTGCGGCAGCCGGTCCATCCCCAGGAACGTCGCGCCGCCCTTGAAGTCGACCAGCACCAGGTTGAGGACCTGGGAGGAGTGAGTGGCGACCAGACCCATCACCAGCGTGCGCAGCAGCTCGCTCTTGCCGGAACCGGTCGCGCCGATGAGCAGGCCGTGCGGGCCCATGCCGCCCTGCGCCGACTCCTTGATGTCCAGCTCGACGACCTCGCCCTCCTCGGTGACACCCAGCGGCACCAGCAGGCGTGCCGACTGGGCCTGCCGCGGGCGCCACTTGGCGGCCACGTCGAAGGTGCGCGGGTCGCGGATGCCCAGCAGGGCGGTCAGGTCGAAGTCCGAGTCCAGCGCCTGGTCCGTCAGGTCGACGCTGCCGCTGGTGCGCATCGGCGCCAGGGTGCGGGCCAGACTGTCGGCCTGGGTACGGCTGAGCGCGTCGGCCTCGGCGGTGACCGTGTCGTCACCGGACGGGAAGGCGACGCTGGTGCCGTGCGTCGTGAGCCGCAGCACCTTCGGGCCACCGGTCATCGCGCCGGTCGCGTCCAGCAGAACCACATTGCGCAGCCCACCGTGCAGCAGCCGCGAGGTCTCCGGCAGCGGCACCCCTTGCGCCACGATCACCACGAACGGTTCCGCCACGCTGGGCGAGGCGTCCGGGTCATGGTCGGGACGGTCGCGGACGTCCGTGCCGAGCAGATCCAGCAGCGTGTCGTGATCCTCGGCCGCCAGCCGGACCGGGCCCGCGTCGTCCGCCTCGTTCGGATGGGCGTTGTGCGGAAGCCACTTGAGCCAGTCCCACTCGTCCCGCGCGGACTCACCGCCCAGCATGGCGATCCGCAACTCGTCGGGGGAGTGGAACACCGCAAGCTGCCCTATCATCGCGCGAAGCAGTGCGAGCGCGGGTTCCGGTTCACCCGCGAGCTCCACGCTGGTGAAGCGGCGCAGCGCGACCGGGATCGGCAGTCGCGGCACCGTCTGGTGCGCCTTGGTGAACCGCCGCAACGAGATGGCCGTCAGCGGCTCCAGATCCTCCACCGGTTTGGTCTGCGGGGGCAGGAACTCCAACGCCGCCCGCCGGATGCCCTGTCCGATGCGGATACGGGCGAAGTCCTCATGAGCCGGACGGCGTTCCCACAGCCGGGCGCCCATCGCCAGTGCCCACAGCTGTCCCGGATCGGGGTTGTCCCACAACAGGGCGGACCGCTGCTGGGCGGCGGCCTGACGGGCCTGACGACGCTTCTGCGCCAGATAACGCAGATAGTCACGGCGTTCCGCGCGCATTCTGCGTCGGCGCTCGGCACTGGAGCGGCCGATCTGAGTCAGCGTCATGCTGATCATGGCGACGCCCATCATTCCGGACATCAGGTACGTCGTCGGCCCGGCACTGCGCATGGAGAACATCAGGACCATGGCACCCGTGCCCAGTCCCATCGGCAGGTACATCAGCGCCGACCCGAAGTCGGCGCTGGCCGGCTCCCCCAGAACAGGTGGCTCTGCCAGCTCGACCTGCCCCTCGGGCAGCTGCGGACCCTCGGCGCGCGGGGATCGCTTGGCCACCACGGTGCTCAATATGTGACCTCTCTGGCGCGTGCATGCCCATCGATCCCGGGCAATCCCAGCTGTTTCGACAGGTGTTGGTCGGTTCAACAGATGGAGGTGGCGGCCCCCGTTGGTCTGATCTTAAGCCCAGAAAATCGTTGTCCGGTGAACGTTCCTTGATGCCATGAACGCCTTCTGGGGAAATTTTGCTTTGTTTTTTGATCCTTTGTGGTCGCGACGAGTTGGGGGAGTTGGCTGAAATGTGGCTGGTGAAATCCGCCCAACTCGGACTGAGCGCCGGGTGAGTTCCTCAGTCGGTCACCGGGGCGACACAGTGCTCCAGACGCGTGAACCAGCCACCGGACGAATTGCGCTCCTGACCGACCAGACGGCAGCGCCAGTCGAGGGGCGTCACGGTGATGGCCCGACCGGGGTCATGGTCCCATTCGGTGCCGAGGCCCACCGATTGGAGGGCCGCCACGATCTCGCGCCCGACGGCCTTGGTGGTCTCGGGTGAGTCGTCGAAGCCGCCGTAGAGGAGCATCAGTCCGTGACCGGACGCGGCCGAGTCGGTGCACTGGGAGTGGAAGTAGACGAAGCCGCGGGCGTCGGGACCGCCTTCGCCGCCGATGTAGGCCTGGCCGCAGGCGCGGCAACAGGTGAAGTTCTCGCGGGCGGTGATACCGGCCCCTTGCAGTGCGGTGAACGCGCGGGTGAGCCGCTCGGGGTCGGTCTCGCCCTGCCATGTCGCCTGTTCCGCCACGCGCTCCAGCCACATCCGGTCGGCCGGCGCCGAGGCCTGCTCGCGCGAGACGGGCCGGCGGCCGGCGGTGACCAGGTATTCCTCGGCGAGCTCGGCCAGTTCGTCCCGCGAGGCATAGCCACCGACCAGCACCTCGCGAAGACGCCGCTCCGATTCCCGGCGGTCGTCTTCGTCCAGATCGAGCGGGGGCACCTCCTGGGTGGGGCCCATGTCCAGCGGCGACCAGGCATGACCGGCGTCCCAACCGTCCTCCTGACGTGCCCAGCCGGTCAGCGCGTCGATCACCGCCTCGGGAGCGTCGGCCATGGTCCGGAAATGCCGGTCGGCGGCACCGGCGCGGTGCTCCAGCGTGTAGTCCCCGCCGTCCTCGTGCCAGACCTGAGCGAAGACCTCGGGCAGGTCGGGGACCCGCTGGACGACCATGAACCGGTCGTTCTCATCGCCGAAGCGCCGCACCAGCGCGGCCAGTTCGTCGGCGGACACCCGTACATGCCGCTGCCGGTTCTCCGTCTTCACCACGATCTCGAGCATGCCCAGACCCTGACACCCCCCGCTGACAGCCCTCCCACGGGGTCCAAGCCGCACTCGGACGATGCCCATCGGCCGCTGTCGCCGGCCCGAGAACCGCCCTCCGTTCGCTCTGCGACGACCGAGGCGCCGCCGGACCTGTCGCGACGGCGCCTCTGGGCCCTACGGCGCCGGTATGACGACCGCCCGGCGCCAGCCTGGACTTTCACCCCCCTGAACTGGGAGTGACACGACCTCAGGCCGTGAAGTAGTGGCCCTCGTCGAGGTCCGCAAGCAGACCGGGGTGGCTGGGGTGCCAGTCCAGCAGCTTCCGCGTCAGGGTGCTGGACGCGGGGACGTCGAGACCGGCGAACGGGGTGAGCCAGCCGAAGTGGGCGGCGACCTCGTCGCCGGAGAGGCTGGTGACCGGGAGGCCGAGGTGGCGGCCGATGACGGCGGCGATGTCACGGAAGGGGACGCCCTCGTCTGCGACGGCGTGCAGACGGGTGCCGGCGGGCGCGGACTCCAGAGCCAGCCGGAACAAGGGGGCCGCGTCCCACCGGTGCACGGCGGGCCAGCGGTGGGCGCCGTCGCCGACGTAGGCCGACACGCCATGCGTGCGGGCGAAGCCGATGACGGCCGGGACGAAGCCGTGGTCGCCCTGGCCGTGCACGGTTGGGGGAAGACGGACGACGCTGGCGCGGATTCCGCGCTCGGCCAGGGCGACCACCGCATTCTCCGCCGGGCTCCGGTGAGTCTCCTCGACGGGTGTGTCCTCCTCCGTGGAAGGACGGCCGGAGGGCTGGACGAGCGCCGTGCCGGAGGCGTAGACGAAGGGCTTGCCGGAGCCGTCGAGAGCGGCGGCGAGGGTCTCGATGGCGCGCAGGTCGACGGCGCCGGCGGTGGTGAGGTCCCCGCTGTGGAGAAGGTCGTGCCGATACGCGAGGTGGATGACGCCGTCCGAGGCGGCAGCGGGGCCGCGCAGGCTGTCCGGGTTGTCGAGATCGCCGCGGTGCACCTCGGCCCCGGCTGCCGTCAGGGCCGTGGCGCCCTGGTCCGAGCGGGCGAGCCCGACGACCTGGTGTCCGGCGTCGAGGAGATCCCGGACGACGGCGGAGCCGATGAATCCGGTGGCGCCGGTGACGAAGACATGCATGGTGACTCCAGCGTTGAGAAGAGCCGAGAGGAGACGGACGGTCCGGTGCCCGCGCCGACGCCGCGCGAAGCGGAGCAGCGCCGGGGGCCCGGGCCGGTGCTTCCATCCTCCGAGCGGAAGGCGGGGCAGGTCCAAAGCCTGTTTCACATGGAGCGATGCGATCCAGGCATCACCACAGGTGAGCAGGCCTTTTCCGGCGGTACTGCCAGTCCGCCGGAGGTACGCTTCAGGCATGGCGGAACCCACCACGGCAGCTGACCTCGACCTGCGGCTGGTCCGGTACTTCGCGGCCGTAGCGGAGCACCGGCACTTCGGCCGGGCCGCCCAGGCGCTGCACATCACCCAGCCGTCACTGAGCCGTCAGATCCGGCGCCTGGAGCAGCAGCTGGGCGCGCAGCTGCTGGACCGTACCCCGCAGGGCACCCGGCTGACCGGCGCGGGGGAGGTCTTTCTGCCGCTCGCCAGGTCGCTGCTGCGGTCCGCCGCGCAGGCGGCGGCGCGCACCCGGGCCGCCGCCGAGCCCAGCCGGATCACCGTCGGCTACCTCACGCAACTGATCGTCACCCCGGCCGTGCGCGAGCTGCGGCGCCGCCATCAGGAGGCCGACGTACAGACCGTGCACCTGGAGTGGAACGACGCGCGCGCGGCACTGCTCGACCACCGGGTGGACGCGGTGGTGGCCCGGCTGCCGTTCCCGACCGAGGGGCTGCACATCACGGTCCTGTACTCCGAGCCCCGGGTGCTCGTGGTGCCGCGTGACCACCGTCTGGCGGGCAAGGAGTCGGTGACCCTGGACGACGTCGCCGACGAACCCCTGCCGCAGGTGCGGGGCTCCGACCCGGCGTGGAGCGCGTACTGGCGCATCGATCCCCGGCCGGACGGCCGGCCGGCGCCCGGCGGTCCCTTCATCGAGGCCATGGAGGACAAGTTCGAGGTCGTCGCGGCGGGGGAAGCCGTGGCCATCTCGGCCGGCGGCGGCATCAACCGCCTGCGCCCCGATCTTCTCGCGATCCCACTGGAGGGCGTCGAGCCGAGCCATGTGGTGCTGGCGACCCGCGCGGACGAGCGCAGCCGCCTGGTGGCGGACTTCAGCACCTGCGCCCGGGCCCTGCTCACCGGCCCGCTCCCGGCCGGCGCGCCGGACAGTGCCTAGGACTGGGTCCGGCTCCTGTGCTGACAGCTGCTGACAACTCGTCAAAATCCGTGTCGCACAAGCGACGTGGCGCCCATCGGTTCGGCCTGTAGGAGCGGTGTCGGCGTCCTGTAGGAGTGGTGTCGGTGTCCCGTCGGCGCCCCCGGCAAGGATGGCCGCACGGCACCGATCCCGGAGGTCCACCATGGCCGACACCATCCGACCGCACCACTCGCGCACCACCTCGGTCCTGATCTCCGGCGCGGGCATCGCCGGGTGCGCTCTCGCCTATCGGCTGGAGCGCTACGGCTTCCGTGTCACCGTCGTCGAGCGCGCCCCCGACTTACGCGCCGGCGGCCAAGCGGTGGACGTGCGCGGCAGCTGGCGACGCCGCCGGGCACCGCGTATCCGCCCGCCCCTCCGCAGTGGTCGGTCTCGTGGGCGTCACACCGCCGGTTCCGCCCAGAGGTCGGGCGGGATGACGCCGACGGACCGGCCGTGCGGGTCCAGGAGTCGCCCGAGCAGCTTGTCCTGGCGCAGGGTGATCACGCGGTCGACGATGTCGAGGCTCGGGTGAGCGGTGGCGAGCTGGGTCTCCAGGCGCAGCACGTCGCTGACGGAGTGCAGGCTGGCCTGGAGAATCAGGTTGTGGGGTCCGCTGACGGCGGCGCAGTTGCGGGTTTCGGGCAGCCGGATGAGGGCGTGGCCGATAGCGGGGAGGTCGGTGGGCGGGACCTTGGCCCAGAGGGTGACGGCGACGGGCCAGCCGCCGAGGGGGCGGGCGAAGTCGCAGCGGAACCGCAGGAGGCCGCGGCGGGTGAGCTGTTCGATGCGGCGTTTGGCGGTGGAGAGGCTGACGCCGAGGTCGTCGGCCAGCTTCTGGTAAGGGGCGCGGCCGTCGTGCGCGAGCCGGGTGACGAGAGCGCGGTCGAAGGGAGTCATCTCGCCGGCGTCGACGGCCGCGGGCCGCTCCGGGGGCCGGCCGGTCAGCTGGGCGCGCTGGTCGGGGGCCAGGGCGGCGATACGCCAGCGGCCGCCCTCGGTGAACATGTGGGTGACGATCCGGGCCTGCACGGTGGCGATGCCAGGCAGGTGCGGGAGGAGGTCGAGGGTGTAGCGGGACAGGGCCGGCAGGTCGCGGGTGGCGACGGTGGCGAGGATGTCGTGGCTGGCGGCCGCGCGGTCGATCGTGACCATGTGGGGGTGGGCACTCAGTGTCCGGGCGACCTGGGCGGTGGCTCCCGGAGCACAGTTGATCACGACGAAGGCCACACAGATCCGCTCGAACAGACGGGGGCCGGGGGAGAACTCCACCCAGGCGGCACCCTCGTCGGACAGCCGGCTGAAGCGGCGGGCGACCGTGACCGGGTCGACGCCCAGGACGCGCCCCAGCTCGGTCCAGGAGGCCCGCGGCCGTAGCTGCAGGGCACTGATCAGAGCCAGCTCGTCCTCTCTCAGCAGCCCGGGTGCGTCATCCTGCATGGTCCGTCCTCACAAGACAGAATCCTGCGTTACACGGTTTCCGCGCGCCATTCTCCCATGGTGGATCTCAAGAGCCCGTACCCGGCGGGTGTGGAGGAGGACCGGCTGATGGCATTCGGCGACTACCAGGACGAGATCTACCTTGACGGGCTGCGCGGGGTGGTGCCGCGCTTCCCGATGACCTACGACGAGCTGGAGCCGCTGGCTCAGGCGGCGATGCCCGCCTCGGTCCGCTCCTACGTCGCGGGCGGCGCCGGCGACGAGCACACCCAGCGGGCCAACGTCACCGCGTTCGAACGCTGGGGTCTCGTCCCGCGCATGTTCGTGGGAGCCACAGACCGGGACCTGTCCGTCGACCTGTTCGGGATGCGCCTGCCCTCGCCGCTGTTCATGGCCCCGGTCGGCGTGATCGGGCTGTGCGCGCAGGACGGCCACGGCGATCTCGCCACCGCCCGCGCCGCCGCCCGCACCGGGGTTCCGATGATCGCCTCCACGCTGACCGTCGATCCGCTGGAGCAGGTCGCCGCGGAGTTCGGTGACACCCCGGGCTTCTTCCAGCTCTACACCCCTACCGACCGGGAGCTGGCCGAGAGCCTGGTCCACCGTGCCGAGCAGGCCGGGTTCAAGGGCATCGTGGTCACCCTGGACACCTGGATCACCGGCTGGCGCCCCCGCGACCTGAGCACCAGCAACTTCCCCCAGCTTCGCGGGAACTGCCTGGCCAACTACACCAGCGATCCCGTCTTCCGCTCCCGCCTCGACCGTAGCCCGGAGGACGACCCCCGGGCCGCGGTCGCCCTGTGGGCGCGGATCTTCGGCAACCCGCTCACCTGGGACGACCTGCCCTGGCTGCGCTCGATCACCGATCTGCCGCTGATCGTCAAGGGCATCTGCCATCCCGACGACGTCCGCCGCGCCAAGGACGCCGGAGTGGACGCCCTCTACTGCTCCAACCACGGCGGACGCCAGGCCAACGGCGGCCTGCCCGCCCTCGACGCGCTGCCCGTCGTGGTCGAGGCGGCGGACGGTCTGCCCGTCCTGTTCGACTCCGGTGTCCGCACGGGAGCCGACATCGTCAAGGCCGTCGCGCTGGGCGCCACCGCCGTCGGTGTCGGCCGCCCCTACGCCTACGGTCTCGCCCACGGCGGTGAAGCCGGCATCGTCCATGTCCTGCGGGCCCTGCTCGCCGAAGCCGACCTGATCATGGCGGTCGACGGCTACCCCACCCTCGTCGAGCTCACCCCTCAGACCCTTCGGCGCGTCGCCTGACTCCGGCTCCAGTACAAGAATCGAGGGCAGCAATGACCGAGCGATCCACCGTCCGTAGCGTGACCTACGACCTGCTGCGGAGCCTGGGACTCACCACGGTCTTCGGTAATCCCGGCTCCACGGAACAGCCCTTCCTGCAGGACTTCCCCGAGGATTTCACCTATGTCCTGGCGCTGCAGGAGGCGTCCGTCATCGCGATGGCCGACACCTTTGCCCAGGTGACCGGCCGTCCCGCGGTGGTCAACCTGCACTCCTCGGCCGGAATGGGCAACGCCATGGGCAACCTGGTCGCGGCCTACCACGGAAACACGCCCCTGATCGTCACCTCCGGACAGCAGCATCGGGAACTGGTGATCGGGGAGCCGTACCTCGGCAACCGTGAGGCCACCACCCTGCCGAAGCCGTGGGTGAAGTGGTCCTACGAGCCGGCGCGCGCCGAGGACGTTCCCGAGGCCTTTATGCGGGCCTACGCGGAGGCGTTGCAGCCGCCGGCGGGCCCCGTCTATCTGTCGATTCCCATGGACGACTGGAAGCGGCCCCTGTCCGGCTTCACCCGGGTGCGGACGGTGAGCGTTCGCGTCGCCCCTGACACGGAGCGGCTGCGCGGTTTCGCCGAGCGCATCTCCGCGAGCCGTCGTCCCGCGCTGGTGTTCGGGCCGGAGGTCGACCGCGGCGGCGGCTGGGACGCGGCCGTCGCGCTGGCGGAGAGGCTGCGCGCCTCCGTCTACGGCGCCCCGCTGCTGGACCGGGCCTCCTTCCCCGAGGACCACCCCCTGTTCGGCGGCCCGCTCGGGATGTCCGTGAAGACCGTCAGCGACCGGCTGGCCGGACACGACCTGGTGGTCGTGATCGGTGCGGAGGTGTTCCGGTACTACCCCTACGTGCCGGGGGACTACCTCCCCGAAGGCACCGACCTCCTCCAGATCACCGGCGATCCGGAGGTCGCCGCGGCGGCACGTGTGGGCGACAGCCTCCTGGGTGATCCCAGGACGGCGATCGAACTGCTCGTGGACATGGTCGACGAGGGTTCGACGCGGACCGCTCCGGAGCCGATGGCGCGCCCCCATGAGCTGCCGCTGCAGCCGAACAGTCCGCTCACCCCACCGGAGGTCTATGCCTCTCTGAGCAGGGTCCGGCCGCCGGACGCGGTCATCGTCAACGAGTCGACCTCCACGATGGCCCAGCAGTTCGAGTGGCTTCCCACGGTCAGGACCGGATCGTTCTTCGCCACGGCCAGCGGAGGAATCGGCTGGGGTGTCCCCGCCGCGGTCGGTGTCGCGCTCGGCGACCGGGACAGGGGCGTCGAACGGCCGGTGGTCGGCCTGATCGGCGACGGCTCCTTCCAGTACTCCGTGCAGGCCCTCTGGACGGCGGCCCAGCACGGCCTTCCGATCGTCTACGTGGTCATGCGCAACCGGGAGTACTCCATCCTCAAGTCCTTCGCGGAACTGGAGGAGACACCGGGCGTTCCCGGACTGGACCTGCCGGGGATCGACATCGCTTCCGTGGCCCGCGGCTTCGGATGCCGTGCGGTCGACGTGGAGACCACCGAGGACCTGGAGCGCGAGTTCGCGGCGGCCCTGACCGTCGGCACCGCCACCGTCATCGTGGTGTCCACGCAACCCAAGAAGGCGATGTTGTAGTCCGTCCGGCCCACCGAGGGAACCCGGTGACCGGCTATACGGCGAGGGTGGCGTGCATCTCCCACACGAGGATCTCGGCGGACTCGGTGGCGCTGACCCGGTGCCCGCCCGTAGCGGTGAAACGCGCAGCGTCGCCCTCGCCGAGTTCCCCGGCGTCCTCGAGGTCCACCGAGCCGCGAGCGACGAACACATGCAGGTACGGGGCCTCGGGCAGGACCACAGGCTGTCCGGGCCGCAGCCGTGCCGCGTACAGCGCGGCATGCCGGTTATGGATCCGGATGGCGGTGGCGTCTTTGTGCCGGTCCATGCCGGACGCCACCGTGACCAGTCCTCCGGAGAGCAACTCACCGTCGATCTCCAGCTGTTCGTATCCCGGCGTGATGCCGGCCTCGTCCGGCAGGACCCACATCTGGACGAAGTGCACCGGGTCGGTGGGAGGTTCGTCGGTCGACCGGTAGGAGTCGTTCTTCTCCGAGTGCAGGATGCCGGTGCCGGCGCTCATCCGCTGGGCCAGACCGGGATGGATCACCCCGGAGTGGCCGGTCGAGTCCTGGTGTACCAGTGAGCCCTGAAGCACCCAGGTGACGATCTCCATGTCCTGGTGCGGGTGCGTGTCGAACCCCGTACCCGGCTGCACCAGGTCCTCGTTGTTGACCAGCAGCAGACCGTGGTGCGTGTTGGCGGGATCCGGGCGGTGGGTGCCGAGGGAGAACGAGTGCCGGGAGTAGAGCCAGGACAGCCGGCTCGTCGCCCGCCGGCCGGCCCGGCGCACGTCCATCTTGGGTGTCAGCAGTGTGTTCATGGTTCATACTATGCCCGCGTCACATGAATGTTCAAGTGATGGAGAGGGTCCGGCGAGCCCGGGGCCATGGGGCGATCCTCGATCTCCGTCCGTGACGGCGCTGCTGATACGCTCTCAAAATGGCCATCCCTGACAAGTCCCCGCAGGCGCACACGCATGCCGACTTGTGGCTCACGCCGGCCGAACAGGCGTCCTGGCTGTCGGTGGTCCGCCTCGTCACCCGGCTCCCCTGGGCCATCGACGCCCAGCTCCAGCGTGACGCCGGTCTGAGCATGATCGAGTACATGGCCATGGCCATGCTGGCCGAGGCCCCCGAGTGGACCTTGCGCATGAGTGAGCTGGCCGAGCGCACCAGTTCGTCACTGTCCCGGCTGTCGCACCTGGTGAGACGCCTGGAAAGCCGTGGCTACGTCCGGCGCGAACCGGACCCGGGCGACGGGCGTTTCACCAACGCCATCCTCCTGTCCGGGGGCATGAGGAAGCTTGAGTCGGCCGCGCCCGGCCATGTGGCCTACGTCCGTCACCTCATGGTGGACAACCTGTCCGGGGAGCGCCTGCGCCGACTCGGCCAGGACGCCGAGCGCATCCTGCAGCGCATCGACTCGCCCGTGCGCTGAGCGCGCCAGGGTGCGCGCCTCGTAAAGGGCCCCAAGCCGATCGACTGATCTCCACTGACGGTCTCGCGCCCTCCAGCAACTTGAATGTTAAAGTTACTGCCTGGGTTCGAGCTGGTCGACGGCAAGATCAGGCGCTTCGACTGCCATGCGGAGGGCTCCGTCATCGCCAAGTGGCTCGGTCTGGCCTGAGCGGGTTCACGGTCGGTGTGTGTCCCGTCCGACGGAGGTCGTGTTCGGGTGAGTGCGGTGCGGTCGGCACGGGGGAGGGCGCGGGCTGTCACGGCCCCTCGCCGCACCGCCACCGCACGGCCCGGCGTCTGCTGTCCGCCGAACCGCTATTCGTCCGCGGTCTCCGGCTCGCTGATCCGGCGCGCGGCCTCGACGACTGCCGAGCGGTGCAGGGCCAGCCGCTCCGGCGACCAGGACTGGCCGGCCGCCGCCGCGTCGGCACCTTCAGCGGCCCAGAACCACGCCTGCGCCACGGCGAGGACCATGGTCAGGAGATCGGTTGACTCCATTGCCCGGGTGACATCGCCACGCTGCTGCGCCTCGGCCACCTCGGAGGCCTTGAGCCGGAAGGCGTCCGGCTCAAGGCCCGTGGCGGAGGGGCGCTCCAGCAGCTTCCACAGCCGTAGGCGCATGAGATCCGGCCTGGCGACCAGGTGGTCGAAGATCGCGCCGGCGTAGCCGGGCAGGTCGTCGACGTCGAACGGCACCGACTCGGCACCCGCCGTCAGTGCACGCTGCAGCACCTCGTCGAACAGCTGCTCCTTGTTGCCGAAGTAGACGTAGATCAGCCGTTTGTTCACTCCCGCCGTCTCGGCGATCCGGTCCACGCGGGCACCGGCGATGCCGTAGGCGGCGAACTCGGTGAAGGCGGCGTCGAGCAGCCGGGTCTTGGTGGCGTTGGAGTCCCGTGACATGTCCCTCACCCTAGCAAGTAACTATCTAGTTATTGACATCGCTGACCCACGGGCTTACGGTCAGGTATCTATCCAGTTAGTTACATGACAGAGGAACCCTTATGGAACACCGCGCACTGGGCAGCCAGGGCCTGACCGTCAGCGACCAGGGCCTGGGCTGCATGGGTATGAGCGCGTTCTACGGCGCCACCGACGAGACCGAGTCGCTCGCCACCATCGACCGCGCGCTGGAGCTCGGGGTCACCCTGCTGGACACCGCCGAGAGCTACGGCCCCTTCGTCAACGAGCAGCTCCTCGGCAAGGCGCTGGCAGGCCGCCGCGAGAGCGCCGTGCTGGCCACCAAGACCGGCATCGAGATCACCGACGACGGCCGGATGCTCGACCTCAACGGCCGGCCCGAGTATGTCCGCCGGGCCCTCGAACGCTCGCTGCGGCACCTGGGCACCGACCACGTCGACCTGTACTACCTGCACCGCATCGACCCCAAGGTGCCCGTCGAGGAGACCGTCGGCGCCCTGTCCGAGCTGGTCTCCAAGGGCAAGATCCGCCACATCGGCCTGTGCGAGGCCTCCGCGCGGACCATCCGGCGCGCCCACGCCGTCCACCCGCTCACCGCGGTCCAGACCGAGTACTCGCTCTTCGAGCGCGGCATCGAACAGGACGGGGTGCGCGACACGCTGGAGGAACTGGGGATCGGCCTGGTCGCCTACTCCCCGCTGGGGCGCGGCTTCCTGTCCGGCGCGATCACCAGCCCCGACGACTTCGCCGAGGACGACTGGCGCCGGACCGACCCCCGCTTCCAGGGCGAGAACTTCGACCGCAACCTGGACGTCGTCCGCGAGGTCCGCCGGATCGCGTCCGGCAAGGACACCACCCCCTCCCAGCTGGCGCTCGCCTGGGTCCTGCACCAGGGCGCCGTCGCCATCCCCGGCACCAAGCGCCGCCGCCACCTGGAGGAGAACGTCGCCGCGACCGAGGTGACCCTCGCCCCGGAGGACATCGCCGCGATCGAGGCGGTCGCCCCGCACGGCGCGGTCACCGGCGACCGCTACGCACCCGAACTGATGGGGACGCTCAACGGCTGAGACCCAGCCGGCGACTCAGAAGATCCCAAAGATCCCCGTGCGGGGCCCCACACACACGGCCCCGAGTCCACACGCCCCGAAAGGTCCCCCCATGCCTCAGCCGGCCGTACGATCCCGCGTCACCATCGGCGCAACGACCATCACCTATCTGCCCGACGGTTTCGGCGCGCACAATCCCGACGTCCTGTTCCCCGGCGTGGACTGGACGATCCGCCCCGGCCACCTCGAGGACGGGCAGCTCGTCCTCTCGTTCGGATCCTTCCTGGTACACGCCGGGGACCAGCGGATTCTGGTGGACCTGGCCGTAGGGAAGATCGACGTGGACGTGCCGGGCGTCGCCCGGCTCAAGGGCGGTTCGCTGCTGCGGAACCTCGCCGCGGAAGGCCTGACTCCTGACGACATCGACACCGTGGTGTACACCCATCTGCACCTCGACCACGTCGGCTGGACCAGCGATGTCGCACCACTCCCGAACGCGCCCGCAGCGCACGCTCCCAGCGGCCTCACCTTCGCCCGGGCACGCCATCTCATGTCGGAGGACGAGTGGCGGTACTGGTCGACGCGGACGGCGACCATGGGTGGGCCGGACGCCGAGGCAGTGCTCAAGCCGCTCGACGGCGTCGTCGAGTTCGTCAGGAGCGGCGAGACCATCGCACCCGGCGTGACCGTAGAGGCCACACCTGGGCACACCCCCGGACACCTGGCGATCATCGTGCGGGATCCGTCCGGTGGCAGCGCCGGATCGGTCTACATCGTGGGAGACATCCTTCACTCCCCGGCGCAGGTCGGTGACCCCGCTCTGGTGTTCTCCTCCGACGTCGCTCCGGATCAGGCCCGAGCGGTGCGCGACCACGTGCTCCGGCGGCCGGACACCGTGATCGCCGCCGGGCACTTCACGGACGACGTGTTCGGCCGTGTCACGACGGTGGGCGACACGCACGCGTGGGCTCCCGTCGACGCCTCGCCCTCGTCCCGGTGACCGACCGGACAACCCGGCCCAGGCGCGGTCCGACCGCGCCCTTTCGACCAACCCCCCTCGCCGGGGCGCCGAACGCAATCGGCAAGCGAGCCACACGCGTTGAGGCCCCGGCGTCCTCAAGTCAGGAGACAGCCTCATGTCCGTGCCTCAGACGCCCCACACGTTCGGGGCAAGCACCACCGCCGCCGAGGTGATCGACGGCGTCGACCTGCACGGCCGCCGGGCCGTGGTGACCGGAGCCAGTTCCGGAATCGGCGTGGAGACGGCCCGGGCGCTCGCCGCGGCGGGCGCCGACGTCACCCTGGCCGTGCGCGACACCGAGGCGGGCGCCCGCGTGGCGGCCCGCCTGGCGGCGGAACTGCCGGCCACCTCGGGCAAGTTGACCGTGGGGCGGCTCGATCTGGCCGACCGGTCGACGGTCGCGGCGTTCGTGGCCGCCTGGCACGGACCGTTGCACATCCTGGTCGGCAACGCCGGAGTGATGGCCCTGCCTGAAGTCACCCGCACGCCTGACGGCCGGGAGACGCAGTTCGCCGTCAACCACCTGGGTCACTTCGCCCTCGCCGTCGGCCTCCGCCCGGCCCTCGCGGCGGCGGACGGCGCGCGGATCGTCTCGGTGAGTTCGATCGGCCACCTCTTCTCACCGGTAGTCTTCGACGACCTGGACTATCGCTTCCGTCCCTACGACCCGTGGACCTCCTACGGGCAGTCGAAGACCGCCAACATCCTGTTCGCCGTCGGTGCCGCCGAGCGATGGGCCGGCGACGGCATCACCGCCAACGCGCTGATGCCGGGCAACATCGGCGACACGTCCCTCGCCCGGTACATGGGGCCGGAGCAGCTGGCCGACTTCATCGAGACGACGGGACTCGCACTGCCGCCTCAGAAGTCGGTCGAGCAGGGCGCCGCGACCTCGGTGCTGTTGGCCGCATCGCCGACGGTGGAGGGCGTCACCGGCCGCTATTACGAGGACTGTGCGCAGGCCGAGCCGGTCGCCGGACGCGATGGTGCCATCGCCGGCGTCGCGCCCTACGCCCTGGACCGTGAGAACGCCGACCGGCTGTGGTCCTTGTCCGAGCAGCTCATCGGCTGACGTACTACGACACCACGCCATGGCCTCCCGCTCGAACCTCGGCGCGGGAGGCCATGGTGCTTGAGCCTTCAAGTCACGCAGGGAGGGTGTCTGTACGGTGGAACGCCCCACCCCGGCTCCCCGTCAGGAGTGGACCTGGGAGCCGTAGCCGAGGTCGAGGCGGACGGATTCGAGGATCACAAAGGCGTTGCTGGCCGTGTAGACGTCGGCGGCGGCCAGCACGCCGGTGTACTTCTTGACGACCGGGCCGCTGGCGTAGTCGACGATCGCGTCCTGGTAGGTCTTCACGGCGGCCCAGGTGTTGTTGCCGTACCTGGTGAAGTACGGGGTCGGGTCGACGGTGTTCATCGCGGCCTTGACGTTGTCGACGATGTCGGTGACGTACTGCTGGTGGACGGCCATGTCGTGGCGGGAGCCGAGTCTGCCCATGTGCCCGGCGATGTGGTGGCGCCACGGGTAGGACAGGGCCTTGGCCGGGGCGGCGATGGAGCCGGGGACGTCCTCGTTGAGGTTGAAGCTGTTGAACGGCACCCAGCCGGGCAGGCTGATGTCGACGAGCATGAGCGTGTCGTGGTCCGGGAAGTGGATGTAGATGTTGTCCGGGGTGTGGTTGGTGCCCTGGTAGGCGAGTTCGATGCGCTCCCCGCCTATGTGCAGGGTCTTGCGGTCCCTGAAGACGACGTCCGGCGCCGGGCGCGTGGGGTCGTTGTCGCGCAGCAGCAGCCGACGGGTCTCGACATGACCGATCCGCTCCACGTCGCGGCCGAAGAGGGACGAGGCGCCGAGGTGGTCGGCGTGGTGGTGCGAGTACACGATGTGGGTGACCTTGCGGGGCAGGCCGTTGGCGGCGGCGACCTCGTCGATGGCGCGCTGCAGATTGCCGCCGATGGTCGGTGGCGCGTCGAAGAGCACGACACCGTCCCTGGTGCTCAGAAACGCGGCCTGATAGGTGCCGTCGGTGATCCAGTAGAGGTTCCGTTCGATCAGCCCGACGTGGTAGCCCTGCGCGTTGACCGCGGGGCCGATGGCCGAGGGCGGGATCGGGGCGTAGTCCGGCAGGTCGGGTGAGTCGGCGGAGGCCGGTGCGGCCGAGGCGCCGCCCACAAGGGCGGAGAGCGCCGGGACGGCTGCGACCGCCGCGGAGCGGGACAGGACCGAACGGCGGTTCGGGGAGGAGTCGAGCACGGACATGGTCGTGACTGCCTTTCGTGCGGCGTGGGTGGGCCGGTCGGTCGTGCGGTTCCAATGAGCCGGGGGCCGTGGACCCTTCGGGCGGGCCGGATCAGTAGATGCGGGTGTAGCCGCCGTCGGCGGCGATGAACTTCGCGGTGACGAACGCGGAGTCGTCGCCGGTGAGGAACAGCACCGTCCCGACGATGTCCTCGGGCGTGGCGACGCGTTTGATCGCCTGCTCGTCTGCGAGCAGCGCGTCGATGCCGGGCGGCATGCTGCCGTCGGCGACGGTCTCGTCGATCAGGGGAGTGCGGGTGAACGCGGGCGAGACGGCGTTGACCGTGATGCCGTAGGAGGCCAGGTCGTTGGCCAGTCCGCTGGTGAGTCCGAGGATCCCCGCCTTGCTCGCGAGGTACGGGGTCATGTCCCGGGTGTTGGTGTAGATCGCCGAGGAACTCATGTTGACGATCCGCCCCCACTCGCGCTCGCGCATGTCCGCCGCGAACGCGCTGGACATCAGGAAATGGGAGTCGAGGTTGGTAGACAGGACGCGGCGCCACCGGGCGAAGTCGACGTCCTCCAGCTTCGCCATCCCGGCGATGCCGGCGTTGTTCACCAGGATGTCGGTCGGCCCGCAGGCGGACAGCACCGCCTCGTGCAGCGCGCGGACCGCGGCCGGATCGGAGACGTCGGCGGTCAACGGCACGCAGCTGCCGCCGGCCTCCTCGATCTCCTGTCTTGTCCGCTCGGCCGCGGTCAGGTCCACCGCGACGACGGTCGCGCCCCGGCGTGCCAACCCACGGGCGATGGCCGCTCCCAGACCGCGCGCCGCGCCGGTGACCACCGCGACACGTCCCAGATGGGTGGCCCACGGAGCGGTCCCAGCCGCAACTGATTCTTCTGACATGTGAGTTCTCCTCGGGACGGCAGGCGACGGCGCATGCCAGCCAGTTGAATCTTCAAGTCGAACCCTAGACCGCATGGACTTGAATATTCAAGTCAATCGGCCGGGCTGACTCGCCAATGGCCGGATATGCGGACCGCTACGGCCACTCCGTTCAGCGGGCGGGGGAGTCGATACGTCCGAGGATGCGCTCGGCGTCCTGCCCCAGTCGGCGCAGCCGTTCGCCGGAGAGGTTGTCGACGACCAGATGGCGCACATACGCCACATGGCCCGGGGCGGCCGACTCCAGTTTGCTCATCCCGGCGGGCAGAAGGATCGCATTGGTGAAGCGGCCGTCCGTAGGGTCCGGCTCACGTCGTACGTACCCGCGGCCTTCGAGCCGCTTCACCAGGTGCGACAGCCGGGACAGGGAGGTGCTGGTGTGCTCCGCGAGGGTGCTCATCCGCAAGGTCCACTCGGGTGCGTCGGCGAGCATGGCGAGCGTCATGTACTCGACCATGCTCAGCTCCGCCTCCCGTTGCAGCTGGGCGTCGATCGCCCAAGGGAGGCGCGTGATCAGCCGGACCAGGGACATCCACGACGACAACTCCGCGGGGGCCAACCACGGGTCGGCGTGTTCGCCAGCGGGCGGTGACGTGTCCGAGGAGCTCATTTCGCGAGCGTATCAGTGCCGCACACCCGGCGGGCGGGCAGCACTCGCCGCTGCCGACCGCCGTGAAGGGACGTACATTCGGACAGGTGAACGGGGCGCCCCGGCGCATCGCCCCGTCGACGGAGCGTACCGCCGCTGAGCGTCTGCTGGAGTGTGCCCCACCAGGGTCTGTCCGATAGTCAGTCGTCGGCGCGGGGAACGCTCTAGTGTCCTCGCTTGTGACTGAGCTTTCATCGCATCATCGTGCGACAGCTGATGCCTACGATGCCGTCGCCGTGCGCTACGCGGAATTGTTCCGCAATGCGCTCGACGATCTTCCGTTGGATCGCGCGGTGCTCGCCGCGTTCGCCGAAACCGTGCGCGCAGCCGGCCCCGGGCCGGTCGCCGAACTGGGCTGCGGCCCTGGAAGTACGACTGCACACCTGCGGGATCTGGGGCTGGACGTCTTCGGTGTCGACCTGTCGCCCGTGATGATTGATCTTGCCCGCGAGAGGTACCCGGACCTGCGGTTCGAGGTCGGTTCCATGGACGCTCTGGAGTTGGCTGATGACCGGCTGCAAGGAATTGTGTCCTGGTATTCGGTCATTCACACCCCACCGCAGAGCCTGCCCCCGTACTTCGCCGAGTTCAGGCGGGTGCTCGCGCCCGATGGTCGGCTCCTGCTCGCTTTCTTCGAGTCGGAAGGTGAGCCGGCCACGGCGTTCGACCACAAGGTGACGACGGCCTACCGGTGGCCGATCGACAACCTCGCGGGGCTGGCCGGCGAAGCCGGCTTCATCGAGGTCGGCCGGATGCTGCGTGAACCAGGTGAGGGGGAACGGTTCCGCCGTGGTCATCTGCTGATGCGCCTGGAGAAGTAACTCAGGTGATCTCGGATGCCGCCATCGATGGCCAGGAGTGCGGCGGACTCCGCACCGTGGGAGCGGCGACTCCTGAGCCGTGAATGGTGGTGCGGTGAGCGGGCGGAGCTCTCTAAGGTGTGCATCGCGAAGGTCCACTGATCGGCCCGGAGGTGCCATGACCCTGCGGATGAGGTTGTGCACGATCACGCTCGACTGCGCCGATCCGTCGGCTCTGGCGGCGTTCTACCAGCAGGCCACCGGCCTTGAACCGCACCCGAAATCAGGCGACGACTTCGCCTGGCTCGACCGTGGGGACGGGTTCTTCATCGGATTCCAGCGAGTCGACGACTACCGCGCTCCCCGCTGGCCGGATCAGACCGTGCCCCAGCAGATCCATCTCGACTTCGCGGTCGACGACCTGGACGAGGCGGAGGCCCGGCTGCTGGAACTGGGCGCGGGCAAACCGGAGCACCAGCCGAACGAGGCCAGATGGCGGGTCCTCACGGATCCGGCCGGACATCCCTTCTGCCTCGTCAGAGAATGACGCGACACCGACTCCGTACGCCCCTGCATGCGGCTGCTGGTGGGCCCTCGTCAAGTGATCGCGTTGCCCAAGCGAAGATCATCACAGCCGAGGCCACTCCGGCCGGTGGGGTTGGGCTGCGATGAGGCGGCCATCTGCGCAGGGGACTTCGTGAGCCGACGACCATTGCTGTTCCTGGACGTCGACGGGCCGCGCAACCCGAACGCGACGCCGCCCGGTAGGTGTCCCGAGGACTACGTCATCGTCCACGTCCCGACCGAGGCACGCCCCTCCGGCGCGGTCGGAGTCCCGCGGTTCTCCGTGCGCCCGGAGGTGGTGTGGCTCAATCCCGCCCACGGCCGGGCTCTGCCGGCCCTCGGGTTCGAGCCGTGCTGGGCCGGCGCCTGGATGAGCGACGCGAACCGGTGGATCGGCCCGCCGGTGGATCGGCCCGGTCCTCGGCCTTCCGCCCTTGCCGTTTCGTCGGCTTCGGCGACGCCCTGATGCGAGAGCGCCCAGACGGAGTTCATGGGAAGTCCGCACCGCTTGTCGCCTACGCCGACGGTCGGCCCTTCGCCTGGGTGGACGACGAGCAGACCGATGCGGACCAGATCACCGCCACTCATCGCGCCCGGGCCGTACTCCACCACGTCCACCCACGCACGGGCCTACGGCAGGAGACTTCACCGCCCTGGCCGACGTCGCCGCCGCCCTCAGCGATCCCGCCGCTACCTCGTGAGCCCAGGCCTGCCCGCATGGCTCGGCGTAGGGACAGCCTTCAGGCGGGGCGGCGGAACAGGGCCGTCCAGAGGAAGGGTTCTCCGAAGCACGGGGACTCGGGTGGTTCGTCGTGCATGCGGCGCAGCTCGAGCTCGGTCAGATCGGAGAAGATCCAGCGCAGGGACTCCGGCGTGTAGGCGAGGCCGCCGTGGAGGCGGGACTCGCGATAGAAGGCCGCGTCGGGGAGTTCGGAGCCCATCTCTCCGGAGGCGAAGCAGGTGAGCACGAAATGGCCGCCGGGGGCCAGCGTGCGATCGAGGAGGGCGAGATAGCTGACGCGGCGGTGCGGCGGCAGGTGGTGGAAGCAGCCGGAGTCGTAGATCAGGTCGTAGGGGCCGCCAAGACCGTCCGCCGTGAGGTCGAAGGCGTCGCCGCAGCGGAAGCGGACGTCGGCCCCCACCTCGCGGGCGCGTTCCTCGGCCCAGGCGATGGCCGTCGGAGAGAGGTCGACGGCGTCCACCTCGAAGCCCAGGGAAGCGAGACGGAGGGCGTTGCGGCCCGGACCGCAGCCCAGGTCGAGGGCACGGCCCGGAGTGATCAGGCCACGGTGGAGGTACGACACCAGGTTCTCGTCCGGCTTCGCCACGAAGAACGGCACAGACTTCGAGCGGTCGTTGTAGAAGTCGTCCCACCAGGAGGCCGCGTCCGTCGTCCAGCGGTCGGCCTCCGGTGCGAACAGGCCGTCCAGGAGCCTCAAGACGTCGTCCACGGTGCGAATGTCGCGGTGCATTCCGCCCCCTTTCCAGAGACGGAAGCTTAGGCAGGCGCGACGCGAAAGACCAGATCAGACGGCATGAGGGCAGGGCGCGTGGTGGCTGTACAACGAGCTCCGGAATGGGAGGGCGACACTCCTTTGGGGGGACCGGGGGCGGGCGCGCACAGACCCCGCGGAAAGCCGTCAGAGGGCCAGTCTCCGCGTGGCCGAGGGGACTTTCTTGAATCAGCTGATCACTCGGCCGCGCAGGATGATGCGACTGGGGTGGGCCGGCACCGAGCCGTCGAGAGTCGGGTCGGTGTCATAGGCGACGAGGTCGGCGGGGCCTCCGTCGACCAGTCCAGGCAGCCCCAGCCAGGCTCTGGCCGCCCATGACGCCGCCCCCAGCGCAGTCTCGACCGGCAGGCCGGCGCGAACAAGCCATTCGACCTCCGACGTGACCCTGCCGCACGGGAAGCTGTCGGTGCCCGCGAGCACCGTGACTCCGGCCTCGTAGGCGGCCCTTACATTCGGCAGCATGCCCTCCCAACCGCTCAACCACCAGTCGCGACGGGCGCTCGGCTCCTCGGCGCGCCTTCGTTCGGCTCCGGCACCGAAGACGCTGAGCGTCGGTACGAAGACGGTGCCCTGGGAAGCCATCCGGTCGATCAGCTCAGGAGCGAGGTGCATGCCGTGCTCCAGGCTGTCGACGCCTGCCTCGACGGCATGGCGACTGCCCTCGGCGGTCTGGCAGTGAGCGGCCACGCGACCGCCGGCCGCGTGCACCGCTTGCACGACGGCGGTGAGAACGTCCTGAGGCAATGGCGGTTCGTCGTGCTTCCAGTCCGCGATGACCTTGCACCAGCCGGAGGACGCCTTCGCCTCCTCGACGGCCGCCTGCACCAGGTCCGCTTCGCTCACATCACGCCCGAAACCGGGGAAGAAACGGCCGGGCGTGGCCAGCCAACGGCCGGCTGAGCGAACCCGCGGCATCCCCGCATCCTCGTTCACCCAACTCGGTATGCGCGCGGCGGACCCGGGCGTCCGCACCAGCAGTACGCCGGCGTCGCGATGGTCGGTCAGATGCCGGCGGAGCGTCTCATCGCTGAACGGGTCGTCCAGGTCCTCGGTGCCCGGGTGCGTGTGCACGTCCACCAGGCCGGGCAGCAGCCACCCGCCGTCGACGACGAGATCCGCGCCGGGGACCGGTTCGGTCCGTAGCCGGTCGCCGTCGATCCAGAAGGAGCGCTCTTCCCGCTCCGGCAACACGATGCCGCGCACCTGGAGTCCCACCCGCGAGCCCCCCGCATCCCGATGAGCCGATTCACTGATCGTACTGGTGCGTCGCCAGAGCGGAACTGATCCCCGCATTCGGCGTGTTGGCAGCCCAGCGCTGGATCGGCTGCGAGCTGGGCCGGCTGACTTTGCCCTGCCCATGACGGCCGAAACCCACCCGCATCGCTCCGATAGCATGATCGGATCACGATGAGCGCCCTCATCACCCGTCCTTCACCGGAAAACCAGGCTATACGGCACGAAGAGTGACCTAATCAACTGACAACTAACAAATCGGCCAAACAATTGATACCTAGAGCATCGCGGGTGTTTTCGCGAATAAATTTCAGAACTGCGTTCGCCGCGTGGCGTCAACCACGGGTCATGCTGTGGACCGCGGCAGGTGTGGTGACCCTCGGGTTCCTGATCGCGCTGGAGATCGCAGCGCGTAACTACGGCCTGCCGGGACCGATCGCCAGCCAGGTGCGAGAGGTGGTGTTCCCGCCCAAATCCGGCTTTCTGCTGTACGGCAGTCTGGCGTTGATGATGGTGGCGCTCACCTGGCGGCAGCGGTTCATCGCGGCAGGTGTCGCGGTCGGCATCGACGTCGTCATCCTGCTGGTGCGATGGGTGGCCGGCATCGAGGTGACCGAAGGCCACCCGTTCGGCAACGGCGCGCTGTGGGTGATGTTGGGCTGTGCGGTCATCGCCGTCACGCGTCGCACCGGCCAGGAACGTGTCCTGCTGCTGAAGGGCGTCGGGCTGGGCCTGCTGCTGGTGGCGGGCCGTAAGACCGGCGACATCTGGCTCCTCATCACGTCGAAGACCCGCCCGGCGGTGCTCGACCAGTATGTGGCAACCGCCGATCACGCGCTGGGCAACCCGTCGTGGGTGGTGGGCCGGATGGTCGCGGCCACCGGCCCGATCGGCGCCCACCTTCTCGACTTCGTCTACGGCCAGCTCGCGGTGGCCGCGGTCGCCGTCGCGGTGTTCCAGCTGCGCAACGTGGCGGTCGAACGCCGCTTTCCGCGCCATCACCTGGTGCGCACCTTTCTGGTCATCGGTCTCCTCGGGCCGGGCATCTACATGATCTTCCCGGTGGTCGGACCGGTCTTCGCCTACGGCGCCGACGGCGGACACTGGGCGGTGGCCGACGTATGGCCGCGCACGCCGCCGCACATCGGCAGCCCGCACCACATGCCGTTCGACGGGATCACCCCACGCAACTGCATGCCCAGCCTGCACACGGCGTGGGCCACCGCGATTTTCATTCATTCCCGCAAGGGCCCACGGTTTCTGCGGTTCGCAGGCGCCTTCTGGCTGATCGCCACGCTCGGCGCAACGCTGGGATTCGGCTACCACTACGGCGCCGACATCGTTGCCGGTGTGGTGTTCGCGGTCACGATCGAGGCAGGGCTGCGCTCGACCGAGCGTGGCTGGGATCGCCCGGGAATCCAGCTTGTCGCCTATGGCGCAACGGTCTTCACCGCGCTCCTGGTGTCATATCGCTATCTGCCGGTGGAGCTGGCCGGACATCCCTGGGTGTTCGGACCACTTCTCACCCTGGCGATGACCTCCGTGGTCAACGGCTACATACGGACCATCAAACTGTGGGAGCCGAAGGCTGTGCCGGCGCTGCCGTCGGAGCCGCAACCCGAACTACGAGCTGTCCAGTAATGATGTGACTCTTGGCCTGCGTCAGTTTTCCGTCTCGTGTTCGGGTGGCGGACCGTCGCGGGTGGACGCGCGAGCGAAGGCGGCGATGTCCCGGAGGCTCGGCCGGTATCCGTTCGAGGTGTCCACGGTCAGGGTGGGGACGTCCAGGGAGATCGGCACGAAGGACTGGAGCGAGTGCTCTCCGGCGGCGATGGCCTCGAGCAGATCGTGGTCGCCGTGAGCGGCACGGTGAGCGTCTTCCCGGGTGCGCCGGACGATACGGTCGTGAGCGACGTCGGCGGCGGTGGTGCACCGGATGACGCGGAGGTGCGCGAGGCCGGTGAGCGGCTCAAGGCCGGGCCGCCACAGCCGGTCCTGGAAGGCCGCTTCGGCGACCAGCGTGACCCCGGCCTCCAGAAGCACCTTCAGCGTGGCGAAGAAGGCGCCGAGGGTGGGACGGTTGAGCGGGTCGTCGCCGCCACCGCGGTAGCCGGGGTGGGACATGACCATGCCCTGCTTGATCTCGTCGCGGATGACGGCGGGGCAGCCGAGGGCACGCGCGAGTTCGTGCGCGAGCGTGGTCTTCCCCGTCCCGGGGCCGCCGCTCACGACGATCAGGGTCGTCGTGCTCATGGCGCCTGCCCGGACGTCAACATGGGGCTCCCGTTCGTGGCGTCGTCCTGTCAGGGCGAGGCGGAGGGCGGTGAATCCGGTCTCGCGGGGACGGCGACCGGGAGTGAAATGCGTACGACGGGGACCGTCACTTCGAGCATAGGGGGCGGCGTGGTCGCATGCTGTGATCTTGGCGGCGCCGCAGCGGGCTGGGAGGATTCGTCCCAGCGGTGAGCAAGCCGGTCGTGGTCCTGGTGCTGGTCGAAGGCACAGGATGAACGCACGGAGTCCTACGAACGGGAGCCCGGCGCCGGCTGTGATCGCCTGCCTGATCCGCCCTCGCCAAGGGACGCGGAGCGGAGCTTGCGTTCGGCACCGAGCGGAACGTCTACGCCGAAGGCTTCGACTACTTCGAATCGTCGATCAGGCCATGCGTGGTGCCGGCTGAGGAGCCCCGGGTCCGCAGCGGCGGCCCGGACGCGATCGAGCCGCCGGAGTCCTGGGCGGCGGATTGGAAGGCCGCCGATCCCGACGATTCACCGTCTGACAGTCCGTTCGCGGCCCAGACCGAGCCCGAGAAGGGCGCCTGCCCGGCTCTTCCCTGGTCAGGCGCCCTTGTTCGGTGTCTAGAAGAAGCCCAGCTTCTTCGGCGAGTACGACACCAGAAGGTTCTTCGTCTGCTGGTAGTGCTCCAGCATCATCTTGTGGGTCTCGCGGCCGATGCCCGAGCCCTTGTACCCGCCGAACGCGGCGTGTGCCGGGTACGCGTGGTAGCAGTTGGTCCACACACGGCCCGCCTGGATGGCGCGGCCCGCGCGGTACGCGGTGTTGACGTCCCGCGTCCAGACGCCGGCCCCGAGCCCGTACAGCGTGTCGTTGGCGATCTTGATGGCGTCGTCGAAGTCGTGGAACGACGTCACCGACACCACAGGCCCGAAGATCTCCTCCTGGAAGATCCGCATCCGGTTGTCGCCCTCGAAGATCGTCGGCTGGACGTAGTACCCGCCCTTCAACTCGCCGTCGTGCTCGATGCGCTCGCCACCCGTGAGGACCTTCGCGCCCTCCTGACGGCCGATGTCCAGGTACGAGAGGATCTTCTCAAGCTGGTCGTTCGACGCCTGCGCGCCGATCATCGTCTCGGTGTCCAGCGGGTGCCCGGCCTTGATCAGCTCCGTACGGGCGACGGCCGCCTCCATGAACTCGGCGTAGTGGCCCCGCTGCACCAGCGCCCGCGACGGGCACGTACAGACCTCGCCCTGGTTGAGCGCGAACATCGTGAAGCCTTCCAGCGCCTTGTCGCGGAAGTCGTCGTTCGCCGACCATACGTCCTCGAAGAAGATGTTCGGGGACTTGCCACCGAGCTCCAGGGTCACCGGGGTGATGTTCTCCGAGGCGTACTGCATGATGAGCCGCCCCGTCGTGGTCTCGCCCGTGAACGCGACCTTGGCGACGCGCGGGCTGGAGGCCAGCGGCTTGCCCGCCTCCACACCGAAGCCGTTCACGATGTTCAGCACGCCCGGCGGCAGCAGGTCGGCCACCAGGCTCAGCCAGTAGTGGATGGAGGCCGGGGTCTGCTCGGCCGGCTTGAGGACCACCGCGTTGCCGGCCGCCAGGGCCGGTGCGAGCTTCCACGTGGCCATGAGGATGGGGAAGTTCCAGGGGATGATCTGCGCGACCACGCCGAGCGGCTCGTGGAAGTGGTACGCCACCGTGTCGTCGTCGAGCTCGCCCAGCGAACCCTCCTGGGCCCGGACGGCCCCCGCGAAGTAGCGGAAGTGGTCGATGGCGAGCGGGATGTCCGCAGCCAGCGTCTCCCGGACCGGCTTCCCGTTCTCCCAGCTCTCGGCGACCGCGAGCTTCTCCAGATTGGCCTCCATCCGGTCGGCGATCTTCCGGAGGATGTCGGAGCGCTCGGTCGCCGACGTACGGCCCCAAGCGGGCGCGGCGGCGTGCGCCGCGTCCAGCGCGCGCTCCACGTCCTCCACGGTCCCCCGAGCGATCTCCGTGAACGGCTGCCCGTTGACCGGAGTCGGATTCTCGAAGTACTGGCCGCGGGCCGGCGGCACATACTCACCACCGATGAAGTGGTCGTACCGCGCCTGGTAGGAGACGATCGCACCCTCGGTGCCGGGCGCTGCGTAACGGGTCATACGGGTCTGCCTCCCGGGAAAGCGCTGCCCGCCGTTGGGCAGCTCTCGGCGCGAGGCTAGGCACGCGCACGTTGCGAGTACGTTGCGTCCCGGTCGCGGCCGTTGCGTGTGCGGGCGCGAGGCACGCTGCCGGGCGTTCGGCCGCCCGGCGCCTCAGCGAGGTGCCGCCGGACGTGCCCAGCCCACGGGTGCCGCCAGCTCCGACTCCAGCTCGTCGAGGCGCGCCCGTACGGCCGCTGCCGGCCGAACCGCCGCGAGCGCCCGCCAGACGTCGAGGTCGTCCTCCCCCCACGGTGCGTGAGCCCAGCCGGCCAGCAGGTCGGGGTCGCGGCGGGCGATGAGCGCCGTCCGCAGCCCGTCGGCCAGCCTGCGCCGCAGCAGCGCCACCGCCGGTGCCAGCGAGCCCGGCAGCAACGGTCCCGGGTACGCGCCCGCGGCCTCCGCGAGCGCGCCCGCCGCCAACCGGCGTTCCACGACCGCGACATCGGACTCGACCGGAGCCGTCAGCCGATACGGACGAGAGGCCAGCAGGCCGGGCCCGAGTATTCGGCGCAGCCGTGCCAGCTCGGCGCGCAGCGTCACCGGTGTCACCGACTCGTCCTCGTACAGCGCGCACAACAGTTCGTCGCCGCTCAGTCCCTCCGGATGCCGGGCCAGCAGCACCACGATCTCGCTGTGACGGCGACTGAGCCGGATCTGCCGGCCGCGTGTGCGCAGCCGCGCCTCGTCGCGCCCCAGGGCGGTCAGCTCCACCGTGTCCGCCGGAGCCTCGGGCGGCGAGAGCAGTGCCAGCTGGGACTCGGCGGCCCGCGCCACCGCCTGCACGAACCCCAGGCTGTGCGGGTGCGCGAGCCCGTCCCCGCCGGTGATGTCCAGCGCGCCGAGCACCCGGCCGGTGCGCGGATCGTGCACCGGCGCCGCCGCGCAGGTCCAGGGCTGGACCCGGCGGATGAAGTGCTCGGCCGCGAACACCTGCACCGGCCGGTCCACCGCGACGGCCGTCCCCGGCGCGTTCGTCCCGACCGCCGACTCCGCCCAGCGCGCTCCCGGCACGAAGTTCATCCGGTCCGCCCGCCGCCGTGTCGCCGGGTCGCCCTCGACCCAGAGCAGCCTGCCCTGTGCGTCGCACACCGCCAGCAGATGTTCGCCGTCCGATGCGAACGGGCCCATCAGCTCGCGGATCAGCGGCATCACACGTGCCAGCGGGTGTTCCGCCCGGTAGGAGCCGAGGTCGCCGCCCACCAGTTCCACGGGCGCGGTGCCGTCCGGCCCCACACCCGCCCGAGCAGAACGCCGCCACGAATCGGCCACCACAGGACGCACCTTCCGCGCGACCGTGCCCGCCGCGGTGAACGTCTCGTGTGCGCGACGCAGCTCCCGCACCCGCTCGACGGGATCGGTCCCCGGCTCCAGCGCCACCCACGGATCGGTCAATGCGGCCTCCCGGGACGGTGATGGGGTCGGGGACATCGTCACTCCCGGCGGGGCCCCCGACAACCGTCTCGACAGGCTTCCGCCCGAACGAGGTCGGGGGAGCCGCACCGCACCCGAACCCGTGTCCATGTGCCCTGCCGGCCCACGGCGCCGCCTTCCGGCTCAGCTTGATCTAGCGCGGAACCCCGGGGGTGAACGACTCCGTTGGGAAATCTGCAAACCAGACTGGGTGATCAGGCTGCCAGGTCGAGGGTGGAGAAGTGCGATGTGCGGGTCTTCCCCAGTGGTATGCCGATGAGCCAGGCGTCCAGGCGAATGAGAGGTGTGGATGACCGTACGGCTGTCAAGCCCGTGATTATTGGGGTTTGGTTCCCATCGCGGTGACAGATCAACTAGTACGATGGCCCGTATCAAGATTGTCGTGCAAGTGAAGCTGACGCCGGAGGCCGAGCAGGCCGCCGCGCTGTCGGCGACCCTGCGCACGGTCAACGAGGCTGCGAACTGGGTGTCGGAATTCGCCTTCGCGCACGGCGTGCCGCGTGAGTACGAGTTGCGCAAGCACACCTACGCTGAACTCAAGGCCCGTGGTCTGGGGGCACAGGCTGCCCAACACGTGATCAAGAAGGTTCGCGACTCCTACACGACGCTCAAGGCCAACATCCGCGCCGGGAACCTGGGAAAGCCGGGCTCCAAGCGGCGGACCAAGGCCGAGACGAAGCCGGTCGCCTTCCGGCCCGAGGCGGCGCAGCCCTACGACGACCGCTGCCTTTCCTGGCAGTACGACGCGCAGACCGTGTCGATCTGGACTACGGCCAAGCGCATCAAGAACGTCCGCTTCACCTGCTCCGCCGGCGCGCTCAAGACCCTTCGGGAGTATCGGCAGGGCGAGTCGGACCTGATCCAGCGCAATGGGGCGTTCTATCTGATCGCCACCTGTGAAGTGCCGCAGGCCGAGCAGTACGAGCCGGACGGCTTCACTGGGGTGGATCTCGGCATCGTCAACATCGCCACCACGTCCACCGGCTACCAGGCCGCCGGGCGCAAGCTCAACCGGTACCGCAAGCGGCAGGCCGCCTTGCGCAGGAAGCTTCAGGCCAAGGGTACCAAGTCCGCCCGCAGACGGCTGAAGGCGCGTTCCCGCAAGGAACAGCGCCACGCCAAGAACACCAACCACATCATCGCCAAGACGATCGTGACCGAGGCTGAACGCACCGGACGCGGACTCTCGCTCGAAGAGCTGAAGGGCATCCGCACCCGGGTACGGCTCCGCAAGCCCCAACGGGTCGCGCTCCATTCCTGGGCCTTCGCCCAGCTCGGAGACTTCATCGTCTACAAGGCGCGACGGGCCGGAGTCCCGCTCGTGTTTGTTGACCCTGCCTACTCCTCGAAGGAGTGCGCGGAGTGCGGACACGTGGACCGGCTCAACCGCGTCTCCCAGGCCAAGTTCGTATGCCGGTCGTGCGGCGTCGTTGCGCACGCCGACCGGAATGCTTCCCGCGTCCTCGCCCACCGCGGCGAAGACGTGTGGATTGCGGGGCGTGAGTCACGCGTCCCTGCCACCCCATAAAGGGGTGACTGGACGGAGGAGCCAACCCAGCAGCCAGTTGGGCACCACCTCCAAACCCGGCCCTCCAGGGCCGGATCAAGTTGACGCGAGGTTCACGAGTCTCATGTAACGCGTCCAGTCCCAGTTCGGCCCGGGATCCGTGTGGTCCGTGCCGGGGACCTCGTAGTGGCCGATGATGTGGGCCCGATCCTTCGGAATGCCGTACCGCATGCAGACGGCCGCTGTGAGCTTGGCCGACTCCTCGTACAGGGCGTTCGTGAAGTAACCCGGCTGTTCCACCCACCCTTCGTGCTCGATGCCGACGCTGCGGGTGTTGTACTCCCAATTGCCCGCGTGCCAGGCGATGTCGTGCTCGCGGACGCACTGCGCGATGTGCCCGTCCACCGAGCGGACGACGTAGTGCGCGGACACCTTCTTCCTCGGGTTCCTGAAGATGTCCAGGGTGTTGGTGTAGGTCGCCTGCGTCACATGGATGACGATGCGATCCAGCAGCTGGCTCACGGGCCGGTCCGCGGACGTGTAGTTGGCGGAGGCCGCCGAGAACCAGTCGGCGAAGGGGTGGTCGACGGATCGGGGCCGGGCGCGGGCCGGAGCCGAGGGGAGCAGGACGTAGGGCACTGCGGCCAGGGCCGCGCCCTTCAGCAACCGCCGTCTGCTGGTGAATGAGTTCGTTTGCTGTGACTCGACTCTTTCCACGAAGAGAGCGCCTTTCGTAGCCGGAGTTCCGAAATGTACCGATCTCGTGCCTCGTGTACTCAACGCCTCGGCGCGGCTGTCGTTTCGCGCGACCCGATAACGGATCTCGCCCGTCCCGCCCAGCGTCGTGCGCGCGGCCGCCCGGATGCTGCGCCGAGCAGCGGCCTCGCACAGCGCGACTTCCGCGCGTGCCGTGGCCGGTATGGCCGTGAACCGTCTCACCCGTCATGTGAATCCCCCGATTCCACTGGCGTGCAGCCGCCGCTCGTCGGCTGCGTGTGTGCATCACGTTACGGTGCCGAACGGTCGCGCAGCGGAGGTGCGGCGCCCTCAGTGGACAAGGGCGAAACTGTGGATATCTCCGCCACCCGTCGGAGGGAAGGCGAGCCGGCCGAGGTTCCGGGCGGCGGCTCGGGCGGTTCCCTCACCTCTGTCCGGCCACTCCCGCCGGATCGTCGAGCACCGCCCGGACCACCGAATGCGCGGCGCCGAGCAGCGGCCCCTCGGACCCCAGACGCGAGACGGTCACGGCACACGCGGGGCCGGCCGTGCGGCGCGCCAGTTCCCGTTCCAGGGACGGCAGCAGCCAGGGCGCGAGACCGGCCAGTGCCCCGCCGAGCACAACGGCCCCCGGGTCCAGCAGGTTCACCGCGCCGGTCAGCGCGATGCCGAGCGCGGTCCCGGCGCCGCGCAGGGCATGGCGTACGTCCTGGTCACCCTGCGCGGCGCGTTCGGCCAGCAGTTCCACTCGGTCCTCGCGCGGCGACAGCCCGGCCGCACGCAGCACGGCTTCCTCGCCGGCGTACTGCTCCAGGCAGCCACGCCCACCGCACGCGCACCTTGGCCCCTCCGGGCGTACCGGCACATGCCCCAGTTCGCCCGCGAAACCGCGGGTGCCCCGCAGCAGCCGCCCGTCCACGACGACCGCACCACCGATACCGATCTCCGCCGAGACATGCAGGAAGTCCCGTGGCGTGTCGTCGCCCAGCCAGAGTTCCGCGAGGGAACCGAAGTTGGCCTCGTTGTCCACGGTCAACGGCAGTTCGGACGGTAGCAGCGGGCCCAGGTCGACAGCGTGCCAGTCGAGGTTGGGAGCGCGGACCACGGTCCGGGCGTCGCTCGCCACCAGACCCGGCACCGCGACCGCCAGGCCCGCAGGCCACAGGCCCTCTTCGTCGGCCTCGGCGACGACCTGCCGTACCAGTTCGGCCAGTTCGCCGAGCACCGGCTGCGCGGGGCGGCCCCGGTTCGTTCCGTGCCGCACCGCCCGCGCCCGTATCTCCCCGCGCAGATCCACCGCACACACCGCCAGGTGGTCCACCCCGATCTCGGCACCGATCCCCGCCGGACCGCTCCCGCTGACGGCCAGGGCGGACCCCGGGCGCCCCACCCGGCCGGGACGCTCCGGCCCCAGCTCTTCGAGGAGTCCCGACCGGATCAGTTCGTCGACCAGCGTGGATACCGCCGCCCGGGTCAGACCGATCCGTGAGGCGACCGCGGCGCGCGAGAGGGGCCCCTCGGCGCTGACGGCGTGCATGACGCGCGCCAGATTGCGGCGCCGCATGCCCTGCTGGGTGTCGGGCACCCGACTGCCGGGGCCGCTCGGATGGGCTTCGTGCAGCGGTGCGGTCATGCCTCCCTCGGATCCCGTCAGTGCCGGTCCGGCTCCCGCTCCAGCAGCGGGGCCGCGTCGGAGAGTACCCCGGCGATCCTGGCCAGGGCCGCCTCGTCCCGTTCCTCGGCCTCCAGCACCGGGCCACGGGCGGTGTCCCAGCGCCGGGCGACGGAGGCCGGGTCCTCACCGGTCAGCAGTCCGGCGGCCTGGGCGGCGGCGCCCAGGGCGACGAGTTCCCGGGCCTCGGGCACCTGCACGGGGCGCCCGGACAGTCGTCGTACGGTCTGCTGCCACGCCGTTCCTCGCGCGCCGCCGCCGATGAGCAGCAGCGGGGCGGTGCGGTCCGCGTCCTCGTCGAGCACCAGGTCGAGGGCGCCGAGCAGTGAGTGCACCGCGCCGTCGTACGCGGCCTGCAGCAGTTGCCCCGCGGTGGTGTCGTGGCGCAGGCCGTGGAGCAGACCCGACGCGTGCGGGAGGTCCGGGGTGCGCTCACCGTCGAGGTAGGGGAGCAGCGTCACCTCCGCACCCGGCTCGACCGCCTCACGGTCGAGACCCAGCAGAGTGGCGATCCGGTCGACGGCGAGGGTGCAGTTCAGGGTGCAGGCCAGCGGCAGCCAGTCGCCGTGCGCATCCGCGAAGCCCGCGACGGTGCCGGTCGGATCCGCGGGCCGCCGCTTCGAGACGGCGTACACCGTGCCGGAGGTGCCGAGGCTCAGTACCGCGGTCCCGGACCGCAGCCCGAGGCCGAGCGCGGCCGCGGCGTTGTCACCGGTGCCCGGAGCGGCCAGGGTGCCCTTGGAGAAAGGCAGGTCATGGGCGTCGCGCACGGTGCCCGCCACCTCGCCGGGCCGGACCACGCGCGGCAGCAGGGCCGGATCCAGGCCCGCGAGGGCGAGGATCTCCTCGTCGTACGACTCGGTCGCGGAGGCCCACCAGCCGGTGCCGGAGGCGTCACCACGGTCGGTCGTGCCCTCCCCGGTGAGGCGTTCGGTCAGATAGTCGTGGGGCAGCCGCACGGCCTTCGTCGCGCGGACCGCCTCGGGTTCGTGCTCGGCCAGCCAGGCCCACTTCGTGACCGTGAAGGAAGGGCCGGGCACGCTTCCCGTGCGCCCCGCCCAGACCTTGGGGCCGCCCAGCTCCTCGACCAGCCGGCGGGCCTGCGGCGCGGAGCGCACGTCGTTCCACAGCAGGGCCGGACGCACCGGGTCGCCGTGCGCGTCCAGCGTGACCAGACCGTGCTGCTGGCCGCCGATGGACACTGCGGCGGCCTCGTGGGCCGCCTCACCGCACTGGTGCAGGGCCTCGCACAGGGCGTCCCACCACTGGCGGGGATCGCTCTCGCGGCCCGCTCCCGACGAGACGGTGTGAGGTGCCTGGCCGGCGGCCACCACCTGTCCGGTCGACGCGTCGACGACCAGGACCTTGGTGGACTGGGTGGATGAGTCCACCCCGACGACGAGCGGACCCTCGGCTGCTGACATCGGGCTCTCCCTCTTCCGCGGCTCGCGGGATCTGGCCTGTTGGCGGGGCCTGCCGGGACCGGCGCAGCCCGGGGCCGCCCCTTGTCACCGTACGCAGTCCCCACACGAGGACGCATGGTCTCTTCCCAGAGATGCCCCCGCATACTAATTTGTTAAGCGCCATGACGAAATAGTCTCAGCGAGCAAGGAGCCGCGGCATGAGCTACCAGCCCACCCCCGAGGACAGGTTCACCTTCGGCCTGTGGACCGTCGGCTGGCAGGGAAGGGACCCGTTCGGCGACGCCACCCGGCGCGCCCTGGACCCGGTCGAGACGGTGCAGCGCCTTGCCGAGCTCGGCGCCTACGGTGTGACCTTCCACGACGACGACCTCATCCCCTTCGGGTCCTCGGACAGCGAGCGCGAGGAGCACATCAAGCGCTTCCGCCAGGCGCTCGACACGAGTGGCATGACCGTGCCGATGGCCACCACCAACCTCTTCACCCACCCCGTCTTCAAGGACGGCGCCTTCACCGCCAACGACCGTGACGTCCGCCGATACGCGTTGCGCAAGACCATCCGCAACATCGACCTGGCGGCGGAGCTCGGCGCCGAGACGTACGTCGCCTGGGGCGGCCGGGAAGGTGCCGAGTCCGGAGCGGCCAAGGACGTGCGCGTCGCACTCGACCGCATGAAGGAGGCCTTCGACCTCCTCGGGGAGTACGTCATCTCCCAGGGGTACGACCTGCGCTTCGCCATCGAGCCCAAGCCGAACGAGCCGCGCGGCGACATCCTGCTGCCGACGGTCGGTCATGCTCTCGCCTTCATCGAGCGCCTGGAGCGCCCCGAGCTGTACGGCGTCAACCCCGAGGTGGGGCACGAGCAGATGGCCGGCCTCAACTTCCCCCACGGCATCGCCCAGGCCCTGTGGGCGGGCAAGCTCTTCCACATCGACCTCAACGGCCAGTCCGGCATCAAGTACGACCAGGACCTGCGCTTCGGAGCGGGCGACCTTCGGGCCGCCTTCTGGCTGGTCGACCTCCTGGAGAGCGCCGGTTACCGCGGGCCGCGCCACTTCGACTTCAAGCCGCCTCGGACCGAGGACCTCGACGGCGTGTGGGCATCGGCGGCGGGGTGCATGCGCAACTACCTCATCATGAAGGAGCGTGCGGCCGCCTTCCGTGCGGACCCCGAGGTCCAGGAAGCCCTGCGCGCCTCCCGGCTGGACGAGTTGGCGCAGCCGACCGCCGCGGACGGCCTGCAGTCGCTGCTGGAGGATCGCAGCGCCTTCGAGGAGTTCGACGTGGAGTCGGCCGCCGCGCGCGGAATGGCCTTCGAGCGCCTGGACCAGCTGGCCATGGACCATCTGCTCGGCGCCCGAGGCTGATCATCGCGGCACGTCGGCGCGTGCCGGGATCCGCGCGGAATACTGCGGAATCGGACCATCCATGACATGAGTCCGTATCAACTGCCGTGCGAGGGTGGCGCGGTGGCGGTCCCGAGGTGATTCTTGGCGGTATGGCCATGCCGCCCATGCCACCCCGGCCGCCGGGAGACACAACGCCTTGGGACGACGGCGGGTTCGGTCCGCCGCCCGGAGCGCCCGGTTCGCGCCGCCCCGCCGTCTTCCTCGTGCTCGCCGTGATCGTGGCGCTGGGGATCGTCGCCGTTGTTCTGGTGGTGAACAACGGCGGCGGATCCTCGAAGCAGAAGCCGTCCCCCGAGAGCAGCGGGAGTACGAGCAGCCCGGCCGTCCCGTCGCCGGGCATCCCCTCCGGCCTGCCCACCGCCCTGCCCTCGCGGCTGCCGACGAAGCTTCCCTCGGGCTTCCCCACCGAGCTGCCCAGCGGCTTTCCGAGTGTCTTGCCGAGCGGGTTCCCGAGCGCTATCCAGTCGCTCTTCGCGGACCCCGAGGCGACGCCGTGAGAAACCGCGTGCCGGTCGGGCGGCGCGCTCGCGGTGCAGCCACGCATGCGTGTGCGCCACGCGCGCGTGCCCTCGAGGTGCGGAGCACGCGCGCGTGGCGGACGGCGATGCGACTCAGAAGCCTTCGGGCAGCCGCACGTACACCACCGTCGTCCCGATTCCGCTGTCGACGAGCCGGCCCTGCGCGTCGAAAGCGCCCGCACCGTCCGTCATCCCGAAGTCGTTGTCGTTGATGAGCGCGAGCGTGTGGTGATCGACGCGGGCGATGCCCTCGATCTTCCCGGGCACTCCCTTCACCTTGCCGAGATCGACGACCAGTCGCTTGGCCGGCACCGGAACGCCGGAGGCGGCCGGGTCGTCGAGCTGCTCCAGGGAGGGAGAGGTCGTGTCGTCGTCGTAGCGTCCTCCCAGGATGTCCGCACTCCGGGTCAGCCGGACCAGCTGGAGTCGAGCCGCCCTGTCGGTGCGCTCCTCGACGAGCAGCCGGTCGCCCCCGACGGCCACCACGGACGAGATCTTCAGCTCGGACGTGTCGTCCTCGCCCGGGTCCACCACGTCCACCGGGTCGAACCGGTACGCGTACTCCGCGGTCACGGCACGCTTCTTCGGGGAGAAGCGCAGCTGCCGGGTCGTGCGCGAGGCGGCCCCCGCGTCCCTGTCGGGGAGGGACAGCGGGCTCTGCAGGGCCATCACCAGGTCGCCGTCGGGGAGCTGCGCGAGACCTTCGAAGCCGCGGTTGATCGTCCGGTGCAGCAGAACGGACGGCAGGGCCTCGACGACCGGGTAGTCGGTGCCGGTCAGGTTCAGCCCCTTGGGCACATACCTCGTGAGGCCTTCCCGCGCGCGGAGACGTGGATCAACGACGGCCCGTACTCGTCGACGAGCCAGAAGCTGCCGTCACCGGACCGCACGATGCCCTCGGTGTCGAGGCCGTTCGGGTTGTACGCCAGCGCCTTCTGAGCGTCGTAGGAGTACGGCGCCTCGTCCCGGCCCTGCTGGTTGGACAACCCGGTGACGGGCTTGCCGGAGGAGGTGGTGATCGGGATCGCGTCGAGCACCCTCACGGTGTCGCCGCAGACGCGGATCTTCACGATCGCCGGGTCGAACCCGGGCACGGGGAAGGTCCGGCGCTTCTTGCCGTCCACCTTGATCTGGCCGTTGGGCCCCCGGTCCGTCACGGTCCAGAACTCACCCGTGCGGCCCGCCGGGTAGATGTCGCTGCCTGTCCCGCCGAGCTCGATGCCGTGGTCGTCGTCCACCGTGCCGTGCAGCAACGCGTCGCTGAACGCACCCAGCGGGATGTTTCCGAGCGTGGCGGTGCGCGTCACCTGCGGCTGATCGTTGTGCGGGCTCGCGGTGCCGGAGACCGTGAGGGCGGCCAGGACCGCGAGAGGTACGCTCCCGGCGACGGAGCGGTGCACACGGCGTCGACCGGCTGCATGCGGGGACATCGGGGCCTCCTGAGGCGCAAGTTCGTTGACAGCGGCCAGAGTTGGCCCCGGTATCGAATGCCGAGCGACGGCTCGGTGAACGCCGGACGACGGCCGTGGACCGGGCCGCCGCCCGGCCGGGGCGCCCGGCTCATGGGGTAGGTCGCGTGGCGGTGACGGACCGGGTCTCTCAGGGATGAGTGGGGGGCGGCTCAGGGGCGTCTCAGGGTCACGGTTGGAACCGCGCGCGGGACGCACCCGTTCTCATGGCAGAGAGCGGCACTGGCCGCGAAGGAGGCGACACATGTCGAAGAACGCGAAGATCGCCATGGGGGGAGCGCTGGTCGGGCTCCTCCTGCTGATATGGCTCCCCTGGTGGGCCGCCCTCCTGATCATCCTGGGAGTCCCCGCGGCCGCGTACCTCACCCTGGACCCCTCCCAGCGGCGCAGGCTGCGCCGTGTGACACGCAAGGAACTCGGCCGCTGAGGTCCTGGCGGTCCGCCGCCTGCCCCGCCAGAGCGCAGGAGTCGACCACGTCGCCCCCCGTGGGCCTGCCGACGGTACGGTCCGCGGGCGGTCGCTCGCGCCGGTCCACCCACGCGGTGCGGGCGTCGAAGCCCGCCCGGTAGCAGGGCAGGATCGGCCGCAGCCGATCAGGGAAGGAGTCGTACAGCCCGTCGACATGGGTGCCGCCCTGGATGGTGTAGAAGCGGTGCAGCGGCCCACGCCCGCTCTCCCGCACCATCCGGCCGTACACGTCCGAGTCCGTGGCCTTGGGCAGCAGCACATCCGGGTCGCCGTGCAGTGTGATCAACGGTTTGCCGATCCGTCCCCGTGAGGGCGACCCGGCCCACCGCGCGGTGCACGGCGCGGGCCGCTTCGCGTAGTCGTAGGCCGCGTCCGACGCGCAGGGGGCAAGGACCTGCTCCGCCGTGGACCCGGCGGACGCACCAGGACAGGCGGCGTCGTACGAGGGGTCGATCCACTCAGCTCAGGGCTTCACGCCGCGCCCGGTCCTGCGGCGCGGCTGCGGCCTTCCCTTCCCCCTGCATCCGGAGGCACGCCGTGCGGGCCCCTTCCCTCCTGAGCCAGCCGTGAGCCGCTCCGGCCTTGCACGCCGAGTCCGGCCCGCCCACTCCGCCCGGGCTGCCGCCTCAGGCCGGCCGGACCGCCAGCTTGTCCAGCGCCTCGAGCAGTCCGGGCAGCTTCGAGCCACGGCCCACGGGGAGAACCTCGCCGGGCTTCTCGTCGAGCAGCACGAACGCGATGTCGTCGGTTCTGGCCACCATGGACCAGCCGGGCCCGTCGGCACGCAAGGTGCGCGCGTCGCCCGGAGCGAACGAGGAGCGGATACGGCCCAGCGGCGGGGGAGCGTCGACGTAGGCGTGGGCCTCCGCGAGGACACGGCGGAGGCCCACCGGGGACTTCTCACTGCCACTTTCCCCGGAGCTCTCCGTCCCCTCCCCGGCCTTCTCCGCCGCCTCCCCGGCCGGTGTCTCGCCGTCTGCGGATGCGAAGAAGTCGTCGTCGATCTGCTCGCGCCACATCGTCCACTGGAGGGCGATCTCGTCGGCTCCCAGGCGCCGTTGCGCCGGCCCCCAGGTGCTGGTGTCCGGCGGGGACAGCGGCTCGCGTTCGGCGAGTTCGGGGGCGGGGTCGTGCGGCGCGGGCAGACCCGGCGCCGCGACGGCCACCGCCAGCGGCCACCCCGGCAGTGCGGCGACGACCGTCCGCTCGTCCGGCGACAGCTCGTACTCCATGCCGCAGTCCCAGGACGCGATGGCCACGGCCACCAGAGACACGTCGTCGATGACCACGGTCCAGCGCGCACCGTCGCCGTCCTGGCCGAGCACGAGGCCGTACCCGTCGGCCAGGGGCGGCAGGTCGAGCGCCGCACAGGCATCCGGATAGTCGTCGCCCAGCACGCTCGGGAACTGCGCGGGCGTCAGCAGGGCCGCCGTCAGCACATACAGCGCGTCGTCCTCGGCGGCGACGGCGTCCTCGTCCGTCCCGGCCATGCCACCCTCCCAGTGGTTCGTCCGTCGGCGCACCTTAATGCTCACGCGAGCCGGTTGTCACGAGTGCGAATCACACGAGAAATCGCAGTTCTCCGGCGGGATCGGGGCGAAACGGCCGACGGGCGCCGCCCTCAGTGCGCGGACAGACCGAGGAGTGTGCGAGCGACCACCGACGGCGACTCGTCGCGCTCCCGAGCCAGGGCGATGACGGCCCGGCACGCCAACTCGTTCACGCCGAACGACAGGGCCTCCGGCGACACCCACGCCACGGCCTCGTCCATGCGGTCCTGGTCGTCCTCGGCACACGCCGCGACATAGGCGGCAGCAGCCTCGAACAGGTTGTGTGTGCGCTTTCCCCCGCCCGTGGGCGTCTCCGCGTCCGTGCCCGTCACCGTGCCCGGGGACTTGACGAATCTGCCGACCGACTTGCGGATCCTGTCGAACATGCCGACCACCTTCCCCCTGTGCGGTTGCCCTCGCCGGGGCGCATCTGCCGCTCATCAACCTAGAGTTGAAACTTCGGCGGCAGAAGAGGGACCGGACGGTGAAGAGATGCGAGCGACTCGAACGGCGCCGCGCTCTGCCGCTCGGCCGACCCGCGCCGCGGTCGCTGCATCAACCAGTCGCACCGCTCCCCTCGAGTGAGTCGAGTGTCGTGCGCAGCCAGGTCAGCTCGGCCCGGCTCGTGGCCCGCGCGATCGTGAGGATGCCGCGTCTGAAGGGGTCGTGCAGCTCCTCCGCGCGCAACGGGCGGTCACCCGCGTAGAAGAAGCTCGAGGGCTCCTCCAGGAAGGCGAGCCGACGGCGCAGGACGGTGGCCTGGGCCGCCGGGTCCTCCAGGTGCCTGAGGAAGGCGAGCACCGTGAACCAGCGTTCTCGTCGCTGATGTCGCGTTGTGCGGGTTCCGCCAGCCGATGGCGCAGCTCCTGTCTGCCCTCGTCGGTGAGCGTGAGGACGTGCGGTTCGGTCGCCATCGTGCTGGCCCACCGCCGGCCCGATCTCGTCTCACGGCTGGTGCTCCTGGAGGCCAACCTCGATCCGAACCCGCCGGCCGGCGCCGGGAGCAGTGGCATCTCCCGGTACACGGAGGACGAGTACGCCGACAACGGCGGCCACGCGCGTGTGCTCCGTCGGATCGGCCCCACCTGGGCGGCGACCATGCGCCTCGCCGACCCGCGGGCCCTCCATCGCACGGCCACGCACCTCGTGCGGGGCACGAACCCCACCATGCGCCGGTTGCTGGAGGCGCTGACAGCGGACCGGGTCTACCTCCAGGGGGAGCTGAGCGGCGAACTCGACGACAGGGACGGCCTGGAGGCCGCGGGCGTGCGGGTGGTGACCGTGCCCGGTGCCGGGCACAACATCATGTTCGACCGCCCCGACGCTCTGGTCGCCGAGATCGCGGGGGCCCGCTGAGGCTCAGCCCTCGCGGACGGCCAGGGCGAGGAAGCGAGGGTCCTCGTCGACGTACGACGTCATGCGCCAGCCGGAACCCGCCAGCAGGGGACGGAGGTTGGGCTCGGCGCGCAGGTCGTCGGCGGTGATCTGCCGGCCCTGCCGGGCCGCGAGGGCCGCCCGGCCGATCGGATGGAAGAGCGCCAGCAGGCCGCCGGGCCGCACCACGCGGGCCAACTCCCTCAGGTTCCGGGCCGGCGCGGGGAGATGAGCGATCAGACCCGCCGCGAAGACCGCGTCGAGGGACTCCGTGCGCAAGGGCAGCGCGGCCACATCGGCGAGCAGCAGCCGGCCGTCGCGGTCCCGCCCGGCCCGGACGGCGGCCTCCAGCATCGCCGGGGTGAGATCCGCCCCCAGGACCACTCCCGACGGTCCCACGGCCGCGCGCAGCGGCGGCAGGGCCCGGCCCGTACCGCAACCGGCGTCGAGCACGCGGTCGCCCTCGTGCAGCCCGAGCGCGGCGACTGCTGCGGCGTAGGCCGGGCCGTCGTCGGGGAACCGCGCGTCCCAGTCGGCTGCCCGCGCAGTGAAGAACTCCTGGACGTGTGTGTGGTCGTCGCTCATGTTCCGCATGATTCCTCACCTCCATCGGGGATGCCTCTGTGCGCATGTACGGACTTGAGGCGATCGTTCCTTGAGCCGCCCGGGTCAGATTCCAACACTTTTCGAAATGAGCCCCCTGTACGGCCCCTCGTCAGGGCTAGCGTCCCCGGGCCATGGGACACCTGGACCACGCCACATTCGGCTGGCTGACCCCCGTACTGTCTTACGTGATGGCGTGCATAGGCGCCGCCCTCGGGCTGCGCTGCACCGTCCGGGCGCTCGGCGCCACCGGCACATCGCGTCGCAACTGGCTTCTGACCGCTGCCTCGGCGATCGGCACCGGCATCTGGACCATGCACTTCGTGGCCATGCTCGGCTTCGGCGTCAGCGGCACGGAGATCCGTTACGACGTGCCACTGACCATACTGAGCCTGCTCGTCGCCATGATCGTCGTCGGCGCAGGCGTCTTCGCAGTCGGCTACAGCAGGGACCGGGTCCGGGCGCTGCTGCTGGGCGGCCTCACCACCGGCCTCGGCGTGGCGAGCATGCACTACCTGGGCATGGCGGCGCTGCGGCTGCACGGGACGGTGCGTTACGACCCCCTGCTCGTCGCGGCCTCCGTCGTGATCGCGGTGGTCGCGGCGACCCTGGCCCTGTGGGCAGGCCTCAACGTCAAGTCCCCCGTCGCGGTCACCGTCGCCTCGCTCGTCATGGGGGCGGCGGTCAGCTCCATGCACTACACCGGGATGTTCGCGGTGAGCGTTCGCATCGCGCCGTCCGGCGAGGCCCTGCCCGGGGCCTCGGCCATGCAGTTCATCTTCCCCCTCGCCGTCGGTCTCGGCGCCTACCTCTTCCTGACCTCGGCGTTCGTCGCCCTGTCGCCGACGGCGGGTGAGCGCGAGGCCTCCGCTTCGGCCCAGCGACCGGCCGAGAGCCCCGCCGGCTGACTTGTGGCCCGCAACGGCACGTTCAGCCCCATCCCGAGCGAGGAGGCCATGCGTACACCCCGTAGAACCCCGACGGCCGCCACCGGAGCGCCGGCTCAGCCACCGGTCCGGGGCCGGCGCGCACACGCCGGTCCGCCGGCCGACGAACGCGCCGACACCGGGGAGGCCCGCCGCCCCGCGCCGCCCGTTCCGCTCAGACGTCCGCGGCGGTGGCGTGTACGCCCCCGCACCGTCCGCGCCAAGGTCGTCTGCCTGCTGATGGTGCCCGTGATCTCGCTGCTCGCCCTTTGGGCGTACGCCACCGTCGGCACCGCTCAGGACGTCGCCCGGCTGCGCCGGCTGCAACAGGTGGACGCCACCGTGCGCGCTCCGCTCGCGGACGCGGTCGTCGCCCTCCAGAGCGAACGCGCGGCCGCGGTGCGCTACGCGACCGATCCCGCGGCCGAACAGCTAAGTGATCTCAAGGCCCGTGCGGCGCGGACCGACCGTGCCGTGGCCAAGTTGCGGCTCGGCGACCACAACACCGTCGCCGACGGCACCGACCTTCCCTCGGGGGTGCCCGCTCGCCTAGAAGCCTTCGTCACCGAAGCGGAACATCTGGGTTCCTTTCGCGGCGATGTACTCGCCCACCGGGTCGGCTGGGACGAGACGTACGGGCAGTACACCGGCACCATCAGTACGGCCTTCTCGGTGAGCGGCGCGCTCAGCGGTGTCCAGGACGCCGGCCTCGGCTCCGACGCGCGCGTACTGCTCGAGTTCTCCCGCGCGGCGGAGTCGCTCGCCCAGGAGGACACGATGCTCTCCAGCGCCCGTCTCGCGGGCACCCTGGACGGCCGACGCATGCGGCTGTTCACCGGCGCCGCCGACACACGCCGCACCCTGACAACCTCCGCCGTCGCCGATCTGCGCGGCGGCGAAAGTGCCGCCTGGCACCGGCTCGCGCAAGACGCCGCATACGCCGAGGTCGGCGCTGCCGAGGACAAGATCCTCGCCGCCCGGACGGGCCGCGCGGCCGTCGAGGCTGCTCCCGAAGGCGTCTGGAACCCGGCCCACGCGCGCGTGCAGGACGGCATGCGCACCATCGAGGCGGACGCGGGGCGGGGCATGGCGCGCCGGGCCGACCCGTTCATCCGCGGACTGCTCACCCCGGCCGGCGCCGCCGTCCTCCTGGGGCTCGTCGCCGTGTCCGCGTCGCTCGTCATCTCCGTGCGCATCGGACGCGGACTCGTCGTCGAACTGGTCAGCCTGCGCAACGGCGCCCTGGAGATCGCCCGGCACAAGCTCCCGCAGGCCATGCGGAAGCTGCGTGCGGGCGAAGAGATCGACGTGGACGCCGAGGCGCCGCAGGGTCTGCCCGCCGAAGACGAGATCGGACAGGTCGTCGAGGCCCTGGGCACCGCGCACCGCGCTGCCCTGCACGCCGCCGCCGAACGCGCGGAACTCGCCAGCGGCATCTCCGGGGTCTTCGTCAACCTCGCCCGTCGCAGCCAGATCCTGGTGCACCGCCAGCTCAGCCTTCTCGACAGCATGGAGCGCCGCTCCGAGGACCCGAGCGAGTTGAGCGACCTCTTCCGGCTCGACCACCTGACCACGCGCATGCGCCGCCATGCCGAGAGCCTCATCATCCTGTCCGGAGCCGCACCGGGCCGGGCCTGGCGGATGCCCGTCCCCCTGACCGATGTCGTCCGCGCGGCCGTCTCAGAGGTCGAGGACTACGCGCGCGTGGAGGTACGACAACTCTCCGAAGCCTCGGTGATCGGCGGCGCGGTCGCCGACGTCACCCACCTCCTCGCCGAGATCATCGAGAACGCGGCCCAGTTCTCGCCGCCCCACACGCGCGTGCGTGTCAGCGGAGAGCCCGTCGGCAACGGATTTGCCGTCGAGGTCGAGGACCGGGGGCTCGGCATGGGCGAGGAGACACTCGCCGAGGCGAACCGGCGCATCGAGCAGTCCGAGGCACTCGATCTCTTCGACAGCGACCGGCTGGGCCTCTTCGTCGTCAGCAGGCTCGCCGCCCGCCATGGCATCAAGGTGCATCTGCGCACCTCGCCCTACGGCGGAACGACCGCCGTGGTCCTCCTGCCCACCGCCCTGCTGCACGGTGGCGTGACGGAACACTCGCCTCCTCCTTCCGCCGCCGAACCGCACGAGGAACGCCGGTACGCGCGCGTGCCCGCGAGCGCGGCACCCAAGGAGCCCGTCGAGCTGGCGGTGGAACGGCCCGCGCTGGCACGGGCGACGCCCCAGGCGCCGTCCGGCCCCCCGGCCGCGGTCGCTTCCCTGCGGTTGCGCCGGACCGCGGACGACTCCGCTGTCTCCGAGGACCTTCCGCGTCGAGTACGGCAGGCGAGCCTCGCCCCTCAACTGCGCGGACAGCGCGCCCAGGAGCAGACCACGGGCGCTCCCGGCGTAAGGCGCGACGACGAACGCGCCCCCGAACTGGTACGGGACCGAATGACCGCCTACCGCGACGGATGGGTACGCGGCGGCGGCCGTCCTCCCGGTCGTACGGCAGGCCCCCTGGGTGACAGCAGCGAAGGAGACCCCGCATGATCCATGACTCGAGCACGAGGGCCACCCGGCGGTCGGGGGAACTCGACTGGCTGCTGGACGACTTGGTGCTGCGCGTGGCCGAGGTACGCCACGCCGTGGTGCTCTCGAACGACGGCCTCGCGGTCGGCGCCTCGACCGACCTCGGCCGCGAGGACGCCGAGCATCTGGCGGCTGTTGCCTCCGGATTCCACAGCCTGGCCAAGGGCGCGGGACGCCACTTCGGTGTCGGTGGAGTGCGCCAGACCATGGTGGAGATGGACGAGGGCTTCCTCTTCGTGGCGGCCGCAGGCGACGGCTCCTGTCTCGCCGTCCTCACCGTCGTCACGGCGGACATCGGCCTGGTGGCCTACGAGATGGCCCGGCTGGTCAAACGGGTCGGTGAACACCTCCGCGCAGCGCCCCGGATGACCGAGCATCCGCCGGCCGCCGGATGAAGGCCGAAGGCGGGCGGGGATGACCGAGGACAGAACAGGCACGCAGCGTCGGCCGGGCAGCCAGTGGTACGACCGCGAGGCGGGGCCACTCGTCCGTCCCTACGCCATGACGGGCGGCCGGACCAGGTCGGGGCCCACCGGGGTGGCCTTCGACCTCATCGCCCTCGTCTCGCTGGAGACCGGCGTCCCCGAGGCCGCCGACGACACCTCACTGGGTCCCGAGCACCACGCTCTGGTCGACCTGTGCCGCATCGAGACACAGTCGGTCGCCGAACTCGCCGCGGAGGCGGACCTGCCCGTGGGCGTCGTCAGAGTGCTCGTCGGGGACCTCCTGGAGCTGGGCCGCGTCAGGGTCAGCCGTCCCGTGCCACCGGCCCAACTGCCCGATGAACGCATACTGCGCGAGGTCATCGCGGGACTGAGGGCGCTGTAGACGACGAGCCGTCCTCAACATGGGCCGCGCAGACGCCGAGTTGCGCACCCGTTCGGACGTCGAACGAACGAGAACCGATCAGATCGGTCAAATGACCGCTTAGCCCCACGAAGTCCGAGCGTAGTTGTCATGATGCTGAACTCGCACAGATGTAGTGAAGTCGACCGTTGTCGGCACTCCCGAGAGAAGTGATCCATGGTCTCCGAGTTCCCCGACGCCCCCGAGGCCGAGACGGCCGCCCTGGCGTTGAAGATCCTGGTCGCCGGCGGATTCGGCGTGGGCAAGACGACCCTGGTGGGCGCGGTCAGCGAGATCCGGCCGTTGCGCACGGAGGAGTTGTTGAGCGAAGCCGGTCAGTCCGTGGACGACACCGACGGCGTGGACCAGAAGGTCACCACGACGGTCGCCATGGACTTCGGACGCATCACCATCCGGTCCGGGCTCTCGCTCTACCTCTTCGGCACCCCGGGTCAGGATCGCTTCTGGTTCCTGTGGGACGAACTCGCCCAGGGGGCCCTCGGTGCCGTCGTCCTCGCGGACACCCGGCGACTTGAGGACTGCTTCCCCGCGGTCGACTACTTCGAGCATCGGCACATCCCGTTCGTGGTCGCCGTCAACTGCTTCACGGGAGCCCGCGCCTACGACGCCGACGATGTGGCACGCGCCCTCGACCTCGACCGGGGCACACCCGTGGTGTTGTGTGACGCGCGGGACCGTGACTCCGGGAAGGAGGTGCTGATCCGCCTCGTCGAGTACGCCGGGCGGATGCACACGGCCCGGCTGCTCGACTCCGTGAGCTGAGGCGCTATTCGGCCACGGCCCTGTGCGCCAGCACCTTCTCGATCCGCACCCGGACGAGGAGTTCTCCCGGGACCCCGTTGCGGGCGCCGAACTCCTCGGCCCGTTCCTCGCCCATGTACCGGGCGCCGAGCCGGGCCGCCCAGTGCCGCACCTCGTCGAGGTCCTCGGACAACTCGGCCCGCCCCTGCAGCACGACGAAGTCGTACGGAGGACGGTCGTCGTCCACGCAGAGGGCGACCCGGCCGTCCCTGGTGAGATTCCGCCCCTTCACCGTCTCCTTCCCGGTGTTGAAGACCACATCGTCGCCGTCCAGCAGAAACCAGATCGGCGCCACATGAGGACTGCCGTCGGCGCGGACGGTGGAAAGCTTCCCCGTGCGGGTGCCGTGGGAGACGAAGGCCCGCCACTGTTCGTCGGTCATCTTCTGTGCCATGTGCCCATCCTGCTTGCCGCGAGGGCGGCTGTGGTGAAGGCTGGCTGATCGGATCCTCCGGCCAGGGGGAGTGACAACACGGGGAGAGAGGACTATGGCGCAGAACACGGGACTCAGCTGGCTACTGGACGATCTGACCGGGCGGGTGGAGCACATACGGCATGCGCTGGTGCTGTCCAACGACGGACTGGTCACCGGTGCGAGCACCGGGCTGCGGCGTGAGGACGCCGAGCATCTCGCTGCGGTGTCGTCCGGGTTGCACAGCCTGGCCAAGGGCTCGGGCCGCCACTTCGGAGCCGGTCAGGTCCGCCAGACCATGATCGAGTTCGACGACGCGATCCTGTTCGTGACGGCGGCCGGCGCCGGCAGCTGTCTGTGCGTGCTCAGCGCCGCCGAGGCCGACATCGGGCAGATCGCGTACGAGATGACGCTGCTGGTGAACCAGGTCGGCGAGCACTTGGCGGTGGACGAGCGACAGCGGGACCAGACGCCGACCGTGGATCTCTGACACGAGGCGGACATCGGCCCGGACCTTGGGCGGCCGATGCCTCCGAGCCACGGCCGTTTGGCAGGTGACCTGCGGAAACGAGCTGTGGGCGGAGTTATCCACAGGCAATCTCCGAGATTCGGCGATCGAGCTACGGTTTTTCCGCAGCGGATGCACACGGCGTTCGCGAGGCAATCCCCGGGGGAGACCGCCATGTCCGGACACACGATCACGCCCACGCGCGCCGAGGCTGCCGCCACCGCCGCAGGCCGCACCTCCCGCCGGTCGTCACTGGCGCTGAGCCGTGCCGCCCAGGAACTGGACCTCAAGCGGGGCGAGTTCGACCTCGCCGTCCGGCTCGGTCGCGTACGGACCGTTCCGGACGAGGGAGGAGGGGGCCGCCGCGTCACCCGCGCGGAGATCGACCGTGTGCGTGCGGAGGACGGATTCCCCGAAGTGCTGCGGGGCCGGGTCGAGACCGTGGGCACCAGGGACGGCGCGGCCCTGATGGGAGTGACCCCGGGCAGGTTCACCCGGTTCGCCCGCCTCGGCCTGGTGGTCCCGGTGAACTGGTACGTGAACCGCTACCGGGCCGTGGTCTGGCTGTATCTCGCCGACGAGGTACGGCAGTTCGCCTCCCAACCGGAGAGCGCCCGGCTGCTGACCGGCAGGACACCGGAGGGGCTGCGCGGCCAACTGGAGACGGGCGTGGATCTGCGGCCCCGCAACTGGCGCGGACGCCACCTGGGATTCGAACTGCGCCAGGCGGAAGACCCATGGGCGAAGGCCGCCGTCGTGGCGTCCTTGCTGGACCCGGTCCAGACGGTGGAGATCGTCCGGGATCCCTACGAGCGCGCCCATCTGGACCGCCTCCGACCCGCGCGGCCGGGGCATCCGGCGCCCGAGTCGCCAGCAGCCTCGATCGCGACACGGATCATGACGGCGCAGGACTGCGACGAGATCGACTGGCTCCGGGCCGAGCTGGCACAGACGCTGGTCGAGGCCCGCCGGTACCGGCCTGCTCCGAGGCCGGCGCCGGGACCACCGGACCGACAGCCCACCATGCCTGGCCGCCCGCCCGCGGCCTGCGATGAGGTGATGCGCGTCCACGAGGACGCCCTACTCGGTCAGACCTCGGCAACGCGGCCGGAACACATGCGGTCGCGAAGCATGCTCGGGTGGCTGCGGCGCAGAGACGCCTGACCGCCCGGCCCGGACGGCCGGGCGCCGTGTTTCGCCCAGGACGTCACCGCTCGAGACTGCGGAACAGCCCCTCCTGGACGACCGAGACGAGCAGGCGCCCCTGGCGGTCGTAGATGCGCCCCCGGGCCAGGCCACGGCCACCCACCGCGATCGGGGACTCCTGGTCGTACAGGAACCACTCGTCAGCGCGGAACGGCCGATGGAACCACATGGCGTGGTCCAGCGACGCCATGTCGAAGCCGCGCGGTCCCCACAGAGGTTCGACGGGGATACGGACGGCGTCCAGCAGCGTCATGTCGCTCGCGTAGGTCAGCGCACAGGTGTGTACGAGAGGGTCGTCGCCCAGCGGACCCACGGCGCGCATCCAGACGGCGCTGCGCGGCTCGGCCTCCTTGACCTCCTCGGGGGTCCAGCGCAGCCGGTCCACATAGCGGATGTCGAAGGGCTGACGCCGGGCCATCCGCTCCAGCGTCTCGGGCAGCCCGCCCAGATGCTCCTTGAGTTCCTCCGCCACCGTCGGCAGTGACTCCGGGTCCGGGACCTCGCGGGCCGGCGGCAACTGGTGCTCGAAGCTCCCCTCTTCAGGCTTGTGGAAGGAGGCGGTCAGATTGAAGATCGTGCGGCCCCGCTGCACGGCCGTGACGCGACGGGTCGTGAAGGACCTGCCGTCGCGGATCCGTTCGACCTGGTACACGATGGGCATGCCCGGGATGCCAGGCCGCAGGAAGTACGCGTGCAGGGAGTGCACCGGCCATTCGCCGTGCGTCGTGCGGCCGGCCGCGACCAGTGCCTGGCCGGCCACCTGCCCGCCGAAGACCCGTTGCAGGGACTCCTGCGGGCTGCGACCGCGGAAGATGTTGACCTCGATCTGCTCCAGGTCGAGCAGATCGACGAGCCTCTCGGCTGGGTTCGTCATGAGTGGGCTTCTCCTGTGCTCACAGCTGGCCGACGTCGGTGACCCGTACGACGGCGCGGCCCTCCGCGTCGGAGGCCGCAAGGTCGATCTCGGCGCTGATGCCCCAGTCGTGATCGCCGTTGGGGTCGGCGAAGATCTGGCGGACCCGCCACAGCTCGTGGGCCGGCTCCTCCTCGATGATCAGCAGCTTCGGGCCGCGGGCGTCGGGGCCGGTGCCGAGTTCCTCGTACTCGTCCCAGTACTTGTCCATCGCCGCGCCCCAGGCATCGGCGTCCCAGCCGGACTCCGCGTCCATCTCACCGAGTTCGTCGATCCGGTCGAGGGCGGCGAGCTCCACACGGCGGAACATGGCGTTGCGTACCAGGACGCGGAAGGCGCGGGCGTTCGCGGTGACCGGCTTGACCTGGTCGGCCTTCTCCTGGGCCTCCTCGGCCGTCATCTCCTCCGGGTTGGCCAACTGCTCCCACTCGTCCAGCAGGCTGGAGTCGACCTGGCGCACCATCTCGCCCAGCCAGGCGATCAGGTCCTCCAGGTCCTCCGACTTCAGGTCGTCGGGGACGGTGTGATCGAGGGCCTTGTAGGCGCCGGCCAGATAGCGCAGCACGATGCCCTCGGTGCGGGCGAGCTCGTAGAAGGACACGAACTCCGTGAAGGACAGCGCCCGCTCGTACATGTCGCGGATGACCGACTTCGGCGACAGCGGATGGTCACCGACCCACGGGTGGCTCTTGCGGTACGTGTTGTACGCGTGGAAGAGCAGCTCCTCCAGGGGCTTGGGGTGGGTCACGTCCTGGAGCCGCTCCATGCGCTCCTCGTACTCGACGCCGTCCGCCTTCATCGCGGCCACGGCCTCACCGCGTGCCTTGTTCTGCTGGGCGACCAGGATCTGCCGCGGGTCGTCCAGGGTGGACTCGACCACCGAGACCATGTCGAGCGCGTAGGAAGGGGACTCCGGGTCGAGGAGTTCGAACGCGGCCAGCGCGAAGGTCGACAGCGGCTGGTTGAGCGCGAAGTCCTGCTGGAGATCGACCGTGAGGCGCACGATTCGGCCGGTGGCGTCGGGCTCGTCGAGCTTCTCGACGATTCCGCCGTCCAGCAGCGAGCGGTAGATCGCGATCGCCCGCCGGATGTGCCGCAGCTGCTGCTTGCGCGGCTCGTGGTTGTCCTCCAGCAGATGACGCATCGCCTCGAAGGCGTTGCCCGGCCGGGCGATCACCGACAGCAGCATCGTGTGGGTGACCCGGAAGCGGGACGTGAGCGGCTCCGGCTCGGAGGCGATCAGCTTCTCGAAGGTGTTCTCCGTCCACCCGACGAAGCCCTCCGGTGCCTTCTTGCGCACCACCTTGCGGCGCTTCTTCGGGTCGTCGCCGGCCTTGGCGAGCGCCTTCTCGTTCTCGATGACGTGCTCCGGCGCCTGGGCGACGACGAGCCCGGCCGTGTCGAAGCCTGCCCGCCCGGCGCGGCCCGCGATCTGGTGGAACTCACGGGCGCGCAGGGTGCGCACACGGTTTCCGTCGTACTTGGTCAGCGCCGTGAACAGCACAGTCCTGATGGGGACGTTGACGCCGACCCCCAGGGTGTCCGTGCCGCAGATGACCTTCAGCAGACCGGCCTGGGCCAGCTTCTCCACCAGGCGGCGGTACTTGGGCAGCATGCCGGCGTGATGCACACCGATGCCGTGCCGCACGTAACGGGAGAGGTTGCGGCCGAACTTGGTGGTGAAGCGGAAGTTGCCGATCAGTTCTGCGATCTCGTCCTTCTCCTCGCGCGAGCACATGTTGATACTCATCAGCGCCTGGGCCCGCTCCACGGCCTGCGCCTGGGTGAAGTGGACGATGTAGACCGGCGCCTGCTTGGTCTGGAGAAGTTCGGTGAGCGTGTCGGTGAGCGGGGTGAGCCGGTACTCGTACGAGAGCGGCACCGGACGGGTCGCCGAGCGGACCACCGCAGTCGGCCGGCCGGTACGGCGGGTGAGGTCCTTCTCGAACATCGAGACGTCGCCCAGCGTCGCCGACATCAGGATGAACTGCGCCTGCGGCAGTTCGAGGATGGGGATCTGCCAGGCCCAGCCGCGGTCGCCCTCGGCGTAGAAGTGGAACTCGTCCATCACGACCTGGCCGACGTCGGCCTGTTTGCCGTCGCGCAGCGCGATCGAAGCCAGGACCTCGGCTGTGCAACAGATCACAGGGGCGTCGGCATTGACGGAGGCGTCGCCGGTGAGCATGCCGACGTTCTCGGTACCGAAGATCTTGCACAGCTCGAAGAACTTCTCCGAGACGAGTGCCTTGATCGGCGCGGTGTAGAAGGTGACCTCGTCCCGGGCGAGTGCCGCGAAGTGAGCGCCTGCGGCGATCATGCTCTTACCGGAGCCGGTGGGGGTCGACACGATCACGTTCGCCCCCGAGACCACCTCGATCAGCGCCTCCTCCTGGTGCGGATAGAGGGTGAGGCCGCGCTCCCCGGCCCACGACTCGAAGGCTTCGTAGAGGGCGTCGGGGTCTGCGGTCTGCGGGAGCTGATCGATGAGGGTCACGCCCCCATCTTGCCTGGACTCACACCCGATGGGGGAATCGGATGTCCTCGCGAAGATCACGAACGCTACGCTGTGGCGCCGATGACATGTCAGCGCACGGGAACAACCGGAAAGCGCTACAAGAGAAATGGGGCGGGAAGCGGCCATGATGGGACCAGCACACTCACTGTCGGGGGCCGCGGCCTGGCTCGGGGTGGGAGCGGCCGCCGCCGCAGCGGGGCACCCCATGCCCTGGCCGGTCCTGCTCGTCGGCGCGCTGATCTGCGCGGGTGCCGCGCTGGCTCCGGATCTGGACCACAAGGCGGCCACCATCTCGCGGTCCTTCGGCCCCGTCTCGCGCTGGCTGTGCGAGATCGTCGACAAACTGTCGTACGCCGTGTACAAGTCGACCAGGAAAGCGGGCGACCCGCGCCGATCCGGCGGTCACCGCACGCTGACCCACACCTGGCTGTGGGCTGTGCTCATCGGTGCCGGCAGCTCGGTCGCGGCGATCGTCGGCGGCCGGTGGGCGGTGCTCGCCATCCTCTTCGTGCACATGGTGCTGGCCATCGAGGGCCTGCTGTGGCGGGCGGCACGTGGTTCGAGCAGCGATGTGCTGGTGTGGCTGCTGGCCGCGACGAGCGCCTGGATCCTCGCGGGCACACTCGACAAACCGGGCAACGGTGCGGACTGGCTCTTCACCGCGCCGGGCCAGCAGTACCTGTGGCTGGGCCTGCCCATCGTCCTGGGTGCCCTGGTCCACGACATCGGGGACGCGCTGACGGTCTCCGGCTGCCCGATCCTCTGGCCGATACCCCTGGGCCGCAAGCGCTGGTACCCGGTGGGCCCGCCGAAGGCGATGCGGTTCCGGGCCGGCAGCTGGGTCGAGCTGAAGGTCCTGATGCCGGTGTTCATGCTGCTCGGCGGGGTGGGCTGCGCAGCCGCGCTCAACGTCATCTGAGACCGCTCTCGACGCGGCGGGCTGCCGACCCCGACATCGGGGGCCTGTCGTGGCAGGCGGCGGGCCTGGGCGGCGGCGGACCGGCGTCCCCCGCCTGCCGACTCAGCCCGCTGTGTCCTCGTCGGCCGTCCGTTCCGGGGCGCCGTACCGACGCTCGAACCGAGCGACGCGCCCCTCGGAGTCCACCGTCCGGGCCTTGCCCGTGTAGAAGGGATGGCTCTCGGAGGAGATCTCCACGTCCACGACGGGGTAGGTCTCGCCGTCGTCCCACTCGATGGTCTGGTCGCTGGCCGCGGTGGACCGGGTGAGGAAGGCGTATCCGGCGGAGCGGTCGCGGAAGACGACGGGGTGGTAGTCGGGCTGCTCGTCCTGCTGCATGGCTGCTCCTCGCATGGGGGCGGGCACCGGCGGGATCAGCCGGACAGGAAGTCCTCGTCGACGATGTGCACGGCCGCCTCCTCCGCCGAGGCCGCGGCGCCGTCGATGCCGACATCGGTGGCGATCAGTCCGCTCTCCTCGTCCTCGTGCGACCCCTCGTCGGGGGCGACGAGCCGACCGGAGCGAGAGCCGCCGACCTCGTTGTCCAGGGGCTCGCCCTCGCCGTCGAGCCAGTCCCCGATGCCGTCGTCGTCCGGGACCGTGATGTCGGGGACTTCCTCGGCGAGGCGCTGGTCCAGCGTTTCGCCGGAGTGCCCCTCGGCCGCGGTCACGCCGACGTGGTCCACCGCCCACGGCCGCTCCGGCGGCGACCAGCCCCGTTCGAGGGGGTTGTTCACCCCGTCGTTCTCGAGAGTGTCCTCGGCGTCGAGCAGCCCCGCGTCGTCCTGCACCTCGGATCCGTCGGGCTGGTAGACGTCGTCTCCCCAACCGTCGGTGCTGTCCACGGGGTACCTCCAGGTGGTGGGACGGTCCGGACGCCGTCGTAGGTCGGCGGCGGACACGGGGTACTGCCGGGCGCGGACGGCACTGTGCGGAACCGGACGGTTCGGCCGCGCCCCCTTGCCGCTTCCGAGATCCAGCCTTTCACCCCCCTTCCCCACCGCGCAACGGCAGGCGTGACACGAAGGTGCGGGGCGCTGGAGCGGGCCGGGTTCCCGGCCGCCGCGCCGGGGACCCGGCCCGCCTCTCACGGGCCGGTGGAACGGCGTCAGCCGTGCCAGGACCGCCACAGGGCCGCGTACGCTCCGTCCGCGGCGACCAGATCGTCGTGGCTGCCCAGCTCGCTGATCTGCCCCTCCTCGACGACGGCGATCACGTCGGCGTCATGGGCGGTGTGCAGTCGGTGGGCGATCGCGACGACCGTGCGGCCGTCCAGGACACGGGCCAGGGAGCGCTCCAGGTGGCGGGCCGCCCGGGGGTCCAGGAGAGAGGTGGCCTCGTCCAGGACCAGGGTGTGCGGGTCGGCGAGCACCAGGCGGGCGAGCGCGATCTGCTGCGCCTGCGCGGGGGTGAGAGCCAGACCGCCGGAGCCCACCTCGGTGTCCAGACCCTGGTCCAGGGCGCGTGCCCAGCCGTCCGCGTCCACCGCGCCCAGCGCGGCCCACAGCTCGGCGTCGACGGCGTCGGTGCGAGCAAGCAGCAGGTTGTCGCGCAGGGAGCCCACGAAGACGTGGTGCTCCTGGTTGACGAGGGCCACGTGCGAGCGCACCCGTTCCGCCGGCATCCGGGAGAGTTCGGCGCCGCCGAGGGTGATCCGGCCGTCCCGGGGCGCGTAGATCCCGGCGAGCAGCCGGCCGAGCGTGGACTTGCCCGCCCCGGAGGGCCCGACCAGGGCGAGCCGGGTGCCGGGCGCGACGTTCAGGGAGACACGGTGCAGCACGTCGACTCCCGGCAGGTATCCGAAGCGCACCTCGTCGGCCTCGACGTCGTGTCCGTCGGGGGCCACGGAAGGGTCGCCCGCCTGCGGCTCGATGTCGCGCACGCCGACCAGCCGGGCCAGCGACACCTGGGCGACCTGCAGCTCGTCGTACCAGCGAAGGATCAGGCCGACCGGGTCGACGAGCATCTGCGCGATGAGCGCGCCCGTCGTCAGCTGGCCGATGCCGATCCAGCCCTGCAGGACGAACACCCCGCCGACCATCAGGACCGAGCACAGGACCGTCACATGCGTGATGTTGATGACCGGGAAGAGCACCGACCGCAGCCACAGGGTGTACCGCTCCCAGGCGGTCCACTCCTTGATCCGCCGGTTCGACAGTTCGATGCGCCGGGCACCGAGCCGGTGGGCCTCCACGGTGCGTCCGGCGTCCACGGTCTCGGCGAGGACGGCGGCCACGGCGGCGTACCCGGCGGCCTCGGAGCGGTAGGCGGAGGGAGCCCGCCGGAAATACCAGCGGCAGCCGATCACCAGCAGGGGCACGGCGATGAGCACGGCCGGTGCGAGCGGGGGAGCCGTGACGGTCAGACCGCCGAGCAGCAGCACCGCCCAGACGACGCCGATGGCCAGTTGTGGCACGGCCTCGCGCATGGCGTTGGCCAGCCGGTCGATGTCGGTGGTGATCCGGGACAGCAGATCGCCGGTCCCGGCGCGTTCCAGGACCCCCGGCGGGAGGCCCACCGCCCGTACGAGGAAGTCCTCCCGCAGATCGGCGAGCATCCGCTCGCCGATGACGGCCCCGTGCAGTCGTACCAGCCGTACGAACACGGCCTGGATCACCAGGGCGACGACGAAGAGCGCGGCGGTGCGCTCGAGGTGGAGTTCCCGCGTGCCGGCCGACAGGCGCTCGACGAGGCCGCCGAGCAGGTACGGGCCGGCCATCGACGCGACGACGGAGACCGTGTTGACGGCGATCAGGAGCAGGAAGGCCCGGCGGTGCCGGCGGAACAGTTCTGCCACATAGGCGCGCACGGTCGCAGGGGCGCCGACGGGCAGCGTGGTCGCCGCCGTCGGGGCCGCCGGGTCGTACGCCGGGGGCGCCACGCCGATCATGCGCTCTCCTCGATCCCTTCCAGCGTGTTCATTTCATCCATGTCGTTGAGTTCTTCCAGCTCGGCAAGTGCGGCGGTATCGGCGTCGGTCTCCCGGGTCACGACCGCGCGGTACCGCGGCTCGCTGTGCACCAGGTCCCGGTGCAGACCGACCGCCGCGACCTCGCCCTCGTGCACCAGCACGACCCGGTCCGCGTGGTCCAGGAGCAGCGGTGAGGAGGTGAACACGACCGTCGTGCGGCCCGTCCGCAGCTTGCGGATGCCCGCGGCGATCCGTGCCTCCGTGTGGGAGTCGACGGCCGACGTCGGCTCGTCCAGGACGAGCACCGGCGGGTCGGTGATCAGTGACCGGGCCAGCGCGAGTCGCTGGCGCTGGCCACCGGACAGCGACCGGCCGCGCTCGGTGATCCGCGCGTCCATCGGGTCCTCGGTGCCCGGTGACCCCTGGACGAGCGCGTCCAGGACATCACCGCACTGGGCGGCGGCGAGCGCGTCCCGGGCGGCGACCGAGCCCGAGGCCGGTACGTCGAGCAGTTCACGCAGCGAGCCGGAGAGCAGCACCGGGTCCTTGTCCTGGACGAGGACCGCGGTGCGGGCCGAGTCGAGCGGCAGCTCGTCCAGCGGCACGCCGCCCAGGAGCGCCGAGGCGTCCTGTCCCGGTTGCTCGGCGGGGTGCCCGCCCAGCCGTTCGGCCAGCACGCCCGCCGCGTCCGGGTCGCCGCAGACCACGGCGGTCAGCCGCCCCGCGGGTGCGAGCAGCCCGGTCCGCGGGTCGTACAGGTCTCCGTCCGGAACACCGGCCTCACGTGAACCACCGGATTCAGTGGCCCGCTCCAGCGACAGGACCCGGGCCGCGCGTCGGGCGGACGGCCGGGAGAAGGAGTACGCCATCGCGATCTCCTCGAAGTGCCGCAGCGGGTAGGTGAGCAGCATGACGGCGCTGTACACGGTGACCAGCTCACCGACGGCGATACGGCCCTCCCGTGCCAGGTGCACACCGCGCCAGACGACCGCGATCATCAGCAGCCCCGGGAGCAGCACCTGGATCGCCGAGATCAGCGACCACATCCTGGCGCTGCGCACGGCAGCGGTGCGGACCTCCTGGGAGGCCCTGCGGTAGCGCTCCAGGAAGAGTTCCTCGCCGCCGATGCCCCTGAGCACCCGGAGTCCCGCGACGGTGTCCGAGGCCAGTTCGGTGGCCCGGCCCGCCTTCTCACGCTGAGTGTCGGCGCGCCGGGTGGCACGGGGCAGCAGCGGCAGCACGGCGAGCGCCAGCACCGGCACGCCCACGGCCACGACGACACCGAGCGCGGGCTGGTAGACGAGGAGCCCGACGCAGACCGCCACGACGGTGAGCGCCGCCGCGCTGAAACGGGACACAGCCTCCACGAACCAGCCGATCTTCTCGACGTCACCGGTGGACACGGCGACGACCTCACCGGCCGCGACGCGTCGAGTCAGGGCGGAGCCGAGCTGGGCCGTCCGGCGGGCCAGGAGCTGCTGGACGCGTGCGGCCGCAGTGATCCAGTTGGTGACCGCGGCGCGGTGCAGCATGGTGTCGCCCAGCGCGACGCCGACGCCGCAGAGCAGGAGCAGGCCTCCGGTCAGAGCGAGCCGGACGCCCGAGCGCTCGACGACGGCCTGAACCGCGAGGCCGAGACAGAACGGCAGTCCGGAGACGGAGAGGAAGTGCAGCAGCCCCCAGGCCAGGGCCTTGAGCTGCCCGCCCAGTTGGTTCCGGCCGAGCCACCACAGGAATCGGGGCCCCGAGCGGGCGTCCGGCACACCCGGGTCGGGATACGGAAGGTCTTGAATCTGCATGGCGTCCCAGTGGCTCGTGTCAGCGGATGGATGGGGGTGCGGTGCACGGACCGGTACGGGTCCCCGCACTCCGCGCGGGCCCGTGACAAGCCGTGACAGGGTCGCGTCGGAGGGTGGGCGAAAGCAAACGGTTTTCCGGTCCGGAAGGCGAGTTCCGGCCCCTCCGGCAGGCGGGTGAAAAGCGGAGACGGGAAACCCATTATTAAGAGGACAATGTGACGATATGTCGTATGAGTACGGGTGAGGTGCACGGTGGAGTGCGTGCGCGAGCTGTTGCGGCGGCCTGTGGCGTGCTGGTGATGTCCCTGTCGGCGTGCGGCGGTTGGGGGGAGGGCGGCCATGGCGTGAAGGGGGGTGGCCCGGGCTACGGCGCCAGGGGAACCGCCACGCTCACGGCGCACCCCCGGCGTACCGCCGAAGGTGCGCCGCCCTCGGCTCCCGGGCTCGCCGGGGGAGGCGCGCCGTCGTCGGACCCGGAAGCCGCCGGCGGAGCCGCGCCGTCCGCGGGTGCGGGACCCGCAGGGGGAGGCGCACCGTCGTCGGACACCGGATCCGCGGAGGAAGCCGTGCCGTCGCCCGACAGGGAATCCCCCGGAGGGGCGTCACCGGACCCGGTGGATCCGAGGTCCTCGCCGACTTCCGCGCCCACGAACGACCCGGAGCGCGTCCCGGGCGTCGGCGACCGGCTGCGCCGGCTCATCCCTGACGCATCGCGCCAGGTCCTCGCGGTCTACGGCGACGGCGAGGACTCCCCGGACTGCACGATCGTGCTCTACGAGAAGGGCGATGACGACGCCTGGAGCGAGATCGGGCAGTGGCGGGGACACAACGGCAGAAGAGGCTGGACGGTGGACCACCACGAGGACGATCTGCGCACGCCTGTGGGGGTGTTCACGCTCAGCGACGCCGGTGGTGTCCTCGACGACCCGGACACCAGGCTCCCGTACGACCAGGGTGAGTCCTACCGGGTGCCTGAGGGCTGGGGCGAGGCCCACCGCCATGACTTCGACTATGTCATCGCCATCGACTACAACAGGCTCAGGGGCACTCCGCCGAACGACCCGACCCGGCCGCTGGGTATGGAGAAGGGCGGCGGCATCTGGCTGCACGTGGACCACGGTGACGGTACGTCGGCCTGCGTCAGCCTGCCCGAGTCCGGGATGGAGTACCTGCTGCGGACGCTCGACCCGGACTGGTACCCCGTGGTGGTGATGGGCGACAGGGAGACCCTCAGGGCCTAGGCCGTGTGGCGAAAGTCCCGCCTGCCTCGCGACGCCATGCACGCTCCCCCCGCGGCCTCAAGGTGGTGGGAGGTGCCCCCACTCGCCGCACCGGGCGAAACCCACGTACACCCAGTACCAGGGCCCCCGGCACTCCCCCAAGCTGCTTCGAGCGGCCAGAGCGCGCACCTGGCGCCGCGAGGCCCGCCCTTCGGGCGAACGACGGGACTCTCGCAACACGCCCTGGCCGTTTCGCCGGATGCCCGTGCGCCGCGACTGCCCCGGAGTGCTCATTGCGGAGCGGGCCGACTCCCCGTAGAAACACGGGACATGAGAAGCAGGATTATCATGTCCATGCTCACCGGAGGGGTTCTGACGGTGAGTCTCCTCCTCGGCGCGGGTCCCGCCTCGGCCACGACCTCCTCGGCCCGGCCTGCCTCCCACGCCCCCTCCCCGGCCACCGTGGCCCCGCCCGACGAGTTCGGCACCGACTGGCACGACCCGGTGACGGCGGCCCCGCCGGTGGCACGGCCGAACTCCCGGTCCTGCGACGTCACCCTCGCCGAGGCCCAGTTCCGGGACTTCACCCCCTACCGGGGCACGTACACCCCGCCGAGCGGCTGCGGCGACCACTGGAGCAAGGTGGTGCTGCGCCTCGAAGGCAAGGTCAAGGGACGGCAGTTCGACCGCCTCGGCTATCTGCACGTCGGCGGGGTCGAGATCCTCCGCACGTCCACGCCGGAGCCGTCGCCGGACGGCATCGGGTGGTCCGTCGAGAAGGACGTCACCCGGTACAGCGAGACGTTCCGGCAGAGCCGTGACGTCGAGATGCTCATCGGCAACGTCGTCGACGACACCTACACCGGGGTCATCGACGTCAAGGCCACGCTGACGTTCTACGCGGGCAGGTCCGCACACACCCCCGACCGCGTTCTCACCCTCCAGAACGGTACGTTGACCACGCCCCGCAACAGCGAACGCATCGTCGCCGAGGTGTACGCCACCGGCTCGGGCGGCGGCTGTGAGGAGTTCTGGTATCTCACCGTGCCCGACACGGCGCCGTACTCCTGCAAGGCGGCGGGCGGCCCCTACCGCGAGGTGCAGATCACGGTCGACGGCCGGCTCGCCGGTATCGCGGCGCCGTTCCCGACCGTGTGGACCGGCGGCTGGTCCAATCCCTTCCTCTGGTACGTGATCCCAGGCCCACGCGCCTTCGACGTCCAGCCGATCACCTATGACCTGACGCCCTTCGCCGGGCTCCTCGACGACGGCCGGCCGCACCGGGTCGAGGTCTCCGTCGTCGGTGCGCCCGCCGGGCAGACCGGCTGGAGCACCCCTGTGAACGTCCTGGTCTGGCAGGACGCGAAGAGCCGTCATGTCACCGGCGGGCTCACCGTCCATCAGGTGGGCGATCCCGTCGGCTCCCCGGTCTACACCCCCGGCCCGGAGAACCGGCTGGACACCCAGGGCGGCCACAGGTTCACGGTCGCGGGATACGTCGACACCTCGCACGGCCGGGTGACCACCACGGTCAGCCGGACGCTGGCGAACACCTCCGTGCACCGCTGGACGGAGGGCGAGGACCAGGACGGTCTCGACGCCACCTGGACGGACGACGAGACCGTCACCGTCCACGGACTCGGCCCGGTACGTGCGACGCACACCCGTCGCACGTACACGATGGGTGGCTCCACGACCATCGGCACCGATGGCCGGCTGCGTACCGTACTGACGCTCGCCGACCGGGCCGCGGTCGTCGAGACCCACGGCGGTCGGCGCGTTGTGTGGTCCGGGCTCGACGACACCTACACCGGCGACGCCGCCTACTCGACCACTGTGCCGCGCGACCAGCGGCACGCGGTCGGCACGACGAGCGAGCGTTACCGGCTGTACGGCTCGCAGGGCTGCTACGACCGGCGGCTGACGACCGTCCAGGGGGTGCTCACCGAGAACCGCGACAACTGCTGAGGGCAACCACAGGGACCACGTGCCCGCGGGAACCACAGAGCCCGCGGGCGCCGCGGAGACCGCAGGAACGGCGTGCGGCGCGTCGGGTGAGATGACTTCCGAGGATCGCTACGCGGTCAGCAGCGATGTTCCGGTCCGGCGGCGAAGGGCGCGTCGCCGCCGTCGATCAGTGTGCTGAGCAGCCCGCCGAGCACCTTGCGCTGCTCGTCCGTCAGCGGGGCCAGGATCTCCTCCGCCGCGGCTCTTCGCGCGCTTCGCAGAGCCCGCAGCGCCTCCCGGCCCTGCTCCGTGACCTCGATCCGGATCACCCGCCGATTGGTGGGATCGGGCACCCGGCGCACCCTGCCGCTCGCCTCCAGACCGTCGACCAGCGTGGTCACCGCCCGTGGCACCACTTCGAGACGCTCGGCCAGGTCCGCCATCCGGGGCGGCGAGCCGAAGTGGGCGAGCGTGCGCAGCAGCCGGGACTGGGCCGGAGTGATACCCAGGTCGGACCGCTCCAGATGCCGTTTCTGGATGCGGTGCACACGGCGGGTGAACCGCAGCAGTTGCTCGGCGAGCAGGCCGTCGGGGTCGGCGGTGGTCATGCGGGAACAATATCAGGGCCTCGTTCATTGTGAGTATAGGTAACAATGAGCTAAGATCCGTGATCGATCGTCCCGCATCGCGTCCCCGATGCCGCAGCGCCGTCGTGTCCCGGCCGCTGCCCGACCTCCGTAGGAGCCCATGCATCCCGAGAACCTCACCTCGACGCCGTCCCTCGACGGCACGTCCGAACAGCCGCGGCAGGTGCGACGCATCCTCCGCCTCTTCAAGCCGTACAGTGGTCGGCTCGCCGTCGTGGGCCTGCTCGTCGGCGCCGCGTCGCTGGTCTCCGTCGCCACGCCGTTCCTGCTCAAGGAGACCCTGGACGTCGCCATCCCGCAGCGCCGGACCGGACTGCTGAGCCTGCTCGCCCTCGGCATGATCCTGAGCGCCGTCGTCAACAGCGTCTTCGGCGTGCTGCAGACCCTCATCTCCACGACGGTCGGCCAGCGCGTCATGCACGACCTGCGCACCGCCGTCTACGGCCGGCTCCAGCGCATGTCGCTCGCCTTCTTCACCCGGACCCGCACGGGCGAGGTCCAGTCCCGTATCGCCAACGACATCGGTGGTATGCAGGCGACCGTCACCTCCACCGCCACCTCCCTGGTCTCCAACCTCACCAGCGTGACAGCGACCGTCGTCGCGATGGTCGCCCTCGAATGGCGGCTCACCGTCGTCTCGCTGCTCCTGCTGCCGCTGTTCGTCTGGATCAGCCGGCGCGTGGGCAACGAACGCAAGAAGATCGCCACCCAGCGCCAGAAGCAGATGGCCGCGATGGCCGCGACCGTCACCGAGTCGCTCTCCGTCAGCGGCATCCTGCTCGGCCGCACCATGGGCCGTGCCGACTCCCTCACCCGGTCCTTCGCCAGCGAGTCCGAGAGTCTGGTCGACCTCGAGGTGAAGTCGAACATGGCGGGCCGCTGGCGCATGGCCGTGATCACCATCGTCATGGCCGCCATGCCGGCCGTCATCTACTGGACCGCGGGCGTGGCGCTCCAGCTGGGCGGCCCGTCCATCTCGCTGGGCACGCTGGTGGCGTTCGTCTCGCTCCAGCAGGGCCTGTTCCGGCCGACCGTCAGCCTGCTGTCCACCGGTGTGCAGATCCAGACGTCGCTCGCGCTCTTCCAGCGCATCTTCGAGTATCTCGACCTGCCCATCGACATCACCGAACCCGAGCAGCCGGTCCGTCTCGACCAGGTCAAGGGCGAGGTGCGCTTCGAGGGGGTCGAGTTCCACTACGACGACAAGAGCGGTCCGATACTCGAGGACATCGACATCACCGTCCCGGCGGGCTCGAGTCTCGCCGTCGTCGGACCCACCGGTTCCGGGAAGTCCACGCTCAGCTATCTGGTGCCGAGGCTGTACGACGTGACGGGCGGGCGGGTCATGCTCGACGGCGTCGACGTCCGCGACCTGGACTTCGACACCCTCGCCCGCGCGGTCGGCGTCGTCTCCCAGGAGACGTATCTCTTCCATGCCTCGGTCGCCGACAACCTGCGCTTCGCGAAGCCCGACGCGACCGACGAGGAACTGTACGCTGCGGCGAAGGCCGCCCAGATCCACGACCACATCGCGTCCCTTCCCGACGGGTACGACACGGTCGTCGGTGAGCGTGGACACCGCTTCTCGGGCGGCGAGAAGCAGCGGCTGGCCATCGCCCGCACCATCCTGCGTGATCCGCCCGTGCTCATCCTCGACGAGGCGACCAGTGCCCTCGACACCCGTACCGAGCACGCGGTCCAGGAGGCCATCGACGCTCTCTCGGCCAACCGGACGACCCTCACCATCGCCCATCGGCTGTCCACCATCCGGGGGGCCGACCAGATCGTGGTCCTCGACTCCGGGCGCACGGTCGAACGGGGCACCCACGAGCAACTGCTGGAGCTCGACGGCCGGTATGCGGGTCTTGTCCGGAGGGACGCCCGACTGGAGCCCACAAGCTGACGATATGCCAGGTATCTCCGGTCTGGCGGGATACGGTGCGGCCATGCAGACGACCACGCCGCCCCGCAAGCACACCGGACTGACGCGCCGGAGCCGGTTCGCCTTCGTCGGGACGGGAATCGCCGTGGCGGCCGCCGTCATGGCCGTGCCGCTGGTGACCACCCGGAGTGACGGGAAGGGCCCGCACGTGGGCCTGGTGATCCCGGAGGGCTGGCGCACGGGCCAGATCTACACGGCGCTCGACAAGGTTCTCGGTCTGCCGCCCGGCTCGACGAAGAAATCCCTGCCCAAGGCCCACCTCAAGCTGCCACCGGACGCTCAGGGCAACCCCGAGGGCTATCTCTTCCCGGCCTCGTACCCCCTCCACAAGGGAGCGAGCCCGGAGTCCGTGCTGCGGTTCATGGTCGAGACCGCGAACAAGAGGTTCAGCGGCGGCACGATCACCGCGGGCGCCCAGCGCCACGCCCTGACCGGCTACCAGGCCGTCACCGTCGCCAGCATCGTGCAGGCCGAGGCGGCGACCAAGGCCGACATGGCCAAGGTGGCCCGAGTGGTCTTCAACCGCCTGGAGCGGGGGATGCCGCTGCAGATGGACTCCACGCTCAACTACGCGCTGAAGCGTTCCACGCTGCGCACCAGCGTCAAGGACACGAAGATCGAGAGCCCCTACAACTCGTACCGGAGCGTGGGTCTGCCGCCGACACCGATCTCCAATCCGGGCGAGAAGGCGATGCGCGCCACGCTCAACCCGGCACCGGGCAACTGGCTGTACTTCGTCACCGTCAAGCCGGGGGACACCCGGTTCACGGCGAGCTACGAGGAGCAACAGCGGAACGTCGCCGAGTTCAACCGGCTACGCGCCGCGAAGTAGGAGGAGAGCGTCACCTACGACGCCGGGAGGGGCCCTGCCGTACCGGCCGCCGCCGCTCCCTCAGGCCACGGCGGCTGCTTCTCCCGCTTCCTTCGCCGGTTCCCCGGCCAGCAGACGCCGGATGTCCCGCACGGCCGCGCGTCCCGCCCGGTTGGCGCCGATCGTGCTGGCCGACGGGCCGTATCCGACCAGGTGGATCCGTGGGTCGGAGACCGCGCGCGTACCCTCCACCCGGATGCCGCCGCCCGGCTCGCGCAATCGCAGCGGGGCGAGATGGTCGATCGCCGCCCGGAAGCCGGTCGCCCAGAGGATCACATCGGCCGCCACATGCCGACCGTCGGCCCACTCCACTCCGTCCGGCACGATCCGGTCGAACATCGGCTGCCGGTCCAGAACCCCGTCCTCGATCGCCTTCCGGATCGCGTCATTGAGCGGCAGCCCGGTCACCGACACCACACTGCGCGGCGGCAGCCCCTGACGCACCCGCTCCTCCACGAGCGCGACGGCCGCCCGCCCCACCTCCTCGGAGAACGGACCCTCCCGGAACACCGGGGGACGCCGGGTCACCCAGGTGGTCGCAGCGGCATAGGGGGCGATCTCCATCAGATGCTGGGTACCGGACGCGCCGCCACCGACGACGATCACCCGCCGCCCGGCGAACTCCTCCGGGCCGGGGTACTGGGCCGTGTGCAACTGCCGCCCCCGGAAGCTCTCCTGGCCGGGGTAGCGCGGCCAGAAGGGGCGGTCCCAGGTCCCCGTCGCGTTGATCAGCGCCCGCGTCGCCCAGGTACCGGCCGAGGTCTCGACGAGCAGCCGCCCGTCCGTTCCCTCGCGTACGGCCTGGACGTCGACCGGCCGCCGTACACGCAGGTCGAAGGCGCGCTCATAGCGGTCGAAGTACTCGGACACGACCTCGGACGACGGCCGCGCCGGATCCGCGTCCGTCAGTTCCATGCCGGGCAGTGCGTGCATCCCGTGGACCTTGCCGAAGGTCAGCGAGGGCCAGCGGAACTGCCAGGCGCCGCCTGGACTCGGGGCGTGGTCGAGCACCACGAAGTCTCGATCCGGCTCGAATCCCGTGCGTCGCAGGTGATAGGCGCTGGACAAGCCGGCCTGACCAGCGCCTATGACGACCACGTCGACGTCGTGCACCCCGATGTTGTTCACGCTTCCACCAACCGCACCGAGGGCGAGGATCTTCCCGGACGCTCAGGACCGGCCCGGAGGCGGCGAGTGACGTCGAACCGGAGGGGCCGTGCACGGTCGGCTGCGTCTCGCAGGACGGACCTCGCATACCACCGGACGGAGGACCGGCCGGTGTGGACCCGCTGACATGGGCGAGGATGAAGACATGTCCGATGCCTTCAGCACGCGTGTCCTGAACGTGGCCTCCGGTTCCGGTGAAACGGTCGTGGATCTCACCCGGGAGTGCGAGCACTTCCTGCGCGAGACGGCGGCGGGCCGGGACGGCCTACTCAACGTCTTCGTACCGCACGCCACCGCCGGCGTGGCGATCATCGAGACCGGCTCCGGCAGCGACGACGACCTCCTCGCCGCGCTCCATACGCTGCTTCCGGCCGACGACTGCTGGCAGCACCGCCACGGCAGCCCCGGCCACGGCCGCGACCATGTCGTCCCGGCCTTCGTCCCACCCCACGCGACCCTGCCGGTGATCGCCGGCCGACTCGAACTCGGGACCTGGCAGTCGGTGTGCCTGGTGGACACGAACAGGGACAATCCCCACCGTCAGGTGCGGCTGAGCTTCCTGGCCTGATGCTCGTCAAGGGACTGTAGCGTCGAATTCCGGCCGCAGCGTCCAGCCGCGGCGCTGGATGAGGGCGGGGCGGCGGCGATTGCCTTCGCGCAGGCGGGTCAGGCACTGGTGGCACGGGGTGTCCCGTCCGGTGTGGGCGTATGCGTCGCGCAGTTCTGCGAGGAGGACGACTGACCTGGTCGTAGGCTGCGGTCTTCTCGGTGGCGATACGCGCCTCGATCTGCTGCCAGACGGATTCGATCTCGCGTGCGAGAGCGGTGAGGTGCCGGCCGCGGTCGGTGGCCCGTTCGTGTTCGGCGTCCCGACGGCGCTCTTTACGCACATGGGCGGCGTCCAGGAAGCGGGCGGCCGATCCCCGGCTGCTGCTGGACGGCCATGCCCACGGCTTCGGTACCGACGGCGTCGCTCGGACTCCGGCGAGCTGGTCGCTGTCGCCGTGACCCCATCACGGCCGGCGGATCTGCGGCCGGCATGACCGAAACGCATGCGCGCCGACGTCCTTGAGCGCTGCGGTCGCGGCGAGGAGGCCGACGCGCAACGGGAGGACCTACGATGTCCGAGCTTCCCCGGGCGACAGGGCCCGTTCTGCGGGCTGCTACGTTCCGTCGCATGCCCCGTTCCGATCTCCGCCTCCTCGACTTGCTCCGGCAGAGCCCACGCTTGGCCGAACTCGCAGGGTTCCCCTTTGACTTCGACCTCTGCCGAGCCGACCACGGAGAGGACGTCCGTCTGGCATCGGGTGCGCCGCTGGAGGGAATCGCAGGCGACGACACGGGTGGCACCTACTTTCTCCACGGCGACGGAGGGGTGCTGTACGCCTCCTCGGAGGGTCGTGCGGGACTGATCGCCGAAAGCCTTGCCGACGCACTGGAGTTGGTGACCGGCCTCCCCGGATGGCGGGACCACCTGCACCTACCGCCGGAAACGGGAGAAGAGCAACTGTCGGCCGCAGCCCTCGAAGCGGAGGACAGCATCCGCGCCTCCTACGCCCCCGCCCTCGACGCCTGCCGCGATGAACTCCTCACCGCCCTCGGGCTAACCCTGCGGCCTCCCGCCGAGCTCTTCGCCCGGATGCATCGTTCCTTCCTCCGCACCGAGCCTGACCACCTGCTGCTGCTCACCGACGAGGGCAGCGCCTACCACCTGCTGGACCCGCACCCCCGACCCCCGCTGCGGGACACCGTGCTCGCAGCCTGCCAGGCGGACCTTGACCATCTGCGCGCCGACCGTGCCGCCTGGCCGATGGTTGCCTTCTCCGCAATGTCCGACCGGAGCGGCTCGGAGCACGACGCCAACGCGGGCCGCCGCGCCGGTGTGCTGCGCGCGGCCCAGTGCGACCGGCGCGACACCGACCTGCCGCTCCTGCGCCACCTCCTCGAGCAGGAGACCCTCTGCCGCCGTGAGGCCCCCTTCGGTGGGATGGGCGAGGAACTGCACCTCGCCGTGTTCCTGGTTGCCCGCCGCCTCTGCGAGGAGGACCTCCCTCGTCTCTACGCGGCTCGCCGCGCCAACTTCGACACCTGGTGCGCCCTGTCCGACCTGCCACTCGGCCGACCGGACACGAGGGGCGAGGACGATCTCCGCTGGGACCCCGAGGCCCTGCAGGCCTGGGTCGGAGCCCTCGACACGTCGGAGTGGTTCGGCCATGATCCGAAGTCCGAGCCCGTCGAGACCTGGGTGACCCTCGCCCGTCGCCAGGGCCGCACGGAACTCGCCCGCGCGACTCTGATACGCATGCTCGACGACATCGGGCCCACCGACATCAGCGAACTTCCCTGGATCGTCGATGAGTTCGCCGAGCTGGGCGACTTCCCGCAAGCCTCCCGCGCCCAGCGCCTGTACGTCTTGCTGCAGGACACCGACCTGGCCCGGGGCTTCGCGTACACCCGTCTGTCCGGCCTGGAACGGCAGGCCGGCGACCTCGACCGGGCATGGACGTCGCTGCAGCGCGCGCTCACCACCCTCGACGGCCCTCCGTCACCGAAGCCGGGTTCGTGTCAAACCGCACTCTTCGACATCGAGCCGCCCCCTGCCGACGACGACTGGCGCGACAGGGCTGCGGCCCGCGACCTCATCGAGGAACATTTCCTGCTCTCATGCTCCGCCGCCGACTCGGGCGATCCCGCCCTCGCCCAGTTGTCCCTCATCACCGGCACGGCTCTTCTCGACACAGTCCACCGCGTGCCCCCGGCCCTGTACCGCGCGGGCCACGCCGCAGCGCGGGCTTGCGGTGACGAACACCTGACTGCCCGCTACGCGGACCTTTTGGCCCAGGAGGAGCAACGCCTTGCCGAGTTCCCATAGACCTGGCGGTAGGCCCGCTCGGTCTGCAGGGGCGGTTGAGGCGTTCGGCCTTGCCGTTGCGAACGTCCTCGCGTGCCAAGCTCGTCACCACAGCCTCGAAGCTCGGCTGAGCGATGCCGAACTGCGCGAGGAGTTCGAGGTCTGATGGCGGAAGGGATTCGAACAGTTCGACGCCGAGGGGTTCTGGCCTGTCTTTCGTGGAAATAAATCGGGATAATCCGAGCCGAGGGGTGCCATTGGCTTTCCTTGGTTAGCTGGCCACACCTTGGGTAATCTGGAACTTCACCTTCCGTATGTATTCGAGGTGACGCCGGACGGCGTACTGGTCCGGTGCTCCCGTGAGGTCGAGGCCTTGCGTCACGGGTGCAACTAGTGCAGGTGTGCGTACCGTGCTAAACTTGCAGGCAGTTGCAGTTGTGGTTCCCGAAACTTCAAGTGCTTCGGCGACCCTATGTCGTCGGGCATTTTTGTATCTCCGGTGCTTATCCGGACGGGGTTCATTGTCGCAACGCAGGGGTTCACACGGTGTGGACCCGCGGGCACTGCCCCCAAGGGGATTTGAAATGGCTACTGGCACCGTCAAGTGGTTCAACGCGGAAAAGGGCTTCGGCTTCATCGAGCAGGACGGCGGCGGCCCGGACGTCTTCGCCCACTACTCGAACATCGCCACCCAGGGCTACCGTGAGCTCCAGGAAGGCCAGAAGGTGAACTTCGACATCACGCAGGGCCAGAAGGGTCCGCAGGCGGAGAACATCACTCCCGCCTGACGTCGAAGCGTATGAGATATCTGGGACCCCGCCTTGCGGCGGGGTCCCAGATATTTGTTTTTGCATTCCGGCGTAATTCTTTTAGTCTCACATTCGGCTCGTTCCTGCAATTCATCCGGCTCGTTCCTGTCGGGAATTCCTCGATGCGTGCCCACTCGAGGAAGGTTCTCCATGAGCCGTTCAGCTCGCACGAACGACCGTTTTCGCCCACAGGGTCAGGGCCGCCCCGGCGCCGGTCCAGGCGGCACCGGGCGCCGTCCCTCCGCACCACAGGGGGAGTTCGCGCTGCCGGTCACCGTCACCCCGGCTCTCCCCGCGGTCGCGACCTTCGGTGAACTGGACATGCCCGTCGAGTTGCTGAAGATGCTCACCAGTCTCGGCCTGAACGAGCCGTTCCCGATCCAGGCCGCCACGTTGCCGAACTCCCTCGCGGGGCGCGACGTCCTGGGCCGCGGGCGCACCGGATCGGGCAAGACGCTCGCCTTCGGCCTGGCGCTCCTCGTGCGCACGAGCGGGCAGCGTGCCGAGGCGCGGAAGCCGCTGGCCCTGATCCTCGTCCCCACGCGCGAGCTGGCCCAGCAGGTCACCGATGCGCTCGCCCCGTACGCCCGGTTGCTGAAGCTGCGGCTGGCCACTGTGGTCGGCGGGATGTCGATCGGCAGGCAGGCCGGCGCACTGCGTGCCGGTGCCGAGGTGGTCGTCGCGACTCCTGGCCGCCTCGTGGACCTCATCGAGCGCAAGGACTGCCGCCTGGACCGAGTGGACATCACCGTCCTGGACGAGGCCGACCAGATGGCAGACATGGGCTTCATGCCGCAGGTCACCGAACTGCTGGACCAGGTACGTCCCGACGGCCAGCGCATGTTGTTCTCGGCCACGCTGGACCGCAACATCGACCTTCTGGTCCGTCGTTACCTCCATGACCCGGTGGTCCATTCGGTCGACCCGTCGGCGGGCGCGGTCACCACGATGGAGCATCACGTGCTGCAGGTGCACGGTGCCGACAAGTACGCCACCGCCACCGAAATCGCCGCCCGCGAGGGGCGTGTGATCATGTTCCTGGACACCAAGCATGCTGTCGACCAGTTCACCAAGCACCTGCTGAGCAGCGGCGTAAAGGCCGCGGCGCTGCACGGCGGCAAGTCGCAGCCCCAGCGCACTCGCACCCTGGCACAGTTCAAGACCGGTGATGTCACGACGCTGGTGGCCACCAACGTCGCGGCCCGGGGCATTCACGTCGACGACCTCGACCTCGTCGTCAACGTCGATCCGCCCAGCGACCACAAGGACTACCTGCATCGCGGTGGCCGTACCGCCCGCGCCGGAGAGTCCGGCAGTGTCGTCACGCTCGTCCTCCCCGGCCAGCGCCGGGACCTGGCCCGCCTCATGTCCGACGCAGGCATCAGGCCGCAGATCACGCAGGTCCGCTCCGGCGAGGCCGAGCTGAGCCGCATCACCGGCGCCCAGGCTCCCTCCGGTGTCCCCGTCGGCGGCAGCGAGCCGGTCGTGGAGCGCCCGAAGCGCGGCGGTGCCCCCTTCGGCGGTCTGGGCACCCGCCCGGGGCGGGCAGGCGGCGGTGGCGAGTCCCGCCGGTCCGCTGAGGCGCGCCAGATCGCCGAGGCCCGCAAGGCCGCCCGGGTCCGTCGCGGCGCATAGGTCGGCAACCGTGCCCTCGTACAACCGCGAGCCCTGATCGCTACGTCGGCAGACGTCACCAGGAATCCGGCGGTCCGGCCTCCGGTGCCCTTGCCGATGCCGGCAGGGGCTGCGCAGGCCAGGCGTACCGGGTGCCGGGCACCTTCGCGGCGGTAGTGGCCTTCGTCGCCGTCGCGGGTGAAGTGGTGCGAGGCGAGAAACCGCTCGACCAGGTCGAAGGTGTCGGCACCGAGGTGCCGCTCTCCCGGCGGGGCGCCCGCCGGGAGCCGAGGCGGTCAGCCCGCTGCCAGTTCCTCCGCGATGGCGGCGGCGAACGCGTCCACGTCCTCCTCGGTCGTGTCGTACGACGTCATCCACCGCACCTCGCCGACCTGCTCGTCCCACACGTAGAAGCGGAAGCGCTTGCGCAGGCGCTCGGTCACCGCGGCCGGGAGCACCGCGAAGATCTGGTTGGCCTGCACGGGACGTGGGATCGACAGACCGGGCAGGTCGCGTACCGACGTGTACAGGCGCTGGGTCATGGCGTTGGCGTGGGCGGCGGAGCGCAGCCAGAGATCGCTGCCGAACAGCGCCTCGAACTGGACCGACAGGAACCGCATCTTCGAGATCAGTTGCATGCTGGACTTGCGGATGTGCGCCATGCCCCGCACCGACTCCGGGTTGAGGACGACGACCGCCTCCCCGAACAGCATGCCGTTCTTGGTGCCGCCGAGGGACAGCACGTCGACGCCCGCCTCCGTGGTCAGGGCCGCGAGCGATACGCCGAGGGTGGCGGCCGCGTTGGCCAGCCGGGCCCCGTCCAGGTGGACCAGCAGGCCGAGCCCATGGGCGTGGTCGCACAGGGCGCGGATCTCCTCGGGGGTGTAGCAGGTGCCCACCTCGGTGGACTGGGTGATCGACAGCACCCGGGGGCGGGCCCGGTGCTGATCCTCGAAGCCCCAGGCCTGACGGTCGACCAGCTCGGGGGTGAGCTTGCCGTCCCAGGTCGGCACGGTGAGCAGCTTGAGCCCGCCGACCTTCTCCGGCGCGCCGCACTCGTCCACGTTGATGTGCGCCGACTCCGCACAGACCACGGCGTCCCAGCGGCTCGTCATGGACTGCAGGGCGACGACGTTCGCGCCGGTGCCGTTGACGACGGGGTAGGTCTGGGCGGTGGGGCCGAAGTGGTCCCGGAAGACCTCCTGGAGGCGGTCGGTGTAGACATCGTCGCCGTAGCTGGTCTGGTGGCCGCCGTTGGCCTCGGCGATGGCCTGGAGTATCTCGGGGTGCACACCGGCGTAGTTGTCGCTGGTGAAGCCGCGGGCCGCGGGGTCGTGCCGTCGTATCACGGTCATGATGCTGGTTCGTTCCCAACGTGTGGTGCGGTGGACCGGTGGAAAGTACCGGCCCGGAGAGCGGGTGGTGGGTCAGGGTGTGGTCACCGGGGCGCAGCGGTCGCCGGAGCGCCCGCTCGCGCGGACGAGCGGCGGGGCCAGCAGGCCCAGAGCGGCGAACAGGGCGGCCAGGACCAGCCAGCCGGTGCCGTGGGTGCCGGCCACCAGCGAGGTCATCAGCCAGGGACCGGCGAACTGCTGCAGGCCTCGTCCGAGGGAGAACACCGCCTGGTACTCGCCCTGGCGGCCGGCCGGGGCCAGCCCGAAGGCCAGGCCCCAGCCGGCGGCGGCCTGGTACAGCTCGCCCAGTATCAGGGCCGACGCGCCGCCCAGCAGCACGGCCGAGTCCAGCACGGCGCCGCGGCCGGCGCTCAGCGGGAACACCAGGCAGGCGAGGGCGAGCCAGAGACCGGCCCGGCGCAGCATCCGGGCGGCCGCGGCGGGTGTCTCGGCGTTCCGGCTGACGGCGACCTGGAAGAGCAGGACGAGGACGGTGTCGAGGATGAGGATGCCGGACACCATCGGCGTGGGCGCGTGGGTGGCGGTGACGATCCACAGCGGAAGGCCGACGGTGAGCAGCGGCTGGTACAGCTCCAACGCACCGCAGACGAGGGCGACGGCGACGTAACGGATGTCGCGCAGGGCCGAGTTGCGGGACAGGCGCGGGGGCTCGTCGTCAGCCGGGGGCTTGTCGGCGGGTACAGACGGCTCCGCCGTCCGGGCGGGACGCGTCGACCACAGGACGGCCACCGAGACCAGTTGGAGCGCCGCGTTGGCGAGTACGGTGCCGTACAGCGCGGCCGGAGTGCCCACCGAGAGCGCGATCCCGGCCAGCGCGGCGCCGCCGAGGAATCCCAGGTTGAACAGGCTGCGCATCTGCGCGCTGACCCGCACCCGTTCGCCGCCGCCCATCAGGGCGTGCGTCAGCGAGGCCTGCAGGCCGCCCGCCGATGTCTCCAGCACGGCGACGACCGAGGCCAGGGCGAGGAACTCGGCGAAGCCGCGGACCAGGCAGTAGGCGACGAAACAGACCGAGGCCAGCAGGAAGTTCGCGATCAGTACGGGGCGTGGGCCGAGGCGGTCGGCCAGTCGGCCGATCGGTACGGTGCACAGGAGGCCGCACAGCCCGGCGACGGACAGGGCGAGGCCGACGCGCTGGGCGGGAATGCCGAGCGTGCGGGTGAAGAACACGGCGCTGGCGGTGATGAAGACCCCGAGGCCGACGGACTGGATGAGGGTGAGCAGCCCGAGCCGACGGGCGGCCCCCGGGGCGGGTACCGACTGCCGGATCCAGTCGCGCAGGACGCCCGACGAGCGCGGGTCAGCCATCGTGCCGTCCGGGCGCGGCCGCCGGGTGGCCCTGAGGCTCCGTTCGTACCCGGTACTCACCCAGCACCGTCTGCACGGCCCGGTGGACCGACGCGGCGTCCGCGCCGCGGAAGCGGAAGATGCCGGTTCCCTCGTCGTAGCTGCCCGGGGTGGTGAACACCCTGCCGACGGGCGGGAGTTCATGGTGATAAAGCTCCGCGATGCCGTCAGGCGCGTCGGAACGGTCGCTGATCCGGGCGGGAATCCGGTCGGGTGCCGGGTAGATCAGCCAGCCGCCTGCGGCGGGCTCGTGGGAGCCGTGCCACAGCGGTGGCAGGCCGATGGCGGCGCGGAAGGCCTCGGCGAACAGGTCGATGCCGTACAGGTCGGCATGCAGGAAGGGCACTTGGGCGCCACCGGGCCGCAACCCGACTTCCAGGAAGACGAGTTCGCCGTCCGGGCGCCGGATGACCTCCAGGTGGAAGGCTCCGTCGGCCAGTCCGAGGGCACGCAGGCAGTCGTCCGCGAAGGCGGTGACCCGATCGCGCTCGGGGCCGTCGTCCAGCAGGACCGAGCCGAGCGGCAGCCCGCGGGTGTAGTCCAGGCAGGTGTTGACGTACTGGGAGACGCTGGCGAAGTGGCGGGCGCCCGCGCGGTAGACGCCGTCCACGTGCAGGATGTCACCGTCGACGTACTCCTCGCACTCGTGGGCGGCCGGGTCCAGGCCGTCGAGGGCCGCCGCCAGCTCCGCTCGCGTGCGGACCACCTGGACGCCTTGCGAACCGGCCGCCGAGCGGGGCTTGAGGACCAGCGGGAACTCCTCGCCGAGGTCGGCGAGGAGAGCGGCGGCGTCGGGGGCGTCGTCCAGGTTGCGGAAGCGGGGCACCCGTACGCCCGCCTCGGCGACGGCCTGCTTCATCGTGGGCTTGTCCTTGAACCGGCCAACCAGGTCGAGGCCGTAGCCGCCGGTGACGCCGAGGTCGGCGGTCAGCCGGGCCGCGGTGAGGATGTCGTACTCGGACTGCCCGAAGACCGCGGCGGGCCGTCCGTGCCGGTTCGTGACGGCCCGGACGAGGGGCAGCACGTCGTCGTGGGCGAGGCTGTCCAGGACGTGGAGCTCGGTGGCGCCGTCCTGGTCCAGCGCGGGCAGCCCGCCGGGCGTGGTCAGGTAGACCATCCGGGCGGGCGCGCCGTCGAGGAAGCGGTGGTACTCGCCGAACTCGTCGCCGGAGCGATTCAGGACGACGTACAGGGGGGCGTCGGTCACGTTCGGTTCTCCGGGCGCAGGGTGGCGGGCAGGCAGGCGGCGAGTTCCGCCGCCTCGGGCCGGGACAGGGTCGGGATCCGGGTCCGGGCGCCGGGCAGGGGTCGGGTGGCGGCGCGGAAGGTGCGGGCGCGCGGCTCGCCGGTACCGCCCAGCAGGTGCCAGATCCGCTCGGCCAGGCCGGGCATGACGGGGAAACCGAGGAGGGCGAGGCCCTTCAGCCACCAGTAGGCGTCGACCTCGGCGGCGGCGGTGTCGGCGGCCCAGGCGTCGAAGGCGTCGACAGCGCGGCGGGTGGAGATCCGGGTGCCGTCCAGGGCGGCGGACTGCTCGGCCAGGAGCGCGTCCAGACGGGCCGTCAGGGTGGTGGACGGTGCGGCGGGAGCGGTGGGCGGCAGGGTCCGGAAGGCGTCTGCGATCCGCTTGCCGAGGTCGTCGGCGAGTGCGCTGCGGGCGGTGGCCAGGAAGTCCTCCGGCTCGAAACTGGCCGGACCGGCCTCCAGGTCCGCCCGGGCCAGGTGGTAGCGGACGGCGTCCACGTCCAGCGCCGGTGCGGCGGCCACATCGGCGGCCCAGATCGCGTGCCGGGCGCTGGTGGAGAACTTGCGGCCGGCGAGCTGGTAGAAGTGGTTGATCAGGCAGCGGTCGTAGGGCTTCATGCCTCCGTGTAGGAGGCTGGTGCCGACAATGCCGACCAGCGTGGGGATGACGTTGTCGATGCCCAGGGTGGTGATGGTGGTGACGCCTGAGTCCGGGTCGAACGCGTTGACGCCGGTGCCGGACAGTTGTCCGTGCACGGCGCCGGCGAGCCGGGCGAACATCAGGATGCCGGCGTACGGGAACAGGGCGTGCGGCACGCCGGGTTGAGGTGCGGGCAGGGCCAGGCCCCACTCCTGGGGCGCGGTGAGCCGGATGGTGAGGCCGTCCCGGTCCAGGAAGCGGGCCACGGTGTCGCGGTAGCCGCGGGCGATGCCCCGCTCGGCGAGGACACTGTCCAGGACGCCGGTGGCGGGCACCGTGAGAAAGCGGCTGGTGATCTCTCGCCAGGTCAGCGGGCCCTCGTCGAGCAGCGGACAGGGGTCGAGGACGGCTTCGGGGAGGAAGTGCGCGCTGCACTCCTCGCAGAAGTAGCTGGCCACCTGGGCCCCGCACTCGGGGCAGCGGCCCTGGAGCCAGCCGCCCACGACCCAGCGGCCGGAGTCGGCGCAGTAGGGGACGCGTTCGGTGCGGGTGAGTACGGCGCCGCGCTCGTCCAGGCGGGCGAGGCAGGCGGTGACCTCGGCCTCGAACTGCTCCTTCCACGGCTCCTGGTCGGGGGTGATGAACGCGTCGACGCCGATGTCCATCGCCGCGAGGTCGTCCTGGATGCGCCGCCCGTAGCGGGCAGCGACCTCGGTCGGGGTGGTGTCCTCCGCGTGGGCGCGCAGGGTGACGTAGGACTCGTAGACGTCGCTGCCGGTGATCACCAGGGGCAGATCGCCCCGGACCCGCAGATGGCGGGCGATCATGTCGGACCACAGGAACGGGCCGCCGATGTGGCCGAGGTGGAGCGGGCCGTTGGGGGTGGCCTCGGGCGGGACGAGCAGGTAGTGCCGGGGGGTGTGACTCCCGGTCGTCAGCAGGGTGCTCATGGCGCGGTGGTTCTCCCGTACAGCAGGGTGAGGGCGTGCTCGGCCAGGGCGGGGGCGAGCCGGTAGCCGGAGCCCGAGCCGCCGATGGCCATGACGACGTCGGGGTCGCCGGCGGTTTCCACGACGGGCAGGTGGCCGGGCGTGAAGCAGTCACTGAAGACACGGCCCCCGGTCAGGTGGGGCACGAATCCCGGCACGTGACGCTCGAGGAGGGTCAGGGCGAGGGCACGGTCGTGCGGGCCGATGGCCAACGGGCCGTCGGGGCCCCGGTCCCAGTCGGGTGAGGTGATGCTGAGAATCCAGCGGCCGCCCGGTTCGTCCGGCAGCAGGAAGGCGTCGTCGTCCTCGAACACGAGGGCGGGGGCCCCGGGCGGGGGCGGGGTGAGGACGTGGAACGCCACCACCTTCTTCACCCGGGCGCCGCGGGCCCGGGCCGCGTCGGCGACGGGCCCGTCCAGTGCCCAGGGGCCGGGCGCGACGACGGCCCGGCGGGCGGTGAGGACGGAGCCGTCGGAGGCGGTGAGTTCCAGCCGACGTCCGTCGCGGCGGATCCCGGTGACCCGGAAACCCTCGGCGAGCATGCTGCCGGGGCGGCCGAGCACGTGGTCGAGGAGCCGGTCGGCGAGGGCCCGGGGGCCGCCGACCGCCATGGGGGCGGAGGACAGCAGGACCTGGTCGCCGCCGACGCGCAGGCCGGGGAAGACCCGGCTCAGCGCCTGGCGGTGTCCCTCGTCGACGGGCGCGGTGCGGCTGCCGTCGGCGAGGGTGGCGTCGAGGGCCCGCGCACCGGTGCGGGCGACGACCCAGCGCACCGCCAGGTCCCGGCGCGGCAGCCCGGGCAGTTCCCCGGCCAGCTCTTTGAACAACTCGGTGCTGCGCAGGGCCAGTTCGCGGTGGGCGGCATCGCGCCCGGTCAGCGTGTCGAAGCCCGCCGACAGGGCGGTGGCGCCGTGCTCGCGGGAGCCGTGGGACACCAGCAGGATGCGCAGACCGGGCTCGCGAAGGCAGGCGTAGTAGGCGGTGAGGGCGCCGATGACGCCGGTGCCGACGACGGCGAGGTCGTGGGGCCCTGCCGAAGAGGTGTCACGCATCGGGCGCGTCCCACCACAGCGAGAGGACGTCGAGGTCCTCGCCCCGGTCGGCGAAGGCCTCGTGCACGGCGTGCGAGGGGAAGCCGACGACCGATCCGGCGCGCAGCGCGGTGCGCGTCCCGTCGACGACCAGGGTGCCGGTGCCTGCCCGTACGACCCAGATCTCCTGGACCGCGTGCACGTCGGGCGAACTGGTCCCCCCGGCGGGCACGGTGAACCTGGCCATCTTGAACGGCGCCTGCGGAACGATGGAGTTGGCCAGGTCCGCGTCGGCGACCGTGACCCCGTCCTCCTCGACCTCGGCCGGGAGAAAGGGGATGTGCGGGGTGGGATCCGTGGTCATACCGGGTACCTCGTTTCGCCCAGGATGCTGTTGAGGATGACCGCGCTGCGCCAGGCGAGGAGGCTCAGGTTGGGGTCGGCGACGCCCCAGGCATGCCGGGCGCCGTTCTGGAGGTAGATGCGATGCCCGACGGGCCCGTCCCAGGCGACGGAGAAGTCCTTCTGGACCTCCAGGTGTTGGCCGGAGCGGTGCAGCAGGGGCAGCATCGGGGCCATGAAGTCGGGGATCCGGTAGCCGTATCCGGTGCACAGCACCACGATGTCCGCGCCGACCACGGTCGGTGTGTCACCGCCCTGCCCGTCCAGTGTCAGCTTCCAGTCGCCGTCCGTGCCGGCGAGCGCGGTGACGTCGGTGTCCGGCAGGAAGCGGAGCCGGCCGGGGGTGCCGTCGAGGAAGTCCGCCCGGTAGCTCAGTTGGTGGATGTCGCGCAGGATGGGCAGGTCGACGCCGTCGCTGGTGAGCGTCTGCAGTTCCAGCAGCCGGGCCTTCTCGTCGTCGGGCAGGGCGTGGAAACGGCGTACGTAGTCGGGGGTGTAGAGGTCGTTTGCGAACGGCGAGTCGTCCATGGGCTGGAACGACGGGCGCCGGCTGATCCAGGTGATCGTGGCGGGCGCGGCCGGGGCGGCGGCGAGGTGGCGCACCACCTCGGCGCCGCTCTGGCCGCCGCCCACCACCGCGACCCGCAGGCCGGTGACGTCGGGCAGCCGCGGCAGGAACTCGCCGGAGTGGAAGACCGTCTTGCCGAGGTGTTCCCGGAACTGTACGGGGACGTTCGGGGTCGGGCCGGTGCCGAGAACCAGATGCCGGGCGGCCGACTCGTCGTCGGCCGTGCGCACCCGGAAGGCGCCCGAGTGGAAATCGACCTCGCGCACCTCCGCGCCGAAGACGATGGCGGGCAGTTGTCCGGCGACCCACTGGAGGTACTGGTTGAACTCGGCGCGCAGGACGGCGGGGAACTGGGCGGCGAGGAACCGGTAGAGGCGGCCGTGCGCGGCGAGGAAGGACAGGAAGGAGAAGGGGCTGGTCGGATCGACGAGCGTGACCAGGTCCTTCAGCGGGGACACCTGGAGGGTGGCCTCGGGCAGCAGCAGACCGGGATGCCAGGAGAAACTCTCCCGGCGTTCCAGGTGCCGGGCGCGCAGGCCGTCGATCGGATGGGCCAGGGCGGCCAGGCTCATGTTTGCCGGACCGACGCCCACCGCGACGTAGTCGAGTATGTGTGTGTCTGTGTGATCGTTCATGGGTCAGCTCGGCGTGACGGTGTCGCCGAGGTGCCGCCAGCGGGACAGCGCCTGTGCCGGGGAGTCGGCTGTGAACAGGGCGTGGCCGAGCCGGGAGCGGCAGTCCCGGGCGAGCGGGATCTCGTCGCCCGGCGCGAAGTAGAGCGCGGACTCGGTGACTTCGGGCAGCGCGGTGACCTGCTGCCAGCCGGCCAGCTCCTGGAAGACGGCGAGTTTCTCGGCGGCGAAGAACCGGATGCCGGCGGCCGCGGCTTCCGCCTCGGCGAACGCGCCCATGTCGGCGGGGTCCACGCCGAGCGCGTCGGCCAGCGCCACCTTGGGCAGGCTGACCCCGCTCACCAGCCGGACCAGCTCCACGATGCGGTCGCCGGGGAGCCTGCCGCCGATCTCGATGAGGACGGGCCCGTCGGCGGCCAGCCGGAGTTCGCAGTGGAATGGTCCTGAGGTGAGGTTCACGGCGGTCACCACCTCGGCCACGTAGGACTCGACCGTCTTCAGGGTGGCGACGTCGACGTCGGCCGGGGTGAGGTGGCCCATCTCGACGAAGTCGGGCTCGGGGCCGAGCAGGGTACGGGTGAGTGTCACCACGGTGGTGACGCCGTCCCGCACATATCCGTCGGCGCTGAATTCGGGTCCCTCGACGTACTCCTCGACCAGGACCCGGTGTTCGTGGAGCTTGCCCATGTCGGGCACCGGGTCGGTGACCAACCGGCGGAAGGCGGCAAACAGTTCGGCCGATGTGTCGGCACGGCTGACATGGATGCTGCCGGAGCAGGCGACGGGCTTCAGCACACACGGGAAGCCGACCTGCTCGGCTGCGGCGCGGAGTTCGTCCTCGGTGGTCGCCTCGGCGAAGCGCGGGGTGCGCAGTCCGGCGGTGGCCACAGCGGCCCGCATGACGCTCTTGTCTCGGACGCGCTCGACGGTGTCCACCGGCAGTCCGCGCAGGCCGAGGGCGTGGGCCACGCGGGCGGTGACCGCGACGTAGATGTCGGAACCGGCCAGTACGGCGTCGAACGGCTCCCGTTCGTGGTCCTCCTGCACGGCCGCCTCCAGGGCCGCCTGGTCGTTGGTCTCCACGGTCAACACCCGCTCGGCGGCGGTGCGTACGGCATCGGAGAGGGTGCGGTCACCCGCGTCCGCGCTGGCGACGACGACACGCAGTCCCGACTCGGCGGCGACGCCGATCAGGGTGGTGCCGCCCGAGGAGGCCGGTTCGACCACGAGGACGCGAGGGGCCTGCGGCAGGGAAGCTGAGGACAAGACGGCATCTCCGGGTCACGGAAGAAGGGGCTGGATTGGTGCGGGGGTGCACCGATTTGTATCCGTGACCTTGTAAACCCGTCAATGCCTGACCGTAGAAATGACGGTGATCACACTCATCTGGCAAGCATTTGCTGGCTGTTGAGGTGAACGGAAGGACATCTTCCGTCGCTGGACCGCTCGTTCGTCATCATCTTCTCGGGCGTTGCGCGGGTGCGGTCCCCGCCCGGCGCAGGCCGGCTGCGCTCCGAACGGGGCCCGTGGCCACAGGCCGGCCCCGGACCGCAAAACCTCGCCGCCCGGTCGGTGTCGAACGATGATTGACTGGCCCCGGCAACCGCAGCACCCACTTGGCAGGAGAACCCCGCAGTCATGAGCCAGCCCTACACGTACGAGTACAAGGTCGTCACCTTCCGAGAGTCGCTCATCGGCGATGCCCTGGATGCCGACAAGCTGGAGAAAGTCCTCAACAAGCACGCTGAGGACGGCTGGGGGCTGAAGGCGATGACGGCAGCCGACGTCAAGGGCCGCATCGGGCCCGGAGCGGTCGAGGGCCTGCTGCTCACCTTCGAACGGCCGCGCCAGTAGCGGTCGCGGTCTTCGGCCGTCCTGAGGGACGGCCGTCACCGCTGTACAGCCGACCTTTCGGGGAGGCGGATGCCGCAAGGGGTCGCTCAGGCCGGCTTGCGCCACACGGAGATGTGTTTCGTGGAGTCCTCGGTGAACGGTGTCCCGTCCCAGTCCGCGACGCGGCGTTCCGGTTCGAGCCCCGCGATCCGGGCCATCAGGTCGAGTTCCGCAGGCCAGGCGTAGCGGTGCCGGGAACTGTCGCGGCGGTAGTGGCCCGCGTCGCCGTCGCGGGTGAGGTGGTGCGAGACCAGAATCTGCTGGACGAGGTCGAAGGTGTCGAAGCCGAGGTGCCGTTCGGAGACGTCGAACGGCACCGCCACCTGGCCGGGCGGGAGGAACCGCAGCGGCGGCACGCCCAGCTCGATGACGAACCGGCCGCCGGGCGCCAGATGGCGTGCGGCGTTGCGGAAGCACTCGACCTGCTCGTCCTGTGTGAGCAGGTTCGAGATGGTGTTGTAGACGAGATAGACCAAGGTGAACTCGCCCGGGACGACCGTCGTGGCCATGTCCCCGATGACGACGGGCAGCGTGTTCTCGTCGAGCTTGCGCCGCAGGACCGCTGCCATGGGCTCGGACAGCTCGATGCCCGCCACCGGTACGCCGCGCTCCCGGAGGGGGACACCCACGCGTCCGGTTCCGATCGCGAACTCCAGTGCCCGGCCGTCTCCGGCGAGTTCGGTGAGGAAGTCGAGAGTCGGTCCGAGGACGGCGGCCGAGGACATCTCGGTCTCCTCGGCGTCATAGCGGTCGGCGGTCGCACGGGTCCACAGCTCACTACTCGTCACGAGCGACCACTGTGAGGGGCGCGACGAAGCGCTGTCCACTCGATTACCGAGCCGCCGGAGCGGGCGCGGTGACCTTCACCGACCCGGTGCGCCCGTGCGCAGACCGTCCATGACGAGGTCCAGGAGCCGGGCGGCCCGCGGCTGCCAGTCGCCGCGGGGGTCGATCTGCCAGAGGCCCGCGATGGCCAGGAGGAAGTCGTCCGCGGTGACTCCGGGGCGGATCGTGCCCGCCTCCTCGTTGGCGCGGAGCAGGAGTTCCGCTGCGGAGGCCACCCGGGCGTGCCCCGGCTTCGCCTGGCTGCCCGGGGCGCTGGTGGCCAGGCGGATCGCGTCCGCCAGCCCGGCCTTGGCCATGGCGAACTCCGCGAGGCGGTCCATCCACTCACGCAGTGCCCGCTCGGGTTCCCGGCAGCCGAGCAACTGGGCCGCGCTGTCGGCGACCTGCTGCATCTCGTAGCGGTAGATCTCGAGGACGAGCGCCTCGCGGTTGGGGAAGTTGCGGTAGAACGTGCCCTGCCCGACACCCGCCTTCTTGGCGATCACGCTCAGCGGGGCGTCCGCGCAGCGCGTCAGTTCGACCAGTGCCACTTCCAGGATGCGCTCGCGATTGCGCTGTGCGTCCGAGCGCTGGGGTGCGTCCTTCTTCTGCCGCACTCGTCCTCCTTCCAGGCCCTGGCCGAACCCGGTCTTGCTAAGCGGACAGCTGTCCGTTAAGTTCTTGCAATAGCGGACAGCTGTCCGGTTAGCTCCACCATAGCGGCGGACGCCGTCGATGCGAACGGCAGGGTCCGTGACCGTCGGCACTCCTGCCGCGTATCGGGTACGTCTCCGAAGCACCTCGCCCCCTCAAAAGGGCCGACTCACCGTCTCCTGAACCGTCTGACCGCCGGACCCCCCACCTCGAACGCCTTCCGGAACCCGGATATGCGAAAGAAGGCTGATCATGGCCCCAGCCCCCTCGTCGACGTACAGCGCCATCACCTTGAACATCAACGGCGAGAAGCACCAGCTGACCGCCGACCATCGCACCACGCTGCTCGACGCCCTGCGTGAGCGGCTCGATCTGACCGGTACGAAGAAGGGCTGTGACCAGGGACAGTGCGGTGCGTGCACGGTTCTGATCGACGGGCGCCGAGCGGTCTCCTGTCTGCAGCTGGCGGTGGCTGCCGAGGGTCGTGAGATCACCACCGTCGAAGGGGTGGCCGAGGGCGAGCGGCTGCATCCGGTGCAGCAGGCGTTCCTCGACTTCGACGGCTACCAGTGCGGCTACTGCACCCCGGGCCAGATCTGCTCGGCCATCGCGGTGATCGAGGAACACGCGGCGGGCTGGCCCAGCGCCGTCACCGACGACGTACGCCCCGAAGCGGGCCCACCGACGCTGACAGCCGACGAGATCCGGGAACGGATGAGCGGCAACCTGTGCCGCTGCGGCGCGTATGTGTCGATCGTCCAGGCCGTCGCCCGGGCGGCCGCCGTCCGGGCCGAGGCCGACGAGGCCGCGGAGGCGGTGGCATGAGGGAGTTCGGCTATCAGAGGGCGTCCGACGTCGCCGGTGCGGTCGCCCTGCTCGGGGCCGACCCGGAGGCGCGCTTCCTCGCGGGCGGCACCAACCTCGTCGATCTGATGAAGACCGGGATCGAGAGGCCCGCCCGACTCGTCGACGTACGCGAACTCCCCCTGGACCGGGTGGAGTCGACACCGGAGGGCGGGCTGCGCATCGGCGCGACCGTCACCAACAGCGACCTCGCGGCCCACCCCGAGATCCGCACGCGCTACCCGGCGTTGACGCAGGCCGTGCTCGCCGGTGCCTCCGGGCAACTGCGCAACATGGCCACGGTCGGCGGCAATCTGCTCCAGCGCACCCGCTGCGGCTACTTCACCGATGTGTCCCGCCCCTGCAACAAGCGCCGTCCCGGCAGCGGTTGCCCCGCCGTCGAGGGCGAGCATCACAATCACGCCATCCTGGGCGCCTCCGACCACTGTGTGGCCGTCCACCCCTCGGACATGGGCGTGGCGCTGACCGCCTTCGACGCCGTGGTCTCGTACGAAACCGCCGACGGGCCGGGCGAGTTGCCGCTCGGTGAGTTCTATCTGCCCGTCGGCGACACCCCGCACCGGGAGACCGCGCTGCCGGCGGGCGCGCTGATCACCGGCGTCACGCTGCCGCCCGCCCCGGTCGCCGCCCGCTCCCGGTATCGCAAGGTGCGCGAGCGCGCCTCGTACGCGTTCGCGATCGGCTCGATCGCCGCCGCGCTCGACGTGCGCGACGGTCTGGTGCACGAGGCGCGCCTGGCCTTCGGCGCGGTCGCGTCGCGGCCCTGGCGGGCCCGCGCGGCCGAGCGGGTGCTGACCGGGGCACCGGCCGACCCCGAGACGTTCGCCGCCGCGGCGGACGCCGAACTGGCGGCGGCGAAGCCGCTGCCCCACAACGGATACAAGGTCATGCTCATGCGCAATCTCGTGGTGGCCGTGCTGACCGAACTCGCCGAGGAGGCCGACCGATGACCACCGCCACGACCGGCACCACGACGACGCGGGGCTCCGTCGGCACGCCGCACACCCGTGTGGAGGGCAGGGACAAGGTCACCGGGGCGGCCCGCTACGCGGGCGAGATCCCCTTCGCCGGGCTCGCCCACGGCTGGCTGGTCCTGTCCACCGTCGCCCGCGGCCGCGTCCGCTCGATCGAGACCGCCCCCGTCCTCGCCATGCCCGGCGTCCTCACCGTGCTGCACCACGAGAACGCGCCACGCGTCGACAGCGACTTCGTCGGCATGCTCGGATCCCGGCCGGACCCGAGCGTGGCCCTCTTCCAGAACGACCGGGTGCCGTACCTGGGCTGGCCCGTCGCGCTGGTCGTCGCCGAGACGCCCGAGCAGGCCAGGGAGGCCGCCGAGGCACTCGTGGTGCACTACGAGCAGCAACCGCACGACGTCGCCTTCTTCGCCGGACACCCGGACGCGTACCCGGTGGAGGGCCACACGCCGGGGGTGGCGGAGAAGGGCGACCTCCAGGCCGAGCTCGCCGCCTCCGCCGTCGTCGTGGACGCCGAGTACACCACCCCGGAAGAGCACCACAACCCGATGGAGCCGCACGCCGCGGCGGCCCACTGGGACGGTGGCCGGCTGGAGGTCGTCGACTCCAACCAGGGCACCACCTGGGTCGCGGGGGAACTCGCGAAGCTGTTCTCGCTCGACCCGGACTCGGTGCGGGTGCGGTCCGAGCACATCGGCGGAGGCTTCGGCAGCAAGGGCGTCCGCGCCCACCAGGTGGGCGCCGTGATGGCCGCGACCGTCCTCCAGCGCCCGGTCCGCGTCGTCATGACCCGCCGTCAGATGTTCTCCCTGGCCGGTTACCGCAGTCCCACGACACAGCGGCTCAGGCTCGGCGCCGACGCCGACGGACGGCTGCGCGCGCTGGAACACAGCTGTCTGAACCTCACCTCCACCGTGCACGAGTTCGTCGAGCCGGGCGCCGCACCGGCCCGGGTGATGTACGACGCCGACGCCCACCACACGGCCAACCGGGTCGTCCGGCTCGATGTGCCGACCCCGACCTGGATGCGGGCGCCGGGCGAGGCACCCGGGTCGTTCGCGCTGGAGGCAGCGCTCGACGAACTCGCCGAGAAGTGCGGGATCGACCCGATCGAGCTGCGCGTACGCAACGAGCCCGAGCGGGGCCCCCTGTCCGGACTGCCGTTCAGCAGCCGCAATCTGCTCGCCTGCTTCCGCGAGGGCGCCCGGCGGTTCGGCTGGGCGAACCGGGATCCGCGGCCCGGCCTGCGCCGCGACGGGCGCTGGCTGCTCGGCACGGGCACCGCGGCGGCCTCCTTCCCGTCGGGAGCCGGACCGTCCACGGCGGCCCTCACGGCGGAGCCCGACGGCACCTTCACCGTGCGGATCGCCGCCTCGGACATCGGAACGGGCGCACGGACCGCGCTCATGCTGATCGCCGCCGACGCGCTCGACGTGGCGCCGGAGCGCGTCCGCGTGCGGATCGGGGACAGCGACTTCGGTCCGGCGATGATCGCCGGCGGCTCGATGGGCACCCGCTCCTGGGCCTGGGCCGTCCAGACCGCGGCCGGTGAGCTGCGGGAACGGCTCGCTCTCGGGGCGGGCATCCCCCCGGAGGGGATCACGGTGCGGTCCGACACCTCCGCGGCCATCGGGGCCCTCGCGCGCAAGGAACGCCACTCCTTCGGGGCGCAGTTCGCCGAGGTCGCGGTGGACGTCACCACCGGCGAGGTACGGGTGCGGCGCATGCTCGGTGTCTTCGCGGCGGGCCGGGTGGTCAATCCGCTCACCGCGCGCAGCCAGTTCGTCGGAGGCATGATCTGGGGCATCTCCATGGCGCTGCACGAGGAGGCGGTCCGGGACGGGGCCACGGGCGGCCACGTGGGAGCCGACCTCGCGGGCTATCACGTCGCCACACACGCGGACGTGCCGCTCATCGAGGCCGACTGGATCGACGACCCGGACCCGGACGACCCGGTCGGGATCAAGGGCGTCGGCGAGATCGGCATCGTGGGCGCCGCGGCGGCGATCGCCAACGCGGTCTGGCACGCGACCGGCGTCCGCCACCGGAACCTGCCCATCCGGCCCGACCGCGTGCTGTCGGCCGCCGACGGAGCGACACATGCTTGACATCGCAGAGGAGCTGAACCGCTGGAGCGACGAGGGCCGGTCCTTCGCCGTGGCGACCGTCGTCGGCGTCGGCGGCAGCGCACCGCGCGACCCCGGCGCCGCGCTCGCCGTCGACAGCGACGGAACGGTCATCGGCTCGGTCTCCGGCGGCTGTGTCGAGGGAGCGGTGTACGAGCTGTGCCGCCAGGCGCTGAGCGACGGCGAGAGCGTCCTCGAACGGTTCGGCTACAGCGACGAGGACGCCTTCGCCGTCGGCCTGACCTGCGGCGGCGTCATCGATGTCCTGGTCACCCCGGTCGATGCGCAGGCGCCCGCCACGGCGGTGTTCCGCGCGGCGCTGGCGGCGGCCGTACAGGGTGAGCCGGTGGCGCTCGCGCGGATCGTCCGGGGACCGGCCGAACTTCTCGGCGGGGCCCTGCTGGTCCGCTCCGACGGATCCGGTGACGGCGGCCTCGGGGGCCATCCTGAGCTGGACCGGACGGCGGCGGCCGAGGCCCGGGCGCTGCTGGACACAGGCCGCACCGGCACGGTCGACCTCTCGGAGGACGGATCGCACTGCCCCGGCGGTCTCACCCTGTTCGTCGAGTCGCGTGTGCCACAGCCCCGCATGATCGTCTTCGGCGCGATCGACTTCGCCGCGGCGCTCGTGCGGGTGGGCAAGTTCCTCGGCTATCACGTGACCGTGTGCGACGCCCGCCCCGTCTTCGCCACGCGAGCCCGCTTCCCCGAGGCCGACGACATCGTGGTGGACTGGCCGCACCGCTGTCTCCAGCGCACCGCGACCGACGAACGCACGGTCCTGTGCGTGCTCACCCATGACGCCAAGTTCGACGTACCGCTGCTGAAGGCCGCTCTGCGGATGCCCGTCGCCTACGTCGGCGCCATGGGCTCGCGCCGCACGCACGAGGATCGCACCCGGCGGCTGCGTGAAGCAGGCCTGAGCGAGCGGGAGCTGGCCCGGTTGCGGTCCCCGATCGGCCTCGATCTCGGCGCGCGTACGCCGGAGGAGACCGCACTGTCCATAGCGGCGGAGATCGTGGCGGCCCGGCGAGGCGGCAGCGGCGTCCCGCTGACCGGCTCGGGGACGCCGATCCACCGTGACGTCAGCACGCGCGGCAGCGCCGAGGCCGCCTGAGGGGCCCGGGGTGCTGCCGCGCGAACGTCGAGGGCGAGGAGAGCGAAGGGACTGGCATCAAAGGGAATTGAGAAGGAAGCCCCCTCATGGCCTCACCACGATCAACGGTAGCAGTCAGTCCGGGATCAGGTCGCGCAGATTTCCCGGGGTGATGATCCGGGAGCCGGGAGGCAGCCCCTCGGGCTGCTCCAGGCCGATGAAGGTGACGGGACCGTCCGGGACCGTCGCGCCGTCCCAGACCGTCACCCGCGTGGCACCCTCGGCCATCAGGTCGGTGAGGTACCGCACCGTCAGGGGAGCGCGCTCCATGATGCCGCGCAGCAGCGTCGCGACCGACACCCGGTGCTCCTCGACCCGGTTGGCCGACGGCTCGCCCTTGAGGTACAGGTGCAGCCATCTGGCGTGCCACCGGCCGTCACGGCCGCGGTGGAACGCCAGCGGCAGCGCGACCCGGCCGGGGCCGCGCAGTTCGGACTTCATGCGCACGGTGCGCGGCTCGAACGGCCGGCCCCGCTGTTCGGCGTCGCGCAGCATGAAGCCGAAGAACGACTCCTCCGTCTCGTCGAAGCCCTCCCCGGCGAAGATGTGGACCTGCGGGACGATGAAGGTGCCGCGCACGGCGCCCAGCCGCAGGTTGATGAACTCCGAGGCGCCGTCGGGGGCGTCGGTGACGTCGCCCGAGTGCTCGCCGTCGACGGCGGCGAGGTGCGTGTAGGACAGCCAGGACCGGGTCGAGTAGTCGGAGTTCAGGGTCAGTGCCGACAGGTCGTAGTCGGTGCGGTGTGCCGTCTGCTTCCAGTAGACGAAGAAGCGCAGCAGTTCGCCGTCGACGGGAGACACGGAACCCCGGGGCAGCACGCCGAGGCCGGACGTGGTCGCCCGGCCGCTGAGCGGGAGTGCGACGTCCAGGACGTCGGGGTCGACCAGGAGGTGGCCGGTGGCCGGGAGGCGCCGGCGTGTCTCGGCGTCGAGAGCGGCGATCAGACGAGTGCATTCCGGGGCCCGCACCGCCGACCGGGTGTCGGGGACGACCCGGGCACGGCCGAGACGATTGACGAAGACGCGCCGCTTGCCGGTCTGCGCGGCGCGGTTGTGGAGGTGCTCACGGACCGACAGCACCACGCGGCCGGAGACCAGGGGAGCGACCTCCTCGGCGGCGGCCACGACCGCGTCGCGCTCGGCCTGGGTGCCGGCCGTGCGCAGCAGGCGGTCCACGGCGCGGAACAGCTTGCCCGGCGCGGACTTGAGCAACTCCGTCGCCGCGATGACGTCGTACCGGGCGAGCAGCTCCTCGACCCGGCTGTCGAAGGACCGCACGGTCCTGTCACCCCGGGCGACGGCGAACACCTCGGCGGCATGCGGCCGGTCCGGGTACTCGTGCGGGTGGAGGCGTTCGCCGAGGCGCTTCCACGCCTCGCGGTGCGCCGCCACATCGGCGAGCTTGGCCGGGGCGGCGGCGACGACGGCGTCGAGTCCGGCGAGCAGCGTGCGACGGACCGGGCGGGGCAGTGTGCGGAACCGGCTCGGTTCCCGCAGGGTCACATCGCCGTCCGAGAGCGCACAGGCCAGCCGGAGCACATCGGTGACGGTGTCGAGCAGGAGGTCCGCGCCCGCCTGGAGACGTGCCCGGTTGACGACGGCGCGGATCTCCCGGACCGGTATCGCCTCCGGCTGGGGACCCTCGGCGCAGTGCCCGGCGAGCACGCGCAGGTCCTCCAGCTCGTCGTCGCCGAGCGGGGTGGGGCTGCCGGCCAGCGCCAGATACAAGGCGGTGACCTCGTCCGCCAGGCCGCCGCCCCGCCGCAGCACCGTCATACGGTCGCCCGCCGCGGCGATGAGCTCGTCATGGGCGGCGAGCATCTCGGCATAGGTGTGACGGTAGTTGCCGTAGGACGGAAGGGTGAGCAGGTCCAGCACACCGCTCTCCAGCTGGGCCTGTGTGCGCTCGCGCGTGGTGTAGTCGTCGAGCGCCCCGGCGATGCAGCCCATCCAGAAGTCGAAGGTGTCGGGCACGTTGGCCGGGAAGTCGATGAAGTAGACGTTGTGGCGTACATGGTCCCCGACCATCTCCCGGACGGTGGCCAGGGTGCGTACGGCGGCGTCGACGACCGTGCCCTCGGACAGCGCCGACAGATGCTCCAGCAGGTCCGCCGAGAGTTTGAAGCCCACGGACATCAGCGCGGCGTCGAACTGCCGCGCTGCGACGTCGCCCTTTCCCGAGGGCCCCGTGGGGGAGGGCAGGCGGTGGGTGTGCCGGACGACCAGCGGTTCGAGACGGTGGATCACCGCCGCATGATTCCATGGTCGTGCGAGGCGGTGCATTCGGGTTTTTCGACCCGGGTCGCCCACGTACCGGAAGTTGATTGTGCGTCAGGCCGATCGTCCATGTGCTCAGGGTGCTGCCCGTGTGGCAGGGCGTGCCGGACGCGCACCGAGGCGTTCGGCGACGTGGTCGCCGACGCGCAGCGCGTTGGCGATGGCGGTCAGGGAGGGATTCACGGCTCCGATGCTGGGGAAGAAGCTCGTGTCCACGACATAGAGGTTGTCGAGGTCGTGGGCCTTGCAGTGGATGTCCAGGGCCGAACTGCGCGGATCGTCGCCGAAGCGGACCGTGCCGGCCTGATGGGCGGTGGCGCCGATGGGCATGCCCTTGTGCAGATAGAGGCTGTGGGGCAGCAGATGGTTCCGGTGCATGCCCAGACTGCTGAGCATCCCCTGCAGCCTGTGCCGAAGCCGCGCGACTCCGGCGATGTTGTTCCGCTCGTCCAGGGCCAGGTGGATACCGCCCTCGTGGTCCAGGGTGACCCGGTTGTCGGGCCGGGGCAGGTCCTCTCCACAGAGCCAGAAGTCGACGGCATGGTGGGCCAGCGTCTCGAAGGGCAGGTCCGGCGCGGCGAGAGCGGCCCAGTGCGGAGCCTCGGCGCGGATCTGCTCGGCGTCCGACTTGCCGAGCATCTGGATGCCGCCGAGCGATCGACCCCCATGGGAAGGTGGAACGGGTGCAGCCCCTGCTTCTCCAGATCGTCGCTGAGCCGCTGGATCCGGGGCTCGTGCCGGACCGGCGGATGGGCGTACGGGGCGCTCACCGGCCCCTCGGAGGGGTCCTCCCCGTGGCGGCCGTGCACCCGGTAGAGGTGCTCGGCCTGGGTGTAGTACGGCTCGAAGTCCGTGTAGTCCAGCGGCCAGGCGGGGGAGATGCCGTCGTGGTGGCGCAGTTCGCCGAAGTCCTCGGGACGCAGGCGGAACAGAGCCGCGCCGTAGAACTTGGTGTTCCCGCCGACGTAGTAGTTGACCTCCGGTGGGAAGGCGTTGCCGTGCCGGTCGTACCAGACCTCGGGTGCCCGGTACTTGGCCCTGACGAAGACGGCGGAGGAGTCCCAGTTGTCGCGTTCCCGCGGCAGGTAGTCCCCGCGTTCCAGGATGAGGACGCGCGCGCCGGTGGGGGCCAGCCGGTGGGCGAGAGTGCCGCCGCCCGCGCCGGATCCGATGACGATGACGTCGTAGTGCCGGTCGTCGGACATGTTCCGGCTCCCCCTTACAGGACGGCGATCGGATTGACGGGGGATCCGGTGGCCCCGGGGACCCGGAGCGGGGCGACGACGCACAGGAAGGACCAGCGCCCCCGTTCGGCGCAGAGCGGCGTGAGGTCCTCGAACTGCAGATAGTCCAGCAGGTGGATGCCCATGGCGTGCACGGCGAGCACATGGATCGGGAAGGCCACCTCGGGGATCGCACTGGGCGCGGCGTCGCTGTTGCTGTCGCAGCCCAGGGCCGCGACCTGCCGCTCGGCGAGGAACTCCATCGCGGTGGGGTGGAGACCGGCCCGCTCGCGCGCGACGTCCCAGGGACCCATGGCCCTGCGCCGCCGGCGGTGACCCACCCGCACGAACAGCAGGTCTCCCGGCTCCACCCGGACGTTCTGCGCGGCCTCCGCGGCCACGAGGTCCTCGGTGGTCACCTGGGCGCCGGGTTCGAGCCACGGCACCGCGTGCAGCCCGGGGACGTCCAGCAGGACTCCGCGTCCGACGATGCCGTCGCGTGCCAGGTCGACGGAGAGCGCGGTGGCTCCGGACGGCGTGAGGGTGCTCGGCGGTGTGTCGCCGTAGAGGGTTCCTTCCCAGATGACATGGCACAGCGCGTCGAGATGGCTGTCGGCGTTGCTGTGCATGTTCATCGCCAGCCGGTCCATGGCGAAGTGCAGTCCGTCGGCGGGCGATTCGGGCGGGGCCGGGGCGGTCAGCCAGTGCCGGGCCGGATCGGGGCAGTCGGGCTCCTGCCGCGTCTCCACCGGTGCGGCCATCGACACGGCGCGTCCGGTGCGGACTTCGCCCGCCGCGCGCCGAATCAGCTCCGGCGTGATCCGGTCCAGTGCCCCTCGGGGGGTGGGACCGGCGCCGGCCGCGCCGCGCAGGCGCCGGTACAGCGCCTCGAAGTCGTCCAGGCCGAGCGTGAGGGGATCGGTCATACCGCGGTGATGCGCCATGGCGGTGCTTTCTCGTCGTCCGGCTGGAGACAGGACCGGTCGGCGACCTCGTCGAGGCCGTCGTCGAGCGACGAGGCGGCCATGATGAGCGAGAGATGGGTGAAGGCCTGGGGGAAGTTGCCCAACTGCTCGCCGCCGGGGCCGATCTCCTCGGCGAAGCGGACCGTGCCGCGCACGGTCCGTACGGCCCGCACCAGGGTGCGGCGGTCGGTGGCCCGGTGGGAACGGTCGAGGGGCATGCAGTCGATCACTTCGCCCACGCCGTCGGCCGACATGAACCGGGTCACCAGCACGGCGCTGTCCGGGTAGTGGAGCTGCCGCCAGGTTCCGCCGTCCCCGCCCACCGGTGCCAGCCGGAAGTAGCCTCCGCGGTCGTGGCCGAGCAGGGACGCGAAGACACTGGGCGAGTCGAAACGCGGCGCGGCGAACCAGCCCACGACACCCTGAGCGGAGACCAGGGCGGCGGTCTGCAGATCACCCACCAGTCCGTGATCGGCGATCGGCGGATAGCGATCCATGGTCCCAATGTGGCTCATGAGGCGAGGGTGCGCGCGGCGAGTACGGGCGGTCGCGAGCCCGGACGGTGACCCGCCGCACCGCCCTGTCGCACGGCCTCCTTCCGCAACGCCCGAGGAGTGACCGCTGACGCGGAGACCTCGAAGCAGCGGACGCCGAAGGAGTGAAGGCGCGCCCGAGTCGGGTTTCGCGGCGCGCTGAGGGCCGCCCGAGGTGGTGTGGTCATGGGTGGTCGAGTGGTGCGGTCAGGGGTGACCGGCCGGAGAACAGAGGCGGTCCCGGCCGCGTTCCGGGGCGGTACCGACTGGAGGCGAGCGTGGGCACCAGCGTGGACGAGGCTCAGAGGACCGGCAGCATTCCGCTTCTGAAGGGGCAGAAGGCGCTGGTCACCGGCGCCAACTCCGGGATCGGCAAGGCCACCGCCGTCGGTCTGGGCCGGATGGGCGCCGACGTCGTCGTCAACTACGTCTCCGACGCCGACTCCGCGGATCAGGTGGTGCGGGAGATCGAGGCCTTCGGGGTGCGCGCCTACGCCCACCGGGCGGACGTCTCCCAGGAGGACCAGGTCGTCGGCATGGTGTCCCGCATGGTGGAGGAGCTGGGCACGGTCGACATCCTGGTCGCCAACGCCGGTCTGCAGCGGGACGCCCGCCTCACGGACATGACCCTCGCACAGTGGCAGAAGGTCCTGGACGTCAATCTCACCGGGCAGTTCCTGTGCGCGCGGGAGGTGACCAAGGAGTTCCTGCGCAGGGGTGTGGTCCCCGAGGTGTCGTCGTCCGCCGGGAAGATCATCTGCATGAGCTCGGTGCACCAGGTGATCCCCTGGGCCGGTCATGTGAACTACGCGGCCTCCAAGGGCGGCGTCCAGATGCTGATGGAGACCATGGCCCAGGAGCTGGCACCGCAGCGGATCCGGGTCAACGGAGTCGCGCCCGGAGCGATCCGCACCCCCATCAACCGCAGCGCCTGGGACACCCCCCAGGCCGAGACGAGCCTGCTGGAGCTGATCCCGTACGGCAGGGTGGGCGTGCCGGAGGACATCGCGCGGGCGGTCGGCGTGCTGGCCTCCGACCTGCTCGACTACGTCGTCGGCGCCACCCTCTATGTCGACGGCGGTATGACCCTCTTCCCCGGCTTCGCCACCGGAGGCTGAACCCGCCGGTGACCGGATGCTCCTCCGGCGCCCTGTGCCGATCGGACACGCACGTGTCGATCAGACACAGCTGGGGACTCGGGGCTGCGTGTCGTCCAGGGAGACATGGAGGAGCCGATGACCGTCGAAGCCCGCTGCCCGACCCCGCGGTCTCCCGCTTGGGTCCCGCCGGGTGTGTACGAGCCCCAGGACGACACCCGGCTGCTCACCCGGGCCCTGTGCCGGGAGCGGTTCGCCCCGGGGGCGGAGGTCCTGGACCTGGGCACCGGTACCGGTGCCCTGGCGCTGACGGCCGCACGGCTCGGCGCGCAGGTCACCGCGGTCGACATCTCCTGGCGGGCGGTGTTCGTGACCCGGGTGAACGCGTTGCTCAGCCGGCAGAACATCAGCGTGCGCCGCGGTGACCTCACCTCGGCCGTGCCCGGACGCAGCTTCGACCTCGTGGTCAGCAATCCGCCGTACGTCCCGTCCCCCTGCCGTGCGGTTCCCAGGGGCGCCGCGCGTGCCTGGGACGCCGGATGGGACGGACGCATGGTGCTCGACCGCATCTGCGACGCCGCGACCACGCTGCTGCGCCCGCAGGGTGTCCTGCTCATGGTGCAGTCAGCGTTGTGCGGGGTCGAGGACACGCTCGCCCGGCTGACCGGGTCGGGACTGAGCGCCACCGTCACGGACCGTACGAGAGTGCCCTACGGCCGGGTACTGCTCTCCCGGCTGAACTGGCTGCGGCAGCGCGGTCTGACGGCCGACGACAGGGTGGAAGAGCTGGTGGTCATCCGTGCCGTACGAACATGACGCCGTGCCGCGCGAACGCGAGGCCGTGCCGCGCGGGCGGGAACGTGTCTGCCGTGTCCGCGCCGATCGCGACGGTCCGCTGCTGATCGAGGGGCCGGTGGAGATCATCGGCCCGGACGGTCGGCGAGCGGTGAGCAGGCGGTTCCTGGTGGCCGTCTGTACCTGTCGGCGCAGCCGTACCTATCCCTGGTGCGACACCAGCCACCGCCGCCGGGGCAGGCTCGCGGACGATCCCGGACCCGCGGGAGACGATCCCGGATCCGCAGGAGGGGAGACGCAGGAGTGACGATCACCCGGTCCGAACCACGCCGGTGCAGCCCGCCCCTGCCGCACGCCAGGGGACCGCTCTCGCACGCGGTGGCGACCGCCCTGCGCGAGGGGAGTGCTCCTGCCGCCCCGCCGGAGGACGGCGATCCCTACGGGGAGGATCTCCAGCTCGCGCTCTATGTGCTGTACGAACTGCACTACCAGGGGTTCTATGGGGTCGACGACGACCGTGAATGGGATCCCGCGCTGCTCGCCTTCCGCCGCGCCCTCGAAGGGCGGTTCCAGACCGCTCTGCGGGCCGACGTCCCTGTCGCGGGCATCGGGTCCCGGCAGGCCCTCGACGACCTTCAGGTCGAGCCCGTCGGAGACGACGCCACGAGCGTCTCCCACTTCCTCAGGAACCAGGGCCGGCTGGAGCATCTCCGGGAGTACGCGGCGCTGCGGTCGCTGTACCACCTCAAGGAGGCCGATCCACACGCGTGGGTGATCCCCCGCCTGCACGGCCGGGCCAAGGCGGGTATGGCGGCCGTGGAGTTCGACGAGTTCGGGGCGGGACGGGCCGAGGAGATCCACGCGGGACTCTACGCGGACCTGATGGAGGACCTGAGACTCAGCACGGCCTACGGGTACTACCTGGAGGCCGCCCCCGCCGAGCTGCTCGCCACGGTCAACCTGATGTCGCTGTTCGGTCTGCACCGCAGCCTCAGGGGCGCCCTGACCGGCCATTTCGCGGCGGTGGAAGTGACCTCGTCCCCTGGGTCGCGCCGACTGGCCGAGGCCCTGCGCCGGGTCGGCGCGGGGGCGGCGGCCAGACGCTTCTACGAGGAGCACGTGGTGGCGGACGCGGTCCATGAGCAGGTCGTGCGCCACGATGTGGTCGGCGGGCTGCTGGAGAGCGAGCCCGGTCTGGAGACGGACGTCGTGTTCGGCATCCGGGCCACCGGCTTCCTCGAGGACCGCCTCGCCGCGTACCTGCTCACCGCGTGGCGCGGTGGAGGTTCCGCCCTGCGGAGGGGACCACTGCCGCCGATACGGGAGGCCCCCCGGGCCGGCGGCGGGGAAACCGGCCTCGGCACGATCTGACCGGCAAGGGCCGGGGGCGCTGTCCTTTGCCAGGGCCCGGGGCGGATGTCGGGGAGCGGGTCAGCGGTCCTGTTCGGCGCGCTCGGCGTCCCGCTTCTTGATCCGGGCGGCTTCCTTGCGGACCTCGGCCTGGGTGGCGCGTTCCTTCTCCAGCCACTCGGGCCGGTCCTCCTTGAGCGCGTCGATCTGCTCGGTGGTGAGGGCCTCCGTGACCCCGCCACGCGCGAGACCCGCGATGGACACGCCCAGCTTCGCCGCCACCACCGGGCGGGGGTGCGGTCCGTTCAGCCGCAGCTCCCGCAGCCACTCCGGCGGATTCGCCTGGAGCTCGTTCAGCTCGGTGCGCGAGACGACACCCTCCTGGAACTCGGCGGGGGTGGCGGGGAGGTACACACCCAGCTTCTTCGCCGCGGTCGCGGGCTTCATCGTCTGGGCGGTCTGGTGCGACTTCATGGTGTCCAGACTATCCGCCGGGTAAGGGCCCGCCGACCACGCCCGGTAACCTGGCGGGGTGACAGGCTCGGAAGTACCCCCCTCTTTCCGGCTCGCGTACGTCCCCGGGGTGACGCCCGCCAAGTGGGTGCGGATCTGGAACGAACGCCTGCCAGACGTCCCGCTGACGCTGCTCCAGGTGCCGGCGGCCCAGGCCCCTGAGGTGCTGCGCGACCGTGAGGCCGACGCGGCACTCGTGCGGCTGCCGGTGGACCGTACCTTCTTCAGCGCGATCCCCCTCTACACCGAGACGACGGTCGTCGTCGTCCCCAAGGACCACCTGGTGACCGCCGTGGAAGAGGTGTCCCTGGCGGACCTCGCCGAGGAGGTCGTGTTCCACCCCCTCGACGACGTCCTGGACTGGGAGCAGCCGCCGGGGCTGCCCGCGTTCGAGCGGCCCGCCACGACGGAGGACGCGATCGAGCTGGTGGCGGCGGGGGTGGGGCTTCTCGTCGTCCCGCAGTCGCTGGCGCGGCTGTACCACCGCCGCGACCTCACCTACCGAACCGTCGTGGACGCCCCTCAGTCGGGCGTCGCCCTGTCCTGGCCCGAGGACGCGACCACGGACCTGGTCGAGGACTTCATCGGGATCGTGCGCGGACGGACGGTGAACAGCACGCGGGGGCGCAGCACGGCGCAGGCCGCCGCGCAGCCGAAGCAGACACGCTCCGACGCGGCGGGCGCCCGGCGCCAGCCTGCTGCCGGAAAGGCGGCGGGGAAGACGGGGCGGGCGGGCAAGCCCACGGGTACCGCGGGCAGGAGTGCGCGGAGCGGTTCCGGCGGATCCCAGGGCAATCGGCGCGGCAAGCCCCGCCGCCGGTCGTAGACGTACGACACCTACCCCGGCGCCCGCGACACCGGCCCGGGCGCCACGAGGCGCTCGATGATGCCCGGCGCCGGTGCCGCACCCCGCTTCACCACGTGTCCACGAAACCGCGCCCCCGTTCGTCCTCCGGTCCCTCCCAGCCCTCCAGCGCCGCGCGGATCCACTCCCGTGACCTGGCCGGATCGATCACCGCGTCGATCTCCAGCGCGGCTGCCGCGTTGACGGCCCTGCCGCGCTCGTACAGCTCCGCGACCCGCGCCTCGAACACCCGGGCCCGCTCCTCAGGGTCCTCGATGGCGGCCAGTTGCCTGCGGTAGCCGAGGCGGACCGCGCCCTCCAGGCCCATGCCGCCGAACTCGCCCGTGGGCCAGGCCGCGGTGGCCAGCGGCGCGTGGGTGGAACCGCCCATCATCGCCATCGCACCCAGGCCGTAGGCCTTGCGCAGGACCAGGCTCACCAGCGGCACCCGCAGGTTCGCGCCGGTGACGAAGAGGCGGGCGAAGTGACGTACCGTCGCCGTCCGTTCGGCGTCCGGGCCCACCATGAAGCCCGGTGTGTCGCACAGCGAGACGACCGGCAGCCCGAACGCGTCACAGAGCTGGAGGAAGCGGGCGGCCTTGTCGGCCGCGTCACGGTCGACGGCCCCGCCGAGGTGTGCCGGATTGTTCGCGATCAACCCCATCGGGCGGCCCCCGATCCGGACCAGACACGTCAGGACGCCCACCCCGAAGGCGCGCCGTAGCTCCAGCACCGTACCGGTGTCCGCGAGCGCCTCGATCACCGTACGCACGTCGTACACCCGGCGGCGGTTCTCCGGGACGGCGTGCCGCAACAACCGGGCGTCGGGCGCCTCCCAACTCTCCTGTGGTCCCCGGAAGTACGAGAGGTACCGCCGGGCCACATCGACCGCCTCCGCCTCGTCGGCGGCCTCGACGTCCACCACCCCGCCCGCGGCCTGGACCGCGCGCGGCCCCACCTCCTCGGGGCGGTGAACACCGAGCCCACCGCCCTCGATCATCGCCGGTCCGCCCATGCCGATCGTGGCGTCGGGCGTGGCGATCACGATGTCGCAGCAGCCGAGGAGGGCCGCGTTGCCCGCGAAGCAGCGCCCCGAGGCGATGCCGACCAACGGGACGCTGCCGCTGAGGGGGCCCATCCGCTGGAACGTGGTCACGTCCAGGCCTGCCACGGCCGTGGTGTCGGTGTCCCCGGGCCGCCCCCCGCCGCCCTCCGCGAACAGCACCACGGGCAGCCCGCGTTCCCCGGCGATCTGGAGCATCCGGTCGGTCTTGCGGTGGTTCTGCAGTCCCTGGGTGCCCGCCAGGACCGTGTAGTCGTACGACATCACCACGCACGGTGCGCCGTCGACCCGCCCGGTGCCGGTGACCATGCCGTCCGCGGGCGTCGACCGGATGAGGTCCTCCAGCGAACGCCGGCGCCGCTGCGCGGCGATCGCGAGCGCGCCGAACTCGGTGAACGACCCCTCGTCGCACAGGTCGGCGATGTTCTCGCGCGCCGTACGACGGCCGAGCGCATGGCGCTGCGCCACGGCCTCCGGCCGGTTCTCGTCCAGGCCGAACGCATGCCGCCGGACGGCCTCCGCGAGATCGGGCCGTACGGCGTCCGGGTCCAGGAGTGGCGCACCGTCGTCCTCATGGGGCCCGTCGTCCGTGACGTCCAGTTCCAGCAGGGGGCTGCCCTCGCCGACGGTTTCGCCCACGCGCGCGTGCAGGGCGCGTACGACTCCCGGGCCCGGAGCGCGTACGACGTGCTCCATCTTCATCGCCTCCAGCACCAGCAGCTGCCCGCCCGCGCGCACCGTCCCGCCCGGTGCGACGTCGACGGAGGCCACCGTGCCGCTCAGCGGTGCGGTCACGGTGCCGCCCGTCGCCTCGCCGTCGGCCTGGGCCGGCTCGCCGGGCACCAGCTCGGGCAGACACTGTTCGACGAAGCCCGTGTGCCACCAGAAGTCCGGCCGCTCCAGCACCGCCCGCAGCAGCGGGATCGACGTCCGCACGCCCTCGACCGCGAACTCGCCGAGTGCCCGTCGCACCCGGGCACAGGCCGCCTCCCAGCCGCCCTGCGGAACGTGCGCCACCACCTTCGCGAGCAGCGAGTCGTAGCGCACGCCCACATCGGCGCCCGTCCGCAGCGCCGTGTCGACGCGCACCCCCGGTCCCGTCGGCACCTCGAAGCGGGTCAGCCGCCCGGCCGAGGGCCGGACAGTGCCGTCGGCCGAGGTCACCTCGGCGTTGACCCGGGCCTGCACCGCGAACCCGCGCGGCGGCGGAGGAGGGCCCGCGAGGCCCAGTGCCGCGAGCGACTCGCCCGCCGAGAGGCGCAGTTGCACGGTCACCAGATCGACGCCCGTCACCTCCTCGGTGACCGTGTGCTCCACCTGGAGCCGCGGGTTGGCCTCGATGAAGTGGAACTCCTCGTCCCGCACCAGGAATTCGAAGGTGCCGAGCCCCGTGTAGCCAGTGGCGCGGGCCAGGCGCAGTGCGGCTGCCAGGATCTTCTCGCGCACGGGATCGGGGAGTTCCGGCGCCGGTGCGATCTCGATGAGCTTCTGGTGGCGGCGCTGCGCGCTGCAGTCCCGCTCCCACAGATGGGTGACGGCGCCGCTCGTGTCGCCGACGATCTGCACCTCGATGTGCCGGGCGCCCTCCAGCAGCCGCTCGACGTACAGCGTGTCGCGTCCGAACCCGGTCCGCGCCTCGGAGCGGCAGCGCTCCCAGGCCTCGTCCAGCTCACCGGCGGTGTGCACCACCCGCATCCCGCGCCCGCCGCCCCCGCCGACCGCCTTGATCATCAGGGGCCCGCCGCGCAGGAACTCCCGGGCCTCCGCCAAGGTCGTGCCGCCGCCCGGCAGCACGGGCACGCCGCAGTCCGCGGCGAGCGCACGCGCGCGTGCCTTGTCGCCGAAGAGCGCGAGGACGTCCGGTGCGGGGCCGACGAAGGTGACGTCCCCGGCGGCGCAGAGCCGGGCCAGCTGCGGATCCTCACTGAGGAAACCGTAGCCCGGGTGCAGAAAGCCGCAGTCGGCCGAGCGCGCGGCCGCCACCAGCGCCTGCGCGTCCAGGTAGTCGCCGATCGGCACGGCGTCGTCGGCGTGCCGGGTATGCGGATCGTCGCCGTCCGTATACACCGCGACCGTCCGCAGGCCCAGTTCGGCGGCGGCGCGCAGCACCCGGACGGCGATCTCACCGCGGTTCGCGACGAGCACGGCGGCAGAGCCCATGAATCCCTCCCCGATCGAGTTCTAGACAGTCAGCTCACGGCCGTGCGGCCGATCGACTCCACCAGCGGCAGCAGCCGGTGCGGCACTCGCTCGCGCAGTGCCACCTCCGTGCGGGTGCGTACGACCCCCGGCAGGCTGATCAGAACCTGGATGACGTCCTCCAGGTGCGCGTTGTCCCGTGCCACGACCCGGGTCATCAGATCACCGCCCCCGGTGATCGAGAACGCCTCGACGATCTCCGGCACGGCCGCGAGCGCGTCGCCCACGTCGTCCAGGTGCCCCTGGGTGACCTCGATGTGCACGAACGCGAGCACCGGGTGGCCGAGCGCGGCGGGGGACAGGAAGGGGCCCGCGCCGGTGATCACCCCGTCGCGCTCCAGGCGGTCCAGCCGGGCCTGCAGCGTGCCACGGGCGATGCCCAGGATCCGTGCGTACTCCCGCACGCTGGTGCGCGGCTGCTGGATGAGCAGCCGCAGGATGCGAGTGTCGAGTTCGTCCACGGCCATGGTCCGTTGGCCTCCCTGGTGCCGGACGGGATCGTGCGTGACTGTACCAATGGCTCAGTGGACAAGCAGCCGCTTGAGCCAGTGCCTTACTGATGCTTTCCTGATGCGTATCAATGGCGCCGCGCAGCGCAGGACCGGTGACGAAGCCGGAAACCGTGCCCGCGGCGCCATTTCCCATGTCCGGGCGGCACACAGACATGCAGGGGCGGGTCTCCCACGGTGAAGAAGATGTTCATGGCTCCGGATCCGGGGCTGTTCAGGCTGCGGGTCTCGCTGCGTGCGGTGCTCGGCATCGGTCTGGGCGTGGCGGTGTGCGAGGGGGCCGGACTGTCCCTGACCGCGTCGATCACCGGCGGGCTCGCCGCGCTCCTGGCGCTGTTCACGGTCGCGGACCCGACGGTGCGGGGCCAGGCGGTCACCACCGCGCTGCTGCCCGTCGTGGGACTGCCCGTCCTCACGCTCGCGACCGCCCTGCACGGGGCGCCGGCGATGCGGGACGCGGCGTGGCTCGCGGTGGTCTTCGCCGGTGTGTACGCCCGCCGCTGGGGGCCGCGCGGCAACGCGCTCGGCATCTTCGCCTTCATGACGTTCTTCGTCGCGCAGTTCCTGCACGCCGTCCCGGATCTGCTGCCGGAACTGTTCGCGGCCGTGGCGCTGTCGCTGGCCGCCGCGGCGGGGGTCCGGTTCGGCCTGTGGTGCGTCGAACGCCGTAGGCCGCTGCCCGCCGTGCCCGCGCCGCTGGGCGGGCGGGGACTGGCCCGGCCCGCCACCCGGCAGGCCTTCCAGGCGACGGCCGCCTGCGCCTTCGCGATCACCGCGGGCCAGGTGCTGTCGCACGAGCGCTGGTACTGGGCCGTCGGCGCCACTTGGTGGATCTTCGTGAACACAGCCTCGCGCGGCGAGACGCTGATCCGCGGCTTCCGGCGTGTCGTCGGCACGGTGACCGGCATCGTCGTCGGGCTGCTGGTCGCCGTGCCGCTGCACGGCACCCCCGCCCCCACGGCCGTACTCATCGCCGCCTGTGTGTTCGGGATCTTCTACACGGCTGCGTTGTCCTACAGCTGGATGATGTTCTTCGTCACCGTCATGGCCGGCCTGCTGTACGGCCTGCTCGGCGTCCTGCACCCCGGTCTGCTCGGTCTGCGCCTCGCGGAGACCGGCGTCGGGGCGCTCGGTGCCGCGCTCGCTGTCGCGTTCGTCCTGCCGATCACCACCCACGAGGTCACCGACCGATGGGTGCGCCGGGCGGTGCACGCCGTGCACGGCTGCACCGCCGAGGCGGCGCGCCGGCTCGCGGGCGACACGGAGGCGGACCCCGCGTCCCGCGCCGCCGAGCTGGAGGCACTGCTCGCGCGGGTGCGGGGGGCCCTCGCGCCGCTGGTGCACCCGCTGAATCCGTTGCGGTCCCGCAAGGCGCGGGCCCTGCAGGTGCTGGCCCTGCTCGACGTGTGCGCCCGGGAGACGCGCGGCCTGGTGGCCGTGGCCGCCGACCCCGACGCCTCGCACGACGCCCGCCTCACCGCCGCGTGCCGACGGGTCGAGGCGGCGGTGGAGGCACTGTTCGGCGCGGTGCCCGAGCGCGTCCTCGCGGCACATCCGGGTGTCCCCGGCCACCACCCGGGCGCCGAGCAGGCCCTCGGTCACCTCCATGACCTGGAACGCGCCCTGCTCGCGCTGGCCGCGCCGCTGAGCGGCTCGTCGCCCGCCCGGGCCTGACTTCCCCGGCCCCGCCCTTTGGTCTAGACCTGCTGCTACCGTCGTGCCGGCACAGCGTCGACGAGAGGGGACGGCATGGCGGACGGCGGCGGACGGCGGGCGTACATCGGCTCGTTCACGACGGCGGGAGGGCGCGGCATCCTCACGGCCGCCGTCGATCCGGGCAGCGGAGCGCTGACCGTCCTGAGCGCGTACGAGGGGCTGCGCGACCCGTCCTGGCTGGCGGTGTCGGGGGACATGCTGTACGCGGTCAGCGAGCGGCCCGACGGCGCGGTCGCTGCGCACCGCTGCGGCGGTGACCGGCTGGAACCAGCCGGTCCGCCGGTCCCCGTCGGCGCCGGACCCACGTATCTGAGCCTGTACGACGGTCACCTCCTGACCGCCGACTACGGCTCCGGCAGCGTCACCGCCGTCCCCCTGCGCGCCGAGGGGGTCCCGGCGGAGAACGCCTCCGGGGTGCTCCGGCATCGGGGCTCCGGGCCCGACCCGCAGCGGCAGGAGGGCCCCCATGCCCATCAGGTGCAGCCGGACCCCAGCGGCCGCTGGGTCGTCAGCGTCGACCTGGGCACGGACTCCGTCCGCGTCTGCGCTCTTCAGGACGGCAGTGTGCGGCTGCATCGGGAGACGCCGCTGCCCGCCGGGTCGGGACCGCGCCATCTGGCCTTCCACCCGGACGGCGACCGCGCCTACGTCCTGAACGAACTGACGCCGACCGTGACCGTCTGCCGCTGGGACGCCGGAGCCGGGATCCTCGAACCGGTCGCCGAGACACCGGTGCTGCCTCAGGCGCCCGTGGGTGACGCCTACCCGTCGGGGATCGTCGCCTCACCCGACGGGCGCTTCGTGTGGACCGCGACCCGGGGACAGGACCTGCTGTCCGTGCTGGCGGTCGAGGGTGACGGACTGCGGTTGACGGCTACGGTGCCGTGCGGGGGCGTCTGGCCGCGTGCGATCGCCCTGTCGGAGGGTTTCCTCTACGTCGCCAACGAGCGGTCCGGGGGCGTGACCTGGTTCGCGCTGGACCAGGAGACCGGCCTGCCGCGGCGCGGCGGCTCGGTGGAGGCTCCGGCGGCCTCCTGTGTCGTCTTCGGCTGAGGCGCCCTCGCCTCCGCCCCGGTCCGTCCTCGTGTGCTCCGGCAGCCGTCCTGAGGGCCTGGTCAGGCAAAGGGGCCCGCTCCCGAGAGGGAAGCGGGCCCTGGTCGTCCAGGTGCTCTCGTGCGGGGCTCAGCGGGCCGGCGCGCCCTGCGGCTGCTGCGGGGCGATGCCGAGCGCCGTCGTGTACTTGGCGAGCGCCAGCTTGCCGATCGCCGGGTACGCGCCCAGGGCCTCGGCGGCGGGGCAGCCCGCCTCCTCGGCGGCCGCGTTCAGCAGACCGGTCTCCAGCTCCGGGCCGATCAGGTACGGGGCCAGCGCGAGCTGCTGCGAGCCCGAGGATCGCAGCTGCTCCGCGACGGCCGCGATCGAGCCCTCCTGGTCCAGCGCGGCTGCCATCACCGGCACGGCGAGCCGTGCGGCCAGCAGCATGCCCGTGATCCCGGCCGCCTGCACGGCCTCGTCGCCACCCACGGACGCGAGGATGATGCCGTCCGCGGCCGTCGCCACCGTGAACAGACGGGCGCGGTCGGCGCGGGCGAGGCCGGCCTCCGACAGGCGCACGTGCAGCGCCTCGGCGAGCAGCGGGTGCGGGCCGAGGGCATCGGTGAGGTCGGCCGCGACACGGCTGTCCATCACGGCCTGGCGGACCCGGCGCAGCAGCGCGCTGTCCGGACCGGCCAGCAGGGGCACCACGACGGCGACGGGGCCCTCGGGGGCCTTGGCCTCCGCGCCGGCCGCGATCGCCTGCTCGTAGCGGGCGGTGCGCTCCTCGGCGGTGTGGCTGAGGACGGACTGCAGTGTGGGGAACTCGGACTCGTCCCCGTCCACGTAACCGATCCGCGCGTCGAGACCGGGCAGCTCGGAACGTGCGATGCTCACAACCTCCTCGGCGAGGCTGCGCGTGGCGGCGCTGGGCGTGCCCGGCACCGCGAGGACGAGCGCGGGCGCGCCCTCGGGAGCCGCCAGCGGTTCGGGCCGGCGGTGCCGTCCGGGCTGGCGGGGTCGCGGCATTCGTACAGGCAGGCCGGATGCCGGCCCAGTGGGGGAGCTCATGGCGCCGCATGCTACTAACTTTGTGGGCTCCCCTGTTCGGGGAGGGTGCAGGTGAGCGGTATCCGTCCGGTTTTGTCTGATGAGTTACGTACGGATGAGAAGTGATCGATACCGTGTGACTCACCCGTCACGCACCCGGAGCATCGGCCCACCCCCGGCAAGAGGGACCACTCGCCCTTTTCGGTCGCGAGGTACAGCGGTCGTTCGGCCTACGGCAGTTTGAGCACGTCGTCCGCCGGTGCGCGAACGGTCCGCGCGGCGCCGTACGGCGGGTCGCCCTGGGAGGGGACCTGCCGAGCGCGCGGAAGTCGGTGTGCCAACTCATCCCGGAGCGGCGTGAGGAGCGGTTCCTTCATACGGAACGGGTGGCCGGTCAGGGCGACTCAGGGCGGCCGGAAGAGGGGCCGGAGCGGCCCCGATCACGGCCGCCGGCGAGGCCCCCAGGCGTTAGGGCAGGCGCCAGTCCACCGGCTGTGCGCCCTGCCTGAGCAGCAGGTCGTTGGCGCGGCTGAACGGGCGCGAGCCGAAGAAGCCGCGGTCCGCCGACATGGGCGACGGGTGCGCCGACTCGACCGAGGGCAACTCGCCGAGCAGGGGCCGCAGATTGCGGGCGTCACGGCCCCAGAGGATGGACACCAGCGGCTTTCCGCGTGTCGCCAGCGCCCGGATCGCCTGCTCGGTGACCTCTTCCCAGCCCTTGCCCCGGTGTGCCGCGGGACGGCGCGGGGCTGTGGTCAGCGCCCTGTTGAGCAGTAGGACGCCCTGCTGGGTCCACGGTGTGAGATCGCCGTTTGACGGCTGGGGCAGGTCCAGATCCGTGTTCAGCTCCCGGAAGATGTTGATCAGGCTCCCCGGCAGCGGACGGACGTCCGGGGCGACCGAGAACGACAGCCCCACCGCGTGTCCCGGGGTCGGGTACGGATCCTGTCCGACGATCAGGACGCGGACGTCGTCGAAGGGCTGCTGGAAGGCCCGTAGGACGTTCGGTCCCGCGGGGAGGTAGGTGCGCCCCGCGCCGATCTCCGCGCGCAGGAAGTCGCCCATCTCGGCGATCCTTCCGGCCACGGGTTCCAGGGCCTTCGCCCAGCCGGGTTCGACGATCTCATGCAACGGTCGTGGTGCCACGGGCGTCACCCTACTGCCGGGCGCACGCCGACGATCAACCGGTGGCCTGAGGGCGACCGAGAATGATCGCGAGAGTTGCGATCGGGGCAGGGGACGGGCGTATGCGACCGAGCGCAAGTCCTTTCTCTCGGGGGATCTTTGAGCGGCTGTCTCCGGGCCCGCGGTCCGCAGTCCTGCCTGTGTCGGATCAGGCGATCACCGCCGCCCGTACGCACAGCACGTCCGGCAGATGGGACGCGAGCTGCTGCCAGCTGTCCCCGTCGTCCGCCGACGCGTACAACTCGCCGTTGCGATTGCCGAAGTACACGCCCGCGGGGTCCCCGTCGTCCGTGCACAGGGCGTCGCGCAGCACGGTGCCGTAGTGGTCCTCGCCGGGCAGGCCGGCCGTGAGCGGTTCCCAGCTCCTGCCCGCGTCCGCCGTCCGGAAGACACGGCAGCGGTGGCCCGCCGGGACGCGGTCGGCGTCCGCGTTGATCGGGAAGACGTACGCCGTGTCGCCGCGATGCGGATGGGAGGCCGCGGCGAAGCCGAACGTGGAGGGCAGCCCGGCGCCGATGTCCGTCCAGCGCTCGCCGCCGTCGTCGCTTCTGTAGACCCCCCAGTGGTTCTGCAGATACAGCCGGTCCGGGACCGCCGCGTCCTGTGCGACCTTGTGGACGCACTGGCCGAACTCCGGGTTCGGATCGGGCAGGAAGACCGCGGACACACCCGAGTTGGACGGCTCCCAGCTCACGCCGCCGTCCCGGGTCCGGAACACCCCCGCCGTCGACACGGCGACCGTCACGGCCTTGGGGTCCCGCTTGTCGGTCACCACCGTGTGCAGGCCCTCGCCGCCGCCGCCCGGCACCCATCGGCCGCGCGTCGGGTGCTCCCACAGAGGGCGAACCAGCTCGAAGCTCTCGCCGCGGTCCTCCGAGCGGTACAGCGCGGCCGGCTCCGTGCCGGCATACACGACGTCCGGCTCCGCTGCCGCCGGGTGCAACTGCCACACGCGCTCCAGCGAAGAGCCGGTGTCCTGGGGGAACTTGACGGCGGGTCGGGCCGGCTCGGCCCAGGTGCGGCCCAGGTCGTCGGAGTGGAAGACGGACGGCCCCCAGTGCGAGCTGTCTCCTCCGGCCAGCAGGCGCGGGGTCGCAGCACGGGTGTCGATGGCGACCGAGTAGATCGCCTGCGCGTTGAAGTACGGACTGTCGTCGAACTCCCATGCGCCGCCCCGTCGCCGCGCGATGAACAGTCCCTTGCGTGTGCCCACGGTGAGCAGTACCTCGGTCATGCCGGCCACCTCCGAAACGCCGTTGTTCCAGACACGGGCCAGTCTGCACCCAGGCACTGACAGTCACCCCGACTCGCCTTGTTCGCGCAGGTCGTATGCCGTGTTGCCGAACGAGGAGAGCGTTCCGCCCGGGGGCCGGACCGGGGCGCGGCGGACATCACGTGAGCAGCGGCGGCCCGGCTCTCGTATGGGAGGGCGTTCGGGGGTATCCGTGCGTGCGTGAGAAGGAGGGCCTCGATGAGGCGGCTGCCATCGAAGACGGCGTTCCGCGGTCCCAGGGTGTGGTGGTGGCGGTGGCGGAGCAATCCGCTGCGGCGCCGCAGCGATGCGCTGGAGGCCTGGGTCGTCCTCACCGTGTGGGTGGTGTCCGTGGTCGGGGGAGTGCTGACAGGGGTGGCGGCGACGCACTCCGTGGAGCACGGCCTGGCCCAGGAGCGGGCCGAGTGGCGCCCGGTCGTGGCCCTGCTCACCGAGGACGCGCCGAAGGCGACGGCCTCGACCGCGTCCGGTGCGGGACGTGTCTGGGCGGACGTGCGCTGGACCGGGACCGACGGCCGATCCCACGCGGGCGAGGCGCGCGTGGCACCGGGCAGCCGCACGGGCACGACCGTCACCGTGTGGACGGACGGCGGCGACTCCCTGGTGACCCGGCCCGCCTCCCTGTCCGAGGTGCAGATACGCGCGGCGATGGTCGGGGTGCTGGTCGGCGCGAGCGTTGCGGCGGTTCCGTACCTGGGCGGGCGCATCGTCCGTGAACGCCTGGAACGGCGCCGCATGGCGCAGTGGGACGAGGCCTGGGCGCGGTTCGGCCCGATGTGGGGCCGCAAGACGGGCTGACCCGGCCCGCCCCCGGAACGGGCCCGGTCGAGCAGCCCCGGGACACAGACGGCTGCGTCCTGCAACAGTGCGACGCCTGCGGCGGTTTGCCTGTCGCTCGGGAGCGCGGGCGTCATCGCGTGGGGCGAGGCATGGGCGCGGTTCGGCCCGATGTGGGGCCGCAAGACGGGCTGACCCGGCCCGCCCCCGGAACGGGCCCGGTCGAGCAGCCCCGGGACACAGACGGCTGCGTCCTGCAACAGTGCGACGCCTGCGGCGAGTTGCCTGTCGCTCGGGAGCGCGGGCCCATCGCGGAAGCATGCCTGGGTGGAACGTCGCGGCCGGTACGGCCCGGCCGCGACGTTCCGCCCAGGCATCGTTCGAGGCAGGCCCGCCCGGCACCGCGCGCTCCTGAGACGGTCTCGCCGGCGCACCCGGCCCTGAGCGCCCCGCCCGGCACGGCCCGGCGGGCGCAGCCAGTCCGGTACCGGCCGCCGATCGGCCCGTCCGGCGAAGTGACGAGGCGCAGCAGCCCCCGGCGCATCGAAGCTCCCCCCGCCCGCTCTGCACGGCCCCTCGACCCCTCAAAAATACCCCCCGGGGTAATCGTGTTAGCCTCCAGATACCCCCGGGGGTAATTCGGTCGGCGAGGGCCGACGAAGGCGAGCGAAGGAGTGCCCGGTGTTCTTCATCGACACCATCGAGCTGTCGGGGCTCGGAAACCGCAGCTATCTCGCGGGCGGCGCGCACACGGCCGTGGCCGTCGACCCGCCCAGGGACGTCGACCAGGTGATCGCCGCGGCCGCGCGGCGCGGCGTGCGGATCTCGCATGTCGTCGAGACGCATCTGCACAACGACTACGTCTCCGGCGGTCTCGAACTGGCTCGCGTCAGCGGTGCCGCGTATCTGGTCCCGGCCGCCGCGCGCGTCTCGTTCGCGCGGACCGCCGTGCACGACGGCGACACCGTGGTGATCGACACCGGACTGACCCTGCGCGCCCTCGCGACCCCCGGACACACGCCGCACCACACCTCGTACGTCCTGGAGGAATCCGACGTCCCGGACGCAGCGGCCACGCCCGTGGCAGTGTTCACCGGCGGCTCGCTGCTCATCGGCGCGGTCGGCCGCCCCGACCTCGTGGAGCCGCGGCTGACCGAGCGGCTCGCCCGCGCCCAGCACGCCTCCGTCCACCGCCTGGCCACGGAACTCACCGACGACACCCCCGTGCTGCCCACGCACGGCTTCGGCAGCTTCTGTGCCTCCGCCTCCGTACAGGCCACCGGCAGTACCACCACCATCGGCAAGGAGAAGGAGACCAACGAGGCCCTGCTGCGCGACGTCGACGCCTTCGTCGCGGACCTGCTGGCCGGCCTGGCGGACATACCCGCGTACTACGCGTACATGGGCCCCGCCAACGCCGAGGGCCCCGCACCGGTCGACCTGACCCCGCCCGCGGTCGCCGACGCCGACGAGATCGCCGCACGCCTGGCCGCGGGGGAGTGGGTGGTGGACCTGCGCAGCCGGGTCGCCTTCGCCGAGGGGCACGTCGCGGGCTCGCTGAACTTCGAGGCGGGCGGGCAACTCGCCACGTATCTGGCCTCGCTCGTCCCGTGGGGCAAGCCCGTCACGCTGCTCGCCGAGTCGCCGGAGCAACTGGCCGCGGCGCAGCGCGAGCTGACCCGGGTGGGCATCGACCGCCCGGCCGCGGCCGCTGTGGGCGGCCCCGCCTCCTGGATACGGGACGGCGCGGCCCCGGCCTCCTTTCGGCGTGCCACCTTCGCCGAACTCGCCGCCCGACGCGCAACCGGGGGCACGGGTGGGGGCATGGTCGTCCTGGACGTCCGCCGCGCCGCCGAACGCGCCGACGGACACGTCGAGGGATCGGTGCACATCTCCCTCCACACCCTGTACCGGCGGCTCGACGAGGTCCCCACGGGTGAGGTGTGGGTGCACTGCGCGGGCGGCCTGCGCGCCGCGATCGCCGCGTCCCTGCTCGACGCCGCGGGCCGTTCCGTCGTCGCCGTGGACGACGGCTTCCCGTCGGCCGTGGCGGCCGGACTCACCGTGCGGCGGAGCCGTGGCGACGGCGGCCCGGCCGCGTGAGCACTCTGGTCCTCGCACTTGCCGCCGGTGCCGTGATCGGCCTGGCGCTCGGGGCGCTCGGCGGCGGTGGGAGCGTTCTGGCCGTCCCCGCCCTGATCCATCTGCTCGGCTTCACGCCGGTCGCCGCAACCACCGGAAGCCTGCTCATCGTGGCGGCGACCTCCGCCACCGCCCTGGTCGCACACGCTCGCGAAGGCAACGTCCGCTGGCTCGCGGGAAGTCTGTTCGCCGCGGCGGGCATTCTGCCCGCGATGCTCACGGCGGTCCTGGCGGCCAGGGTGCCCGAACCCGTGCTGGCCGGTGCCTTCGCCGCCATAGCGGCGGCCGCCGCACTGCGCATGCTGTGGCCGCGACAGGCGGCCGACGAACAGCGCGAGCCACGGGCGGTGCCCGCCGCCGCGGCAGGCGCGGGGCTCGGCGCGGTCACCGGATTCCTAGGGGTCGGCGGCGGCTTACTCGCCGTACCGGCACTGGTGAACGTCCTCGGACTGCGGATGCGGCTTGCGGTGGGCACCAGCCTGCTGGTCATCACGATCAACTCGCTGGCGGCACTTGCGGCCCGCACAAGCACGGCAGCCGGTCTGAACTGGTCCGTCGTCGCGCCCTTCGCCGGGGCGGCGGTCCTCGGCGCGTGGGACGGGAAACGGCTCGCCGCCCGGGTCCCCGGCGGCCGGCTGCAGCGGTACTTCGCGGTCGTGCTGCTCGCGGTGGCCGTCTTCATGCTGGCCGACGCGATCCTGTGAACGCTCGTCGCGTCACGCCAGCGACAGGAAGAGCTTCTCCAGACGGGCCCGCATCGCCTCGCGGTCCTCGGTCGGCGTGGATCCGTCCTCGCCGTCGGTGAGGCACTGCTGCAGACCGGTCGCGATGATCGCGAAACCCGCCCGGTCGAGGGCGCGGGAGGCGGCGGCGAGCTGGGTGACCACGTCCTCGCAGTCGCGGCCCTCCTCGATCATCCGGATCACACCGGCGATCTGGCCCTGCGCACGACGCAGTCGGTTCAGTACGGCGCGCAGCTCGGCACCCGCCAGATCCAGGTCCACGATCCCTCCTCAGAAATACCCCTGGGGGTAATCTACCCCGCTTCGGGGCAACAGCGACAACCAAGGATGACATTCATGTCCGACCCGCAGACCACCACTCCGTACGCCCCGCTCGCCCTCGACATCGCCACGGCCCGGGCCCGAATGGCCGATCTGACCGTCATCGACGTACGGACGCCCGCCGAGTACGCCTCGGGGCATCTCCCCGGGGCGCTCAACATCCCCCTCGACGCCCTCCGTGACGCCCTGCCCGCGCTGCGGGAGGCCGCCTCCCGCAGCGATGTGCTCCTGGTCTGTGCCTCCGGCAGCCGCTCCGCAACCGCGTGCGGGATCCTCGCCGGGCACCGCGTCGCCGCGGCCACCCTTGTCGGGGGCACGAAGGCATGGGCCGCCGCGGGGTACGAGGTGCAGCGCCCGGCGTCCGGCGCGCGCGAGGTGTGGGGGATGGAGCGGCAGGTGAGGTTCGCCGCGGGCTCGTTGGTGCTGGTCGGCCTCGGGCTCGGCCGACTGGCTCACCCGGCGCTCCGGCTGCTGTCGGCGGGCGTCGCGAGCGGGCTCGTCTACTCGGCCGTGACCGACACCTGCGGGATGGCCCTCCTGCTGGGCAAGTTCCCGTACAACCGGCCGCGCGGCGCGGGCCTGGACGCCACTCTCACCCGGCTGCGCGAGCGCTGACGGACACGGTCGCGGCCCGGGCGGGTCGCGACCGCGGTCACGGCGGAGACGGCAAGCGGCTCAGACGGGCTGCTGATCCCGAGGCGGTTGCCGCTGTGCGGCGTGTTGCGCGACGGTCAGGGGCGCGTCGCACCGCGCGGCGGCCATGAGGGACTGCCAGTCGGGGAGCTTCACCACCGCCCGGCCGAGCGAGAGCCCGAGCTCGGCCTCCGCCCGCTCGATCGCCAGCCACCCCGGCCACTCGACCGGAGCGAGTCCGTCCGCCCGCAGCAGCGGGAGCGCGTCCTCGGGCACCTCCCGCCCCCTGAGCCCGGAGGCGTCCTCCAGCAGGGAGGTCACCGTCTCCTTGGCGCAGGGCCGGTTGGTGCCGATCACGCCGGTCGGACCCCGCTTGATCCATCCGGCCACGTACTCGCCCGGTGAGGCGGCCCCGTCCCGCAGCACCCGCCCCGAAGTGTGCGGCACGGTGCCGGTCTTCGCGTCGAACGGCAGCCCCTCCAGGGGCACCCCGCGATAGCCGACCGAACGCAGTACGAGCTGGGCCTCCACGTCCTCGTGACGCCCGGTGCCCCTGACGCCGCCGGCCCCGTCGGGGACCGTCCGTTCGAAGCGCACCGCGCCCACGCGGCCTTCCCCGGGCTCCGGGCTGGGTTCGAGCGGGGAGGCGCCCTCCGCGGGGAGCAGTTCCGCCGGTCGTAGGAAGAACCGCAGGTGGATCCGGCGGGGAGCCCCGCGCGGCGGTGTCGCGGCCCATGTGCGCAGCACCTCGACGTTGCGACGCTGGGTGGCCGGCAGCCCGGACGGGTCGAGGTACGCCGGGTCGAGCGCCAGCTCCTCCTCGTCCACGATCACGTCGGTGTCCGGCAGGGTGCCCAGCTCGCGCAGCTCCTTGGTGGTGAACCGGGCCTGCGAGGGGCCGCGCCGGCCCACCATGTGGATCTCCGTGACCTCGCTGGCGGCCAGCGCCGTGAGCGCCGCCTGCGGCATGTCTGTGGGGCTCAGCTCCGTCACCCCGCGGGCGAGGATCCGGGTCACGTCCACCGCGACGTTCCCGACGCCGATCACCACGGCCGACCGCGCGCCGAGCACGAAGTCGTCGGCCATGGAGTCCGGATGTGCGCTGTACCAGGACACGAACTCCGTCGCCGACCAGCTGCCGGGCAACTCCTCGCCCGGGATGCCCAGATGCCGGTCGGTCGCGGCGCCCACGCAGTAGACCACCGCGTGGTAGAGCTCGCGCAGCCGGGCGGGCGGCACTCCGCCCTCGCCCACCTCGACACCGCCGAGGAACCGGATCCGCTCGTGTTCGAGAACCGTGCGCAGGTTGTTCTGCAGCGACTTGATCTTCTCGTGGTCGGGCGCCACTCCGTAGCGCACCAGCCCGTACGGGCAGGGCAGCCGGTCGAGGACGTCGACACGTACCTCCGGGTCCTGCTGGACGAGGCTCTGGGCGGTGTAGACCCCGCTCGGCCCGGAGCCGACGACGGCGACATTCAGCACGGCGGAACTCCCTCGCTGAGGAGATCGCTGGTGGCTCCAGCATTGCACCGCGCGCGACGGGAGGGGAGGGCGACCGTGGCACTGGGCCGACGGAGTGCGGAGCGGGTTCCTGCCGTGCGTGGCTCTTCGCATGGTATGTGATCGCTCGCTTACGTTGCGTATATGTTGGAAGCGTCCTTTGGGGATTTTTCCGATCACTTCCGATCCGACTTCCCTTCGGACGGGCCGGTGTCCGTGTGGCCCGCCTGGGAAGTGCAGGAGTGCGGGAGTGTCACGTCGTGGTACGCGGTCCGGCTCGATCTGCCCGACGGGGGACGGGTGGACGTGCTCGCGGTGGCGGCCGGTGGATGCGTGGAGATCGAGGAGGTCAGGGCGCAGCCGCCACTGTCCCTCGACGATCTGACGGCGCTCGCCGACTGGATCGAGGAACCCCTGCTGGAGGCGTGCGCCGCGCAAGCCGCCTCGTCACCCGGGTCCGCCCTGTCACCCGGGTCCGCCCTGTCACCCGAGTCCGCCGAGGCGCTCGTGGCCGGCGACCGTCCCGCCTGGCCGTCCGGCGCCGAAGGGATGCGCCTCGTCGCCGAGGAGTACCTTGCGGCCCAGGGGCAGGGGGCCGACCCGGTGCTCGCGGTGATGTCCGCGACGGGCCGCAGCCGTCGCGGCTCGCTCAGGCTGATCGGCGGGGCACGCGACGCCGGCTTCCTGACACCACGTCACACACGGCGCTGAGCGGGACCCGCACGACGGCGGAGGTGTCCGCGAGGGCAGGGGTGTACGCGGCGGCAGGAGTGTGGCCGGGTCACTCGTCTAGCCGTCCTGCCCGGTCTCCTCCGGACGGCAGCTGTCCTGGCCGGTCCTCTCGGGATCGCGGCTCTCCGTCGCGAAGAACCGGGACAGGTCCTTGTCGTGCGGCTCGGGCGTGCCCTCGGCATCCGGCGGTGTCCCCAATCGCCAGTCGAGTCCGTACCGTTGGAACAGCTCGGCCCGCAGCACCGGCAGCGGCATCGGCGCGCCGGGCACGAGCGCAGCGTAGACCGCGCCCATCAACAGGGCCCGCAGTCTCGGGTAGTCGGCGCCGGGGTCCGGCGACCCGTGTCCGGCGACCGTGGTGCGCAGCAGCTCCGCCAGCCGTTGCTGTTCGGGGCACTGCACGAACCCCTCCGCCTGCAGGATGCCCGCCATGTGCTGGCGCATCAGTACGGGATGATGAACCGTCAGCCCCAGGATCGCGTCGATGGCCCGCGCCATCCGCTCGCGACCGTCCTCGGTGCGGGGCTCGCGTTCCAGGGCCTCCTCCAGAGTGCGGTGCATCAGGCGGTGCACGGCGGACTGGAGGAGCTGCCGTTTGCCGGGGAAGTAGTACGACACCAGGCCGCGCGCGGAACCGGCGCGGTCCGCGATGTCGCCGAGCGTCGTCGCGTCGTAGCCGCGCTCGCTGACCAGTTCGACCGCGGCCTGCAGAAGCCGCTCGCGGGAACGCCGCCGCAATTCTTCATTGACCGAGGCGCTGCGCGGGGACATCCTGGACTCCTGCGTTGACTGGTTGCCAGCCAACTATACTCAGCGCATCCGGACCGTGCCCGGCGGGCCCGTTCCGGGGGCGTCTGCCCTGGATCACACGGGGGATGGTCCAGGGCAGGCACCGGTCTTGCCTCCGTGTCGAGCGTCGGCCGTACCCGCCCACGCCGGACCTGCTCTGAGAACTCGCACCCCGTCCCCGCCCCTCCTCACGAGTCGCGGTCTCGGCCAGGTCTCGCAGTGGCGCTCAACGGTCCCTAGAGTGGGCACGAGTCCCAGAGGAGGCATACGCACATGGACCAAGAGCAGATCCTGACCCGGATCTCGGCGATGGTGGACGAGGAACGCGGCCTGCGTGACGCGCTGCAGTCCGGGCGGATCGACAGCGCGACGGAGCACGAGCGGCTCACCGAACTGGAGCACGCGCTCGATCAGTGCTGGGACCTGCTGCGCCAGCGTCGAGCCAAGGCCGAGTTCGGCGAGAACCCTGACGACGCCCGCGTCCGCCCGGCGTCCCAGGTCGAGGACTACGAGGGCTGAGCGCGGCCGAACGGCCGGCTCAGCCGATCAGGTCCAGCACGGGACGGAGCCCGTCCGGGCGTTCGGCCACCGGGCGATGATCGACGAAGTGCACCGCGCAGCCCAGGTCCGCCGCGCCGCCGTCGGCGCGGCGGTCGTCCCCCACCATCAGCGTGTGCTGCGGAGCCACCCCGAGCGTGTCGCAGGCGAGGGCGAACAGCCGGGTGTCCGGCTTCTGGATTCCGTGTTCGTACGACAGCACGTATGCGTCCACGTAGGGCGCGACCCCGTGCTCGCGGAAGATCGGTCGCAGGTCCCAGCCGATGTTGCTGACCACGCCGACGGCCACGCCCCGCTCCCGCAGTGCGCCGAGCACCTCGGCCGTGTCGGGGTAGGGGTGCCAGGCGGCAGGCGTCATATGGCGGTCGTAGAGGGTGTCATGGAGCCGCGGGTCCGGCAGCGGCACCTGACGTGACAGGCCGGTGTACGCGGCCCGGTGCGCCTCCGCGCTGCGGTCCCGCACCGCCCACAGCGCGGCCAGGTCGTCCGGCAGGGGAGCGGTGGGAGCGGCGCCGCCGGCCAGCGCGCCCGCCGACTCCAGCCGCTCGGCCGCGCGGATCAACTCCGCCTCGGGCAGGGCCAGTCCGGCTTCCGTCGTAGTGGCGCGCAGCCATGACTCGGTCGACTCGACGCGGAAAAGGGTCCCGGAGAAGTCGAAGAGCGCAGCTTTGATCGTCATGGGCCGATCCTTCGGGACCGGTCCGCACGGGTCAAGGACCGCTTTTCGCCCGAGCGCGGCGCCCGACGGGCCCTGCTGTACCCGGCGCAGTACGCGACAGGGCGCGCGGAGCCGCCGTGCCGGGGCATGAGCCACAGCGGGCCACCCCGGCCCCGTGCGACCGGTGGCTATCCCAGGGCCCGCAGCCCCGGTACGAACGCCACCAGCACCGGAATCACGGGAACCAGCGCCGCCGTCGCCGTGAGCCTGAGCCGGTGCGCCGCCGGCAGCCGGTCCGGCGGAGTGAGAAGACGGTGGACGCGCTGGGGCACATGGGACTGCGGGGTGGCGCAGGGCCCGAACACGCCCCGGTCCTCGTTGAGTTCCACCAGCGCGAGCGCGGTGGTGAGGCGGCCGTGGCGGCGCGACGCCATGTCGTCGGCCGCGAGCTCGACCAGCCGGTGCATCTCGTCGCGGAACGCGGCGAAGACCGGCACCTGCGGGAAACCGTTGGCCAGGGCGGCCGAGGAGTGCAGCAGCCAGTCGTGCCGCGCCCGTGCGTGGCCCTGCTCATGAGCGAGCACCGCGTCCAGCTGGCTGCCCTTGAGCCGGCGCAACGCGGCCGTGGTGATGACCAGCCGGGGCGGCGCTCCGGGCAGCCACCAGGCGTCCGGGCGCTCCCCCTCCAGCACCACCAGCCGGTCGCTGCCGGGCTCCTCGCCGGGCAACTGCGGGGCACGCACGAGCAGTTCGGCCCGGCTGCGCCGACGGCGCGACTGTGCTCGTACGACCTCCCGCACCAGCATCGCCGCGGTCCACACCCCGCCGCACGCGAGCGCCACGGCGGTCGTCGCGGCCCAGGTGCTTCCGGTGCCCAGCGCATAGGCGTCCACGACGCCGTGCGGTGCGGTGGCGAACACATGGCCCCGTACGGCGGCCCAGGCCGCGGCAGCGCTGAGGGTCATCGACAGCGCGCAGCACACCAGTACGGCCGCCACCACGCACTGCCACACCCACAGCGCGACCACCGGTTCCCGGTCCGGCCAGTCCGCCCGGGCGAGCAGCCGCGGAGCGAGCACGGCGGTCAGGGCGCCGAGCAGCAACAGTGCCGCGGGGACCATCATGGGCCGAAGCCTATGAGCCGGGCGGCGCCACGGGATACGTGCTGTCGCGCCAAAGTGACGTACACCACGGTTTCGTTGTGCCGTCTCGTACGGGGCTGGTGTGCCCGCGCGATCGCCTGCTCCGGGGTGCTCCGGAGTGATGCGGAGCGCTTCAGAGGGCCAGAAGCATCGCCAGCATTCCGATCGCCATGGACAGCCGGCACACCCGTGCGAGTTCAGGACGGTCGCCCCAGCCCGCGGGCCGCGCACCCCCGGCCGTGGCCACCGCGGTCACCGGCACCAGCCGCACCCCCGACCACAGCACATAGACCGTGAAGTAGAGCAGGAGTGCCCCGGTCAGGGGCGGTATGCCCCCGTGCTCGTGGTGTCCGGGCGAGGACGCCATCGCCGCCGCCATGTAGACCATGGCTCCGGCACCCACCAGATGGTGCAGATGGTGGGTGCTCGCCCGGGCCGCCCACAGGGCCCGCAGGGCAGCCCCGCCGAAGACGAGGGCGTAGGCGACCCAGACCCAGCGTGGCGGCACCACGACCGCCGTGGGCACCGCCATAACCGCCATGCCGAACCCCATCAGCGCCTCGCCTCCCGCCGCCCGGCGCTGCTCCTCGACGGCGCTGCGCATGCGCAGCAGACAGTAGGCACCGGTCGCCGCGCACAGCGCGACGAGCAGCCAGCCGGGCGAAGCCGGTCCGTGCACCGCGCACCTCCCGCTCGACACTGAGACGGACTCAGGGGGCATGCCCCTCACCGACGGTGCGCAAGCGAGCGCACAGGGGTACGCCGGGGGAGCGTGGGGGACACGGCGCAGATCGGGGTGTGCGTCATCCGGAATCTTTTACGAGTAAAACACGTGCTAAGCTTCTGGGTATGAGCAGTGCGACCCCCAGAGCCTCCCGTGTGCGCCCGCTTCCCGTGTCCGGCCTTCTGCGTCTCGGCGGGCCGTCGGAGATCTGGTTCAAGCCCGCGCTGAGCGTGGTCGCCGCGGTCGCCCCGCCGAACCTGACCCTGCTCGCCCTCGGCCGTCTCGACCTCGCGGCCTACACCATGGCGGGCTCCCTCTGCGCCCTCTACGGGCACAGCCGCCCGTACGCCGCCCGCGCCCGCACCCTCGCCCTGGTCGTCCTCGGCATGCTCGGCGGCGTCGCCGTCGCCCTGCTCGCCGCCTCGCTCACCACGGACGCGATGATGCTGGTGACCGTCGGGGCCCTGCTCGCGGCCGTGCAGAAGGTGCTGTGCGACGCGACCCGGATCGGCCCGCCCGGAAACGTGATCTTCACTTTCGTCAGCTCGGCATCGCTGTTCGTCCCGCAGACACTCGGCCAGGTGCCCGGACATCTGGCCCTCGCCGCCGCAGGGGGCGCCTGGTCCTGGATCGTCGGCATGGTCCCCGGCCTGCTGCGGCCCCATGGACCCGAGCGCCGGGCCACCGCCCACGCGCTGAACGCGACCGCCGCGTTCACCGAGACCCGTACGGACGCCGCCCGGGCGGGTGCGGCGGCCGCGGTGCACACCGCCTGGCAGTCGCTGCTGTCCACCGGGGCCCGTTCCGCGCCGCGGCGCGCCCTGGAGCGGCTCGTCGTCCGGGCCGAGGTCGCACTCGCGGCACCCGCCGACAGTGACCCCGAGCAACTGCGGGTCTGGGCCCGGGCCCTGCACGGCACCGGGCCGGTGCCGCAGCCGGACGACCTCGGCGAGGCCGCCGACGAACTCCTCGGTGTCGAGGCCGAGCTCGACAGCCCGGTGCCCCCGCTGCACCGTAGGCTCGGCCCGCTCGGTCCCCTCGCCCTGCGCACCGCGATCGGGTGCGCCCTCGCCGGATACGCCTCGCTCGCGTTCGGCGTCGGCCGCCCGTACTGGGCGCTGGTCACCGCCGCCTCGATCTACCAGGCCAATGTCACCCTCACCTGGAGCCGCGGCGTACAGCGCGTCGTCGGCAACCTGGCCGGTGTCCTGGTGTTCGCTGCCATCGCACCGCTCGCCCACCAGAGCCGGCTGTCCCTCGTGCTGTGCGGCCTCGCCCTCAACTTCGGCGCCGAGGCGCTGATCGGCCGCAACTACTGGCTCGGCAGCGTCTGCGTGACTCCGATGGCCCTGCTCATCACCGAGTTCGCCCACTACCAGGAGCCCGGCACACTGATGGCCGACCGCGTCCTGGACACGCTCGTCGGAGCGCTCCTCGGCTTCGTCGCCGCGGTCGTCGTCACCAACCGGCGCGCCGGCGACCGTATCGAGAACGCCCTCGCCGCCCTGGAGCGGGCCCGGGTGCACGCCGCCGGTGTGGTGGCCGCGGAGCACCCCGAACCGGGCGCCCTGGAGACCGCGCGCCGTGGCCTCGCCGCCGCGGTGGTGGACCTGCGCGCCGTGGCCGACGCGGCGGCCGGCGAATGGTGGCAGCGCGCCCTGCCGGAGGAGCGGGTGCTGCGCGCCGAACAGGCCGGACACCGTACGCTCGCCGCGACGGTACGACGGCAGGGACTGCACACCGCGGAAGGCGCACGGGCATGACGGCAGGGAACGGGCGGGCGGCGGCCACGGGCGGCGAGGACGCGGACGGACGAAGGGCCGTCGGGGCGGGGGCACCTGACCCTGCCGCAGCGGCCGCCGGTGCCGCGGGTGGGCGTGGCCGCGTGAACGACACGGTCGCCGGCGTGGTGCGCCAGTGGCAGGCCGTCCGTCCCGACATCGACACCGGCCCCATGGAGATCATCGGGCGGGTCAACCGCTGCGCCGCCCTGCTCCAGCAGGCCGAGGACGCACCGCTGCGCCGCGCCGGGCTCACCCGGCCCGAGTTCGACGTCCTCGGCACACTGCGGCGTACGGGCCACGAGCTGACGCCCGGTGAGATCGCCCGCGAGACGTTCTCCTCCGGTGCCGCCGTCACCAAGCGCCTCAAGCAGCTCACCGAACGGGGACTGGTCGAGCGGCGCGGCGACACCCGGGATCGACGGGTCACCCATGTCCGCCTCACCGACGCGGGCCGCGACCTGGTCGACGCCGTCCTGCCCGAGCAGCTCACCTACGAGACCGCGGTCCTCTCCGGCCTGGACGGCCAGGAACAGTCGCAGCTCGCGTCGCTGCTCGGGGAGTTGCTGTTCCAGCTGGAGGGACGACTCGGCGCACCGCGCGGCTGAGCGCCCACCGCCGGGACCCGACCGTGGCGCGCGCGGCCCGGCCGCACCGGGCCGCGCAACGCGGCCTAGCCGCCCACCCCCAGAGGCGGGCGGCCCCTCGTCCAGATCGGCCGGACCCTCACGTGGCTGAAGCGCCAGCCCCCGGAGGTCCGGCGCAGCTCGGCGTCGAAGCGTCCGCCGACGGTGAAGAGCGGATCGGTGCCGGCCCCGTACTCCCGGAGTGTGGCGTCGTTGTGCACATGGGTCATCAGGGCGTTCCAGGAGGCGGCGGCGCGGTCGGCCCCGGCGGCCGTATCGACGACGACCCCGGACACGAGGTGCTGCGTGCGGTCGTAGCGGCCGAGCGCCTCCTCGGTGGCGCGGACGGCATCGGCCCCGTGGAAGGTGCCCAGGGGCGTTTCCATGCCGGAGTCCTCGGTGAGGAAGGCGTCGGTCCAGCCACTGGCGAACGTCCGCTCGTCCAGCGCCCGGAAGAACCGGTCGACGAGCAGGGTGATCTCTGCGTGATCGTGCTGTGCGGTCATGAGCAGAGCCTTCTACCTCAAGCGCACTTGAGGTCAAGCCCCGCCCGCCCGGTCGGCCGCACTGTCCGAGGCGTGCCGCAGGGTTCGCGGAACCTCGCCGTCCCTGGGAGATTCGCGTGCCTGCTCGTGTCCGGCTCCATGCCACCGTCCCCGCTCCCATGCCCTCGGTGCAGAGCGACATCCCGGTCCTGCTCGGTCCGCCCGGGCGCCGGATGCTCGTCCAGCGGGACGACGACGCGATCGTGGCCCAGCCCCTGGACGACACCTCGCTCACCCCGTCCGACGCCGTGGTGCGCTTTCCCGCGCCCTGGCCACGCCGACGCGGGACCTGGGCGGTCGCGCCGGACGCAAGCCTGGCGGTCTTCGCGGGTGTCCATGCGGTGCGGGCGGTGGAGCAGTCGGGCGCCACGCGCTGGGAGGTCCGGCACGGCTGCTGGTACGGCGCCTGCCTGGAGATGCACCGGTCGTACGACGAGTACGCGGACCGCGAGGACCACCGGTACCCGGAGGGCGGCTCGGCCGGTTTCTCGGCCGACGGGAAGCTCGTCTGGGCGCACATACGCGGTCCGCTGCCCGAAGGCGAGCTGAGCCCGGACACGATCGACGAGTGGCTGGTCCTGGACGTGGAGGACGGGCGCGTGCTCGCCCGGGCGAACGCCGAGGCCGCGGCGGCCGGCAGCTTCCACCTGCCCCATCCGGCCGATCCGCAGCAGATGGGGCTGAGCATCGGGGAAGGGCAGCACGGGGCGCCCCTGCGCTGGGGCCGCTGGGACGGACGAGATCTCAGCGTCGACCACTTCGAGGGCGATCTCGCCCTGCTGAGCGTGAGCCCCTCGGGCGAGCGGCTCATGACCGTGACCCACGACCAGAGCGCACTCGCCGTGCACGACACCCGCGGGCTCGTCCTGGAGGACGCCCAGTGGGACGCCGAGACCGCCGGCGACGCCGAGCCCGACAACGACGAGGCGCTGCCCTACTGGGACTGGGCGGGTGGCTTCCTCGACGAGACGACCATGATCGGCTCGACCGTCGAGGGCGACGAGGAGTGGGGCGAGGGCCGGCACTGGCTCATCGACCCCTCCGGGACGCGTGAACTCGTGCAGATCACCTACCCGTTCCCGGTCACCGGCCCGCCCACCGCGTTGGGCGACGGCACCTGGTTCACCCCGTCCGCGTCCCGCGACGCCGTGCATGTGTGGACCCTCGAGACGCTGCCGGAGGACCGGCCCGGGGGCTGACCCGGTGGCGTCATGCCCGGCCTTCCTCGCCGGCCGTGTAGATGCCGAAGACCGCGCCTTCCGGGTCTTTCAGGGGGGCGATACGACGCCCGCCCGGGAGGGAGGTCGGTTCCATGAGGATGCTCCCGCCCGCGCCCGTGGCGACGGACGCCATGGCGTCCACGTCCTCGACCGCGAAGTACGGCAGCCAGTGCGACGGCACCTCGGGCGGGAACCGGTCGCCCATGGTCATCATGCCGCCGAAGTCGGCGCCGGCGACGCCCCATTGCGTGTAGTACTCGGAGGGGTTCACGCTCCAGCCGAAGACGGTCGTGTAGAAGTCGGTGACCCGGTCCGGGACGCGGGTCAGCAGCTCCACCCAGCCGAGCGTGCCCGGCGCGTTGAACAGCCCCGCACCGGGGAAGGCCCTCGGCTGCCACATCTGGAAGGCCGCGCCGCCCGGATCGACGGCCACCGTGAAGCGGCCCGCGTCGTGGACGTCCAGCGGCCCCAGGACCAGCGTGCCGCCCGCCGCCCGCACCGCCTCGGCCGCCGCGTCGGCGTCGTCCACCGAGAACGCCACGTTCCAGGCGACCGGCTGCCCCTCCTGCTGCAGCGGGGCGAGGGCCGCGACCGCGGCGTCACCGAGGTGGGCGACCGTGTATCCGCCCGCCTCCGGCCGGGGATCCGTCTCCGGTCGCCAGCCGAACAGCTCGGTGTAGAACCGCTCGGCCGCCGCGAGATCGCTGGTCCCCAGCTCGGCCCAGCACGGTCCGCCGGTCACCGGTTTCTCGAGCTTCATGGGATCCTCCCGTGACGCGCGCCCCTTCAGCAGGCTATGCCTCCCGCCCCGGCGACGGCATCAGATGCCGGGACGGTGGCGCAGGGGATGGTCGGCCGGGATCTCCACCAGCACGATCCGGGTGCCGTCGGGGTCCGCGATCCACATCTCGATCAGTCCCCACGGCTCCTTGACCGGGGGCCGCACGATCTCGACGCCGGCGCCGGCCAGCTCCTTGTGCGCGGCCGTGACGTCCTGCACCTGGAGCCAGAGCTTCAGCGCGGGGGAGGGCGCTGTCTCACCGCGGCCGGAGACCTCCAGGAAGCCACCGCCGAGGAAGTACACGACCCCGCGTTCCGGGCCCGTACCGAACTCCCGGTAGACCGCCAGCCCGAGCTTCTCGCCGTAGAACGCCCGGGAACGCTCGGGGTCGGTGGGACGCAGGAGAACGCGGCTGTTCAGTACGTGGACCATGCAAACGGAGCCTAGTGGGAGCGTTACGCTCAACGATGCCCGCGCCGCGCCACTGATCGGAGAAACAGCCCATGGACCGCGCCGCCACCGCCACGACCGGCCTGATCTTCCGCGACGCCACCGAAGGTGACGTCGACGCGCTGGTCGCGCTGATCGAGTCGGCCTACCGCGGCGACGCCAGCCGGGCCGGATGGACGACGGAGGCGGACATCCTGGAGGGGCAGCGGACCGACCCGGCGGGCGTGCTCCAGGTCATCGAGTCGCCCGGCAGCCGGTTGCTCACGGTCGAGCGCGACGGCGTGGTCGTCGCCTGCTGCCAGCTCGAACACCGTGGGGAGGCCGCCTACTTCGGCATGTTCGCGGTGAGCCCCACGCTCCAGGGCGAGGGCCTGGGCAAGACGGTGATCGCCGAGGCGGAGCGCATGGCCCGCGCGACCTGGGGCGTCACGGAGATGCACATGACGGTGATCTCCGTCCGCGACGACCTCATCGCCTGGTACGAGCGGCGCGGCTACCGCCGTACGGGACGGATGACCCCCTTCCCGTACGGCGACGAGCGCTTCGGCATCCCGCAGCGCGACGACCTTCAGTTCGAACTGCTGGTCAAGCCGCTGGTCTGAGCTCCGGAGCGATGCCCGGCGCGACGTGCGCGCCGGGCGTGTGGCGATGCAGGAAGCAGTCCGAGCGGGGCCGTACGCACGACCGCGGCGGCCTCAGGCGGTGAAGCGGCCGGTGCGCTTGATCTCCGGGTAGTCCGTGGTCGCGCCGTCCAGTTCCAGGGCGCGGACGAGCCGCAGATGGTCCAGGGTGTTCACGACCCAGGCGATGATCCTCAGGTCCGCCTTGCGCGCGTGCTCGACGACCTCCAGGGTCAGCCGGCGGATGTTGAGGCAGACCGTCCCCGCCCCCGCCGCGACGGCGTCGTCCACCACGTCGGTGCCGTAGCGGCCGGCGATCAGCGCGGTGCGCACGCCGGGGACCAGCCGGGCGATCTCGGTGATCGCCTCTGCTTGGAACGACGACACCTCGACCCGGCCGACGAGGTCCCGGCGGTGCATCACCTCGGCCAGTGCCCGCGCCGCGGCCACGTCCTTGATCTCCGCCTGGAGCGGTGTCCGCACCGCGTCCAGGACCTCCTCGAAGACGGGGACCCGCTCACCGAGACCCGCGTCGAGCGCGCGCAGCTCGGCGACGGTCTTCTCGGCGATCGGCCCGGTGCCGTCGGTCGTCCGGTCCACTTCGGCGTCGTGCATGATCACGAGGGCGCCGTCCTTGCTCAGACGCAGATCGAGCTCGATCAGATCGAGGCCCGCACGCTCCGCGGCGACAAACGAGCGGAGGGTGTTCTCGGGTTCGACACCCATGACTCCGCGGTGACCGATGGTGAGGAAGTTCAAGGTTCAACTCGCTTCCGTCGACGGCGGCTCGGCTGCCGCGAGGCGTTCCCGCACCGTCGCGGCAGGGCGCAGCCTAGTAGCCCGGGTGTGAGCTGAACCCGCTTCTGTACGGGGCAACGGGCGCATGGCGCGGCGCGAAGCCGGATCGGCAGAGCCGGGCGGGTGTCACCCCAGGGTGGGCGCGTCATACCGCCGTTGACCGTCGCCGCGATCGCCTGCCGCCTCCTGGAGTGGCCGAAAACGTACGGCTGCCCACGCGCCGTCGCGGCCCCTTGGCGCTCCGCCGATGTATCGCGGATGTCACGCACGCTTCGGTTCCCGGCAGGAAAAAGAGCGGCTCGGGTGGGGGCGGGCAGGATAATTTCCCGATCGTCCTCTTGCTGGGAGAAACACTCGCCGCATACGGTGTCCCTACTTGAGGTTCTTCCGTGGAGGATGGGTCATGACGGAAATTCTTGTGCAGGCGCGTACGGAGGGGAAGGTTCCTCCGCAGGACAAGGTGGTGGACCACCCGGCCTGGCTCGTGCTCAAGGGTGCCGTGGAGCGGATCCGGCCATGGCAGGCCAAGGACGGCTCGATCGACTTCGACGTCGAGGGCGCCCCCGAGCGTACGGCCGTCGAGGAGGCCGTGAGCGAGGTGGTGCGGGCCGTCGAGGAACTCGCGCCGCTGCTGCCGCACGACGCCGCCTACCACGAGGCGCTCGTCAAGGACCTGCGCCGGTGGGCCGACGGGGGCTTCCAGGTCCCCGACTTCCTGGACTCGCTGCTGGCCTTCCAGCCCGCCGCCGACCGCCGGGACGGCCTCCAGCACCTGGTCGTCTTCCCGATGTACACGCAGAACGGCAACCCCGACCGCAACCTCGAGGCGGTCGTCCTGCGCATGGTGTGGCCGGAGTGGCTCGCCGAGCTGGAGGCCACCCGCTACGACAACCCGCTGTTCTGCGGCATCACCTTCGAGGACTTCACGGCCGGCTACGACACCAACTCGGCCGTCCTCTTCCCGGAGACCATCGCCGTGCGTGAGGCGCCGGAACGTTTCTCCTGGGGCGGTATCTTCTGCGACCGCGAGGCCGCGCGCTTCCGCCGGGTCACCGCGGCGGCCGTCGACCTCCTGGGCCTCGAACTGCCCGAGGACATCGCCGCCATGGTGCACGACCAGGAGCGCTGCCAGCAGGCGTTCGTCCTCTGGGACATGGTCCACGACCGCACCCACAGCCACGGTGACCTGCCGTTCGACCCGTTCATGATCAAGCAGCGCCAGCCGTTCTGGATGTACGGCCTGGAGGAGCTGCGCTGCGACCTCACCGCCTTCAAGGAGGCCGTGCAGCTGGATGCCGACGGCTTCCCGCAGGGCCGTGACGTGCAGTACGCGGTGCTCTTCGACCGTATGTTCCGCTTCCCCGTCACCGGTGAGCGCGTCCGCAACTACGACGGCCTCGGCGGCCAGCTGCTCTTCGCCTACCTGCACAAGCACGACGTGGTGCGCTGGACCGACAACAAGCTCTCCATCGACTGGCAGCGTGCGCCGCAGATCACCAACCAGCTGTGCGCCGAGATCGAGACGCTGTACCGGGACGGCATCGACCGCCCGAAGCTCGTGCACTGGTTCGCCGCCTACGAGCTGGTCTCCACCTACCTCGCCCCGCACCCGGGCTCCAAGTGGGCCAAGGGCCCCGAGGCCCTCGACCTGAGCCAGCCGCCGCGCAAGCTCGTGGACGACGTGCTTCCCGACGAGTTTCCCCTGAGCATGTTCTATGAGGCGCTCCAGAAGAAGCTGAAGAACGTGATCGCCTCCACCAAGGGCATCACCGCGGAGACCGCCGAGCGAGTCGCCGCGTGAGCGCCCGCGCCGTGGGTACGGCTGATGCAGCGGACGCTGTTCGGGAGGCGAGGACCATGCGGAACGGGAACGGACCACTGAGTGGCGCGGTGATCGCGGTGGCCGGCGCGGGCGGAGCGGCCGGCCGGGCGACGCTGCTGAGGCTGGCCGAGGCGGGCGCGACCGTCGTGGCCTCGGACAACGACCCCGAGCGCCTCGCGGAGGCCGTCGACGCGGCTCGCTACGCGCTCGGCGGCGCCACCGTCACCGGGGACACGGTGGACCTGCTCGACCTGCAGTCCACCCGCGACTGGGCCACCCATGTCGAGAAGGACTTCGGGCGGGTCGACGGACTGGTGCACCTGGTCGGCGGCTGGCGCGGCAGTGAGACCTTCACCAAGACCAGTCTCGACGACTGGGACTTCCTCGAACTGCTGCTCGTTCGCACCGTGCAGCACACCTCCCTCGCGTTCCACGAGGCGCTGCAGCGCAGCGACCGCGGCCGCTACGTCCTGATCAGTGCATCGGGCGCGAGCAGGCCGACCGCGGGCAACGCCGCCTACGCCGCCGCCAAGGCCGCCGCCGAGGCCTGGACGCTGGCCATGGCCGACTACTTCCGCAAGGCCGGGGGCGAGCAGGGGCCGACGTCGGCAGCTGCGATCCTGGTGGTGAAGGCGTTGGTGCACGACGCGATGCGCGCGGAGCGCCCCAACGCGAAGTTCGCGGGTTTCACGGACGTCAAGGACCTGGCCGAGGCCATCGCCGGCGTCTGGAGCGAGCCCGCCGCGGAAGTGAACGGAAAACGCCTGTGGCTGACCGAGAAGCCGTGAACCCTCCCAAGACCGACGCGCGCCGCCGTCACGACCCGGAGGTCCGCGGTTTCGCCAGCGACAACTACGCCGGGGCCCACCCGGAGGTGCTCGCCGCCCTGGCCGTGGCCAACGGCGGGCACCAGGTCGCATACGGCGAGGACGTCTACACCGAGAACCTCCAGCAGATCATCCGCAGTCACTTCGGCTCCACGGCCGAGGCGTTCCCGGTGTTCAACGGCACCGGCGCGAACGTCGTCGCGCTGCAGGCCGTCACCGACCGCTGGGGCGCGGTGATCTGCGCGGAGAGCGCGCACATCAACGTCGACGAGGGCGGCGCCCCCGAGCGCATGGGCGGCCTGAAGCTGCTCACCGTGCCCACGCCCGACGGCAAGCTCACCCCCGAGCTGATCGACCGGCAGGCGTACGGCTGGGAGGACGAGCACCGCGCCATGCCGCAGGTCGTCTCGATCACCCAGAGCACCGAGCTGGGCACCCTCTACACGCCCGACGAGATCCGCGCGATCTGCGAGCACGCCCACGCCCACGGGATGAAGGTGCACCTGGACGGCTCTCGGATAGCCAACGCGGCCGCCTCCCTGAACATGCCGATGCGGGCGTTCACCAACGCGGTCGGCGTCGACATCCTCTCCCTGGGAGGCACGAAGAACGGCGCGCTGTTCGGCGAGGCCGTCGTCGTGATCAACCAGGACGCCGTCAGCCATATGAAGCACCTGCGCAAGCTGTCGATGCAGCTCGCGTCGAAGATGCGCTTCGTGTCGGTGCAGCTGGAGGCCTTGCTGGCCAAGGATCTGTGGCTGCGCAACGCCCGTCACGCCAACGAGATGGCACAGCGGCTCGCGGAGGGCGTGCGGTCCGTGCACGGGGTGGAGATCCTTTACCCGGTGCAGGCCAACGGCATCTTCGCCAAGCTCCCGAACGAGGTGAGCGAGCGGCTGCAGCAGCGGTTCCGGTTCTACTTCTGGGACGAGGCCGCCGGCGTCGTCCGCTGGATGTGCGCCTTCGACACGACCGAGGACGACGTGGACCGGTTCCTGGCTGCGCTGAAGGAGGAGATGGCGGGCTAGACCTTCGCCGACCGCCGAGTCGCCATCTGCATAACTTTGCGGCCGATCGAAAAGTCATTGACCTTCGATCGGCCGCATTCCTATGCTCTGAAACCATGGAGCTGATCCAGCGAACGCCGGACCTGTCCGCCTATTTGGCCGCGGACGACGTCATCGACCATCATCATCCGGTGGTACGTGCGGCGGCCGCGCGTCTGGCCGGGCAGGTGGTGGACTCGTATGCCTATGCGCAAGCCGCCTATGAGTTCGTGCGCGACACCATCCCGCACTCCGCCGACAGCGGTGACCCGCGCGTCACCTGGCGCGCCTCCGACGTTCTCCGGGAGCGCACCGGTGTCTGCTATGCCAAGGCGCACGCCCTGGCCGCGCTCCTGCGCGCGGAGGACATCCCGACGGCCCTGTGCTACCAGCGGCTGCTGCACGACGACGGCAGCGGCCATGCCGTGCACGGACTGGTCGCCGTCCGGTTCCACGGTGCCTGGCACCGGCAGGATCCCCGCGGGAACAAGCCGGGGGTGGACGCCCGGTTCTCCCTGGACGGGGAGCGGCTGGCCTGGGTCCCCGACGCGAAGTCCGATGAGCTGGATTACCCGGACTTGTATGCCGAACCTCATCCGGCCGTACTGGACGTCCTCAGAGCCGCGCCCGACCGGCCGACCCTCTGGGAGACGCTCCCCACCGCACTCTGAGGCGGGCGACGAGGCTCGTGAACGGGCCCGGCGCCGAAGGGGCGCGGGCGGCGAGGAGACCGGGTCCGGTGCCGAACTTGCCGAAGTGCTGGAGACGTTGAGCCCCGGGGTGCGAGTCACGGTGCGCGCCCCGTCTGATCCGGCTCAGTGCGCCTCGGCGGCGCGCAGTTCCTCCACGGTCGGAGCGGTGCCGCCGAGGTGGGCCGGCATCCACCACGCGTCCTCGGGCCCCTTCGGCCGCCCGGGGTAGGCGCGCTGGGCGGCCTCGAGCAGCTCCTGGACGCGCCCGCGCAGCTGTCGGGTGAGCGCGCCCGCGTACGAGTCCCGCGGGGCTTCGATCGGCTCGCCGACCCGGATGGTGACCGGGGTGTGGCTGCGCTTGAGGTTGCGCGGGTGGCCCTTGGTCCACAGTCGCTGGGTGCCCCAGACCGCCATCGGGACCACCGGGACGCCCGCTTCCTGGGCCAGCCGTACCGCGCCGGACTTGAAGCTCTTCAGGGTGAACGACTGGGAGATCGTGGCCTCGGGGAAGACGCCGATGACCTCGCCCGACCGCAGCGAGTCCAGCGCGTGCGCATAGGCGGCCTCGCCCTGCTTGCGGTCCACCGGGATGTGCTTCATGGCGCGCATCAGCGGGCCGGAGATCCTGTGCCGGAAGACGGACTCCTTGGCCATGAAGCGGACCAGGCGCTTCTGCGGCAGGGCCGCCAGGCCGTTGAAGATGAAGTCCAGATAGCTGATGTGATTGCTCACCAGCACCGCACCGCCCGAGCGCGGGATGTTCTCCGAGCCCTTGCAGTCGATCTTCAGGTCCCATGCCTTGAACATCGTGAGGGCGAGACCGATGACGGGGCGGTAGACGAGCTCAGCCATGGACGGGGTGGACCCTTCTCTCTGCCTGGGAAGGGACTCCCGGCGGAAGTTACGCAGCCGTAGGTTTACGGCGTCTCGCAGATCGTGCCCCAAGAACGGACGTGGGGCCAGTTCTGGTGCCCGTGTGCGGCGAGATCCTCATCACGTCAGCGGTATGACCCATCGTGAGCTTTTCGTCTGGTCATATTCCTTGTGTCGGGTCACATGCCCTACGGGCGGATACCGCCCGCGGGAATCATCGCGGACCCATGGACGCTGCAACGGAGAATGACCGGATGTGTGACGTGTGGCCGCGCTTGCCCCGGCGGGCGTCGGTGATGTGCCGCAGTGGCGGCGGAGCGGGAGAGTGAGCGTGCGCGAGCGGGACGAGGAAACGCGGCTCGGGGCGGCCGAGTTGGGCCAGGGGCTCGGTGAGCGGGCGACGCTGGTCCAGTTCTCCAGCGCCTTCTGCGCCCCCTGCCGGGCCACACGGCGCGTCCTCGCAGAGGTCGCCGGGATGGTGCCCGGGGTCGCTCATGTGGAGATCGACGCCGAGCGGCGACTCGAACTCGTCCGCGCACTCGGCATCCTCAAGACGCCGACCGTGCTCGTCCTGGACGCGGACGGGCGCATCGTACGGCGGGCGACGGGGCAGCCCCGCAAGGCGGACGTCATCGTCGCCCTCGGCGAGGCCGTGTGAGGCCCCCGGCGAGCGCCGCCGGGTATTTTGACACCATATGAGGTGAACCGTGAGGCAGTCGGTGACTCATCTCCCGGATCCCGGTACCCACTTGACTGTGCGCACCATCTATCGTCAGCCTGACCGTATGCCCCCGCAACTCCTTCTCTTCGAGCGTGTCCATGTGGACCTGGCCCGCACCGCGAGTGCCTGCTGTCCGGCCCGGTGACCGGCCGCGGTTCCTCCTCCACGCCCCTCTCGCAGAAGGACAGCATCATGACGGCAACGCCCGGCCTCGACGCCGCCCGGCTCGCTTCCCCGGACCTGCTGCGCGCGGTCTTCCGCCGGCATGCCGCGGGAGTCGCCGTGATCACCGCCCGAGGGGACGACGGTCCGGTCGGCTTCACCGCCACCTCCCTCACCTCCGTCTCCGCCGAGCCTGCGCTCGTCTCGTTCGGCATCGGCCTCGGCGCCTCCAGCTGGCCCGCCGTCTCCCGGGCCGGCCATGTCGGTGTGCACATACTCGGCGAGCATCAGGAGGCCCTGGCCGACACCTTCGCCCGTAGCGGGGCCGACCGCTTCGGCGCGCCCACCGGCTGGCGCGAGGGGCCGCACGGCGTCCCCGTGCTGGACGACGTGCTCGCCTGGCTCGTCTGCCGTGTGGTGGCGCGGGTGCCCGCCGGCGACCACCGCCTGGTGGTCGCAGAGGTCGTCCACGGCGACCCGTCCGGCCCCGGCCGCCCGCTGCTCTACCACCAGGGGCGCTTCAACGGACTGCGCGACTGAACCTACTCGCCGGTTACGCAGCGTTGCCAAGGTCACAGTTCAAAGCGCTTGCTTAGCGGGCATGGAGTAGGTGTACTGGCGAGTAATATTTCGTTCGGAGCGCGGGGTCGCCCCGACCGGGATCGGCCGCTTCAGGCGCCTATGCTGCCTGCAAGAAGGCAGCCCAGAAATGACGATGCAGTAGGAGAGCCGGCGTGAGCTTGAGGATCGTTGTCACTGTGAAGTACGTGCCCGACGCCACTGGCGACCGGCACTTCGCCGATGACCTGACCGTCGACCGGGACGACGTGGACGGTCTGCTCTCCGAGCTGGACGAGTACGCCGTCGAGCAGGCCCTGCAGATCGCCGAGGACGCCGACGACGCCGAGGTCACCGTGCTGACCGTGGGTCCGGAGGACGCCAAGGACGCGCTGCGCAAGGCCCTGTCGATGGGTGCCGACAAGGCGATCCACGTCGAGGACGACGACCTGCACGGCACCGACGCCATCGGCACCTCGCTGGTGCTGGCCAAGGCCATCGAGAAGGCCGGCTACGACCTGGTGATCTCCGGCATGGCCTCCACCGACGGCACCATGGGAGTCGTACCGGCGCTGCTGGCCGAGCGCCTGGGCGTGCCGCAGGTGACGCTGCTGTCCCAGGTGTCCGTCGAGGACGGCACCGTGAAGGGCCGCCGCGACGGCGACGCCGCCTCGGAGCAGCTGGAGGCGTCCCTTCCGGCCGTCGTGTCGGTCACCGACCAGTCGGGCGAGGCGCGCTACCCGTCCTTCAAGGGCATCATGGCGGCCAAGAAGAAGCCGGTGGAGTCCTGGGACCTCTCGGACCTGGACATCGAGGCCGACGAGGTCGGTCTCGAGAACGCCTGGACCGCGGTCGAGGCCGTCGCCGAGCGCCCGGCGCGCACCGCGGGCACCATCGTCAAGGACGAGGGCGAGGGCGGCAAGCAGCTCGCTGAGTTCCTCGCGAGCCAGAAGTTCATCTAAGGCTCCTCAGCCTGACCGCCCCTGAAGACTTCGCAATCCGCAAGGAGATCCATTCCCATGGCTGAAGTTCTCGTCTACGTCGACCACGTGGACGGCGCCGTCCGTAAGCCCACCCTGGAGCTGCTGACGCTGGCCCGGCGCATCGGCGAGCCGGTCGCCGTCGCCCTCGGCAACGGTGCCGCCGACACGGCCGCCGCGCTCGCCGAGCACGGTGCGGTGAAGGTGCTCACCCACGACGCGTCCGAGTACGCCGACTACCTGGTCGTGCCGAAGGTGGACGCGCTGCAGGCCGCCTACGAGCAGGTGTCCCCGGCCGCCGTCCTGGTTCCGTCCTCCGCGGAGGGCAAGGAGATCGCCGCCCGTCTCGCGCTGCGCATCGGCTCCGGCATCATCACCGACGCCGTCGACCTGGAGGCCGGCGACGAGGGCCCGGTGGCCACCCAGTCGGTGTTCGCCGCCTCCTTCACCACCAAGTCCCGTGTCTCCAAGGGCACCCCGGTCCTCACGGTCAAGCCGAACTCGGCCGCCGTGGAGGCCGCTCCGGCCGCCGGCAGCGTCGAGCAGCTGGCGGTGACGTTCTCCGACAAGGCGACCGGCACCAAGGTCACCGGCCGTACGCCGCGTGAGTCGACGGGCCGCCCCGAGCTGACCGAGGCCGCGATCGTGGTCTCCGGTGGCCGTGGTGTCAACGGCGCGGAGAACTTCGCGATCATCGAGGCGCTCGCCGACTCCCTCGGTGCGGCCGTCGGTGCCTCGCGTGCCGCCGTCGACGCCGGCTGGTACCCGCACACCAACCAGGTGGGCCAGACCGGTAAGAGCGTGTCGCCGCAGCTGTACATCGCCTCCGGCATCTCCGGTGCGATCCAGCACCGCGCCGGCATGCAGACCTCGAAGACGATCGTGGCGATCAACAAGGACTCCGAGGCCCCGATCTTCGACCTGGTCGACTACGGCGTGGTCGGCGACCTGTTCGAGGTCGTCCCGCAGCTGACCGAAGAGGTCAAGGCCCGCAAGGGCTGACCGACTTCGCGGCTGTGAGGCCCCCGAGACCGCGACGACGGTCCCGGGGGCCTCGTTCATCCAAGACTCAGCGACGCCTGCACCGGCAGGTGGTCGCTCGGGAATTGCCCGTCCGGGGCCAAGGTGTTGACACTGGCCCAGTGCGCGGTCACGCCGGGCGTGGCCAGGATCCAGTCGATGCGATCGCCGTACGGCTTCGGCGGACGATAGCCGTGGAACGTGCCGTAGGGCGCGGTGCGTTCGGCCGCCATCTCCCAGGTGTCGACGAGACCGGCGCCGAGCAGGGTGTCGTACACGGGGTTCTTGTGGGCGGCCACGTTGAAGTCGCCCGTCACCACGAGCGGCAGCGCACGGTCGAGCCCGGCGATGCGATCGGCGATGAGGGACACGGCACGCGCGCGTGCGTACTGGCTCTTGTTGTCCAGGTGGGTGTTGAGGACGTAGAACTCCCGCCCAGGCGGCTGCGCGTCGCGGAAGCGGACCCAGGTGACCATGCGGATACAGGAACCGCCCCAGGTGTTGGAGCCGATCACGTCGGGCGTGTCGGAGAGCCAGAAGTGGTCGTACTCCACCGGTGTCAGCCGGCGCGTGTCGTAGAAGACGGCCACGAACTCGTCACGGCTGCCCCCCGCACGGCCGGTGCCGAGCCACGCGTACTCCGCCCCGAGATCGGCCGCGATGTCACGCACCTGGTGGTACAGGCCCTCCTGGGTGCCGATGACATGCGGCCGTTCGCCGCGCAGCAGCGCGCGCATCGCCGGGCGGCGGACCGCCCAGTTGTGGTGCCCTGTGTCGCTCGCGTACCGCAGGTTGAACGACATGACCTCCAGATGGCGCTCGTGCCGGTCCGAGACCGAGGCACCCTGGGACGACAGTGCCGCACCGGACACGGGCAGGACGGCCGCGGCCGCCACCGCCGTCTTGAGGCCCAGACGGCGCGTGACGCTGCTGAGATGGGGCACGGGAGGCTCCTTCTGTGGCGGGTGCCGGACGAGCCCTGCGCCCGTAGTGTGACAGAGCCGGATGAGATGGGCGTGAACAGGCGAGGGCGGGGAGTGTCCGCCCTGGAGCGGGAGCCGCCGCACGGGTTCCGAGGGTGTTGACCCATGGCGACAGCCGCCGATAGCTTCGTTCAACGAATTGTTGATTCCGTGCAGCGGAAAGCGGGAGGGTGCCGGATGGGCCAGGGCCAGCAGGAGCGGGTGGCGACGACCCTGCGGGGTGCCGTGAGCGAGGCGATCGGCGCCTCCCTCGCCCCGGTCGACGCCGAGTTGGAGCGCCGCTACCCCGGTGACCCCGGCACGCGCCAGCCCGTCCACACGGTCTACGTCCCCGGGGACGTCTTCGCCGCCGACACCATTCGCTCCTGGGGTACGGCGGCCCTGGCCGCCCTCGACGAACACGCCCCGGACGCCGCGTCCTTGGCCGCCGTGCTCGGGCTCCCGGACGAGCTCGCCGGGCCCGTCCACGACCGCGTCCGCGCGAAGCTGGAGCGTGAACCGGTCGAAGACCTGCGCGTCGACTTCGAGGACGGCTACGGATCGCGGCCGGACCCCGAGGAGGACCAGGCGGCCGCCCGCGCGGCGCGGCTGATCGCCGAGGCCTTCCGCGACGGTACGGCGGCCCCGTACATGGGCATCCGTATGAAGTGCATGGAGGCGCCGGTACGGGACCGGGGCATCCGCACACTCGACATCTTCCTCACCGGCCTGATGGAGGCCGGCGGCCTGCCGCGGGGCCTCGTGCTCACCCTGCCCAAGGTCACCTACCCCGAGCAGGTCACCGCCCTGGTGCGGCTGCTGGAGGAGTTCGAGAAGGCGCGCGGGTCGGAGCCCGGCCGGATCGGGTTCGAGATCCAGATCGAGACCAGCCAGGCCATCCTCGCCGCCGACGGCACGGCGACCGTCGCGCGCATGATCCAGGCCGCAGAGGGGCGTGCCACCGGACTGCACTACGGCACCTTCGACTACAGCGCCTGTCTCGGCGTGTCCGCCGCGTACCAGTCCAGCGACCACCCGGCCGCCGACCACGCCAAGGCCGTCATGCAGGTCGCGGCCGCCGGCACCGGAGTACGTGTCTGCGACGGCTCCACCAACGTGCTGCCGGTCGGCCCGACCGAGAAGGTCCACGAGGCGTGGCGGCTGCACTACCGGCTCACCCGGCGGGCCCTGGCCCGCGCCTACTACCAGGGCTGGGACATGCATCCCGGACACCTGCCCACCCGGTACGCGGCCGTCTTCGCCTTCTACCGCGAGGGCTTCGAGCAGGCCGCGGCGCGCCTGGTCCGCTACGCCGGCCGGACCGGTGGCGATGTCATGGACGAACCGGCGACCGCGAAGGCGCTGAGCGGCTATCTGCTGCGCGGCCTGGACTGCGGCGCGCTCGAGATGGCCGAGGTCGCCCGGGCGACCGGACTGACCCGGGCGGACCTGGAAGGCTTCGCGAGGCCGCGACGGGGCGGCCTGACGGCGTCGGCCCAGTAGGCACGCGTCGGGGCGCAGGCCTGCCGGGCCGACGGCGCGCTGCCTGCCGCCCGCGCGCCGATCGTCAGTCCGCGGGCGGCAGTTCGCCCGAGCCGCGGGTGATCAGACGGGTCGGGAGTTCGATGCGCTCCGGAGTGACGAGCGAGCCGTCGAGCTGGCGGAAGAGCCGCTCGGCGGCCGTGCGCCCGAGGGCGGCGGCGTCCTGGGCGACGACCGTGACGCCCGGCTTGAGGAGATCCGCGAGCTCGAAGTCGTCGAAGCCGACGAGGGCGACCTGACGGTCGTGCTCGGCCAGGACACGCACCACGGTGACGGTCACCCGGTTGTTGCCGGCGAAGATCGCGGTCACCGGGACGGGACCGGAGAGCATCTCCTCGGCGGCCCGCCGCACCCGCTCGGGGTCGGTCACGCCGAGGGACATCCAGGAGGGCTCGACCGCTATCCCCGCGTCCTCCATGGCGGCCCGGTAGCCGCGCAGTCGCTCGGCCGCGGTGTGGATGCGGGGCATGTCACCGATGAATCCGATCCTCCGGTGGCCGTGCGCGATGAGATGGGCCACCCCGTCACGGGCGCCGCCGAAGCTGTCGGACAGCACCACGTCCGCGTCGATCCGGCCGGCCGGGCGGTCCACGAACACCGTGGCCACGCCGGCCTTGAGCTCGGGCTCCAGATAGCGGTGGTCGTCACCGGCCGGGATGACCACCAGCCCGTCCACCCGGCGCGCGCACAACGCCAGCACCAACTCCTGCTCGCGCTCCGGGTCCTCCGCGCTCGACCCGTTGATCAGCAGGGCGCCGTGGGCCCGGGCGACCTCCTCGACCGCGCGGCTGAGCGGGCCGTAGAACGGGTCCGCGAGATCCTCCAGGACCAGGCCGATGCTCGCGGTGCGTCCCTTGCGCAGGACCCGCGCGCTGTCGTTGCGACGGAATCCCAGTGCCTCGATGGCCTCCTGGACCCGGCGCTCGGTGTCCGGGGTGACCCCGGGTTCGCCGTTGACGACACGCGAGACCGTCTTCAGGCCTACTCCGGCTCGCGCTGCCACGTCCTTCATCGTCGGACGATTGCCGTAGCGGGTTCCGGAGACGCGGTCTCCTCGGCGGGCGGTCTCGGGCACGATGCGCTGTCCTGTCCTGTCGTCCACGGGGGTGCGGCGGTCCATGGGGTTGTATGAGGATGTGGCGTCGAGCATAGAGCCTGGACAACGTTGTCAGATGCGGGAGAGACTGTCCACCGCAATCTCCGGCCTGCGCCTTCCTGCAGAGGCGCCTCCTGCCCGTACCCGGCCGGGGGCCCGGATCCCGCGGTGACCGCCGCAGTGCGTCCGGTCCGGCACGACTCCGGTACGACTCAAGCCTTGGGAGATCTGACACTGATGCACAACGACCTCGTGGCCGCGCTCGACATCGGCGGCACCAAGATCGCCGGGGCGCTGGTGGACGGCCATGGCCGGATCCTGGTGCGCGCGCAGCGCGCGACGCCCGCGAAGGAGGACGGCGACACCGTGATGGGCGCGGTGGCGGACGTCATCGCGGAGCTGGCGCTCTCCCCGCTCTGGTGCAGGGCGAGTGCCGTGGGCATCGGCAGTGCGGGCCCCGTGGACGCCTCCGCGGGCACGGTGAGCCCCGTCAACGTACCGGGCTGGCGCGGCTATCCGCTGGTCGAGCGGGTCCGTGCGGCGACGGGCGGCCTGCCCGTCCGGCTGATCGGCGACGGTGTGGCGATCACGGCCGCCGAGCACTGGCAGGGCGCCGCCCGCGGCCATGACAACGCGCTCTGCATGGTGGTGTCGACGGGTGTCGGCGGCGGTCTCGTGCTGGGCGGGCGGCTGCACCCGGGCCCGACCGGCAACGCGGGCCACGTCGGGCACATCAGCGTCGACCTGGACGGTGATCTGTGCCCCTGCGGTTCGCGCGGCTGTGTGGAACGCATCGCGAGCGGACCGAACATCGCCCGCCGTGCGCTGGACGGTGGCTGGCAGCCGGGCCCGGACGGCGACACCTCGGCCGCCGCGGTGGCCGCCGCCGCACGTCAGGGCGACCCGGTGGCCATGGCCTCCTTCGAGCGGGCCGCGCAGGCGCTGGCGGCGGGGATCGCCGCGACCGCGACACTGGTCGAGATCGACATCGCGGTCGTCGGCGGGGGAGTGGGCAACGCGGGCGACGTGCTCTTCACGCCCCTGCGCCGGGCCCTTTCCGACTACGCCACGCTGTCCTTCGTCCAGGGCCTGACCGTGACGCCCGCGGTGATGGGCACGGACGCGGGCCTCGTGGGCGCGGCCGCGGCGGCCCTGGGGGGCCGGGACAGCATGCCGACGGCGGGCATCGCGACCTGACCGGCCCCGAGGGGAGCGGGGTCGCGGCGCGCACCTGGCCGGTTGTCGCGAGGTCACCGGGTTCCACGCGAGCCCGGCCTGGTCCCCCCGCCCTCGGGTCCTGGTGTGCCGCTGGTGCGACGGCACTTCATCGCGGGGCCTGACATGCGGAGCGGCGAAGGAACCGGCACGCGCGGCCCTGGATTCGTTCGGCACGGCGGCCGTCGAGCGAGCGGTGCCGGACTGTCTGGACGCACTGGCCGGGGTGCGCAGCCGGGTCGGCCGAAACGCTGTCAGCAGCGGTGTGAGCGGCCGTGGCCGCAACGGCAGGACCACGGTGCCGCGGTCGCGGTCTCCGCGGTGACCGGGTGGTGCTCGAGGACGGCGCCGACCGCGAGGCGGTGCGGGAGCGGGTGCTGTGCCCGAGGCGGTGCCGGGGCCCGCCGCATGGTGGGGCACCGGGAGCGGGACGTGAGCGGTAGGGTGCCTGGCCATGACGCGTACCGAACCATCCGACGCGCCAAGGGTGTTCATCTCCTACGCGCACGAGGACGACGGCGGTGTCCATGCCGACCAGGTGCGGGAGCTGTACTTCCTGCTGCGGGCCAACCACGTGGACGCGCAGCTGGACCAGATGGCCGCCGAGCAGCGGCAGAACTGGCCCAGTTGGATGCTCAGGGAGGCCGGGAAGGGGGAATTCTCCCTCGTGATCGCCTCACCCGCCTACAAGCGACGGGCCCAGGGCACCGAGGCCCCGGGGGTCGGCCGAGGGGTCGCCTGGGAGACGGGCCTCCTGCAGGACTATGTGTACCGGAACCGCCGGACATGGCACCGCCACATCCTCACCGTCGTGCTGCCAGGAGGTTCGCCGGACGACCTGCCCGATTACCTCCTGCCCGCCTCCGTACCGCCCTTCATGGTCGATCCCATCACTCTTGAGGGCGCCGAGAAACTCCTCCGCTATCTCCTCGGGCAGCCCTATGAGATCGAGCCCGAACTCGGACCCCGGCCGGTACTGCCGCCGCGTGACACCTCGGCAGGCGCTCGACAGGACGGCGCTCCACCGGAGTTGGCGGAGTTATGGCACACCTCGCAGGCCGCTGCCACCGAGGCCGAGGTCGTCGGCGTACACCCCCTCGGCCACGACCTGCGGCTCTCCCAAGGGCTGTATGTCCCGCGCACCATCGAGAAGGACGTCGTCGCGGCCCTGGAGAGCCCGGGGTGCACTGCGGTGGTGGGTGAGGCCGGCTACGGCAAGACGAGCCTCGTCTGGAGCATCCACCGTCGCCTCGCCGGGCAGGGACGATGTCCCCTGTTCATCCGGGCGAGCAGCCTGCTGTCCGGTCTCCACGAAGCGGGGCAGGGCGACTCGGCCCGGCGCAGGGGCGTCCTCGCGCCCGAGGTGGTGCTCCGCGCGATCGAGCAGGCGGCCCGACGGGAACCCTCGACGGTTCTCCTGGTCGACACCGTCGACCTGCTCATGCACAGCGACGACGCCTGTGCCCTCGTCGTCGACGTGGTGCGCACCGCCGACCGCCTGAGCCTGCCCGCGCTGCTGACCTGCCGCCCCGTGGAGGCCCAGCGCCTGGCCACGGCGGCGGCGCAAGCGGGAGTGGACCTGAGGACCCGTCTCCTCGGGTCCTACGACGCCGACGAGTGGCCCGAGGCGGTCCGCAGCTATGCCCGTGGCTTCTACGACGGACTGGACGGGGCCCCGCCGACCGAAGCGGTCGTCGACCGGGTCACGAACGCCGCCTCGCTGGGCCGCGCACTCCGGGAGGTGTGCGCCAACCCCTTCGCGCTGCGCCTGCTGTTCGAGCTGTACGCGCCCGACATGCCCGAAGAGGACGTGGACACGCCTCATCTGTACGACCGGTTCTGGAAACGCCGGGTGGTGACCGACCAGCGGGCCTGGCGGGCCTCGTCGACCACGCTGCCCGCGACCGATCTGTCCCCGCACGCCAGGGCCGCCGCGCGACTGATCCTCGCCTCCAGCCGGCTCGATGCCCGGCGGGCCGTGCTGGAGAACAAGATCGAGGCCCAGTTGGCCCGCACGCGGGAGCTGGACATGCGGGACGGCCCCGATGTGCCGGCCGCCGTGGAGGCGCTGCGCTCCCGGGGCGTGCTCTCCATCCGGGAGCAGACCGGATACCTCTGGTTCTTCCATCAGACGTTCTTCGAGCACGCGGCGGCGCGGGGCGTGCTCGCGTGCGGCAGCTCGGCCGTCGACGACCTGATGGCGAGAGTCGCCCGCGACCCGGCGGACCTCTACTTCGGCGAGGTGGCCGGCGAGGTCCTGCTGATGGCCGGACGGCTTCCCGAAGCGGGCGGCGAGACCTTCTCCAAGGACCGGGCCGATGCGGCCCTGGCCGGCTGGCTCGCCTCCGACGACCCCGCTCTGCTGGGCATGGGACTGCGTGTCTACGCCAAGTTCAAGGAGCCCGGCCCGCTGGTGCGCGCGAACGCACCGGGCGCGCTGACACGCGCCGACACCCCGCTGATCGACCGCTTCCTGCGGCTGCTGCCGTCCGTGACCCACCGGGACCTGAGTCGGCCGCTGGACGACCTCGCCCTGCTGTGGGCGGGGGAGCGGGACAGCAAGCGGGTCAGGCGGGGCGTGATCGAGGCCCTGGTGCGGCTCGCGACCCAGGACGCCGTGGCCGTCGAGGCGTTCACCCGGACCCACGGCTGCTTCGAGTGGCTGCGGTCGTTGCCCGCCAACGAACTGCACCACAACGAGAAGCTGGCCTTCCGGCTACTCGACGCCGTGGTGGCGGCCAACCAGGAGCGCGCCGTCGATCTCGCCGCCGAGTTCTGGCGGCCGGCCGTGGGCACCGGCAGACTCGCCCTGCTGACCGACCTGTTGGTGCGGATGGCCCGCTGGACACTTCCTCCACGACTCGTCCGGAAGTCCGTCAAGGCCTTCATGGAGGAACTCGCGGACATTCAGCCGGACAAACAGGACACCGTTCCCTTTGAGCGGGCGTTCGGCAGCCTCTTCCTCAACAGTGCGCCGAGAGCCGAGGAGGTCCTCCCGGAACTGCGCAGACGGCTGGGGCTCGGCCAGGACCGGACGGCTGCCCGAGGGCAGGAGCGCCGCACGAGCGTCCTGGCCCTGCGGACGACGCTGCGCATGCACACGGCTGCCGTACTCGGCGGACTCGCCGTCGATCCCGCCGAATACCTGGACACGGTCCTGTCCACCCGGGAACCGGCGCACCAACTGGCCGTGTGCTACGGCGTCCTGACCGAATCGCTCGTCGGGCGGGCGGCACGCTTCCGGCGCGACCCGCGCACCACCACCGACCCGGCCCAGCCTGCCGACGACGACCCGGACGCCGTACCCGAGACCGACGACCCGCTGACCGTCGAGGCACGCCGACGCTGCGCCCGGGCACTGCGGGACCTGCCGTGCGAGGAGAACTCGCCGCAGGGCGGCAAGGACGAGAGGTGGCTGTGGCGCAACGCCCTTCAGGAGGCGCGGCTGCCCGCCGCGGCCCTGCTCACGCTGCTGCCCGAGGCCGGATCCGGTCCCTTCGACCCGGACCGCTCGCTGTGGCTGAGCAACACGGGTCTGAGCTCGTTCCTCATCTCCGCCGCCACCGCCGGGCACGCCGAGGCGCGCACGGCGCTCACCGCCCTGGTCGGCGACCGTGAGGTCCAGGACAAACTGCGCGGCACGCGGCAAGGGCGCGCCGCGCTGGAGAACATGGTGGGCCGGCTGCAGTACGCCGTACCCCGCCACCCCGAACTCGTCGACCAACTGATCGTCTACGCGCGGACCGCGGCGAAGCCGGAGGTGCTCCACCAGACGCTGGGGGACATGGCCAAGGCCGTGCGGTCCGACGCGCACGACGTCCCGCCGGTCCGGGAGTGGCTCCCGGCCCCGCACCGTGGGGCGCTGATCGAGTATCGGCGACGGCTCGTCGACGACCGCAGACCGGACATCCGCCGACACGGCTTCATCCTCTGGAAGGTCCATCTCGAACTCGGCTTCGACGACCACCCGACGATCGACGAGATCGTCGGGGCCTGGGAAGCGGCGGCGGCGCAGGATCTGCGCAACGCCCTCCTGGAACTGGCGACGGTGACGATCCCCGCCCGGGTGTGGGACTCGACGGCTCCCACGATGCTGCTGCGCGCCCTCAGGCCGCTGCTGAAGGCCGGCCGGGAGGCACGCGCCGAGCCGCCGACCCGGACCACCGAGCAGGTGATCAGCCATGAGTCGAAGGCCCGCATGCTGCTCACCCAGGCGCATGCCCATCTCGGGGCGCTGCACCGCGCCGACGGCATCGTCGCCTTCGCGCTCTGCCTGGCCGAGCGCGCCGGCTACGACGTGCGGTCGAACCTCGGCAGCGGGACGGTGAGCGAGATCTTCCGGTCTCTGGGCTTCCTCATGGAGCGGCTCGTCCACGAGGACCCCGTGGAGGCGGCCCGTCTGACGGCGACGATCGTGGAGGCGATGCACCGGGTCCAGCCCGAGAACGTGAAGTGGAAGCGCGACATCGCCCGGCCCTGGGCGGTCTTCCTCGGCGACCTGTGCACCCGGCTCGCGCCGGTCGACCAGGAGCGCTGGACACGGCGCATGCTGTGCGAACCCGCCTTCTGCGCGCCCGTCGTGTCGGCAGCGGCTCAGCTCAAGCCCAAACCGGCCTGGCTCGACGCGCTGTTCCGCGAGGAGGCCACGCCGGCCTCGCTGCGGGAGAGCATGAGGGGCAGCAACTACCTTCACGCACGGACGGAGGGCACCCTGGGCGGCTGGCCGGAACTGCTGGAACGGGCGCCGCTGTACTGAGCGGCCGGGTCAGCGGAGGACGGGCCGTGACCCGAGGCCGGTGGCGGCAGTTGAACCGGTCATGAAGAAGCGCAGCATGCTCGCCCTCGCCTCCCTCGCCACCGGCTTCGTCGTGGCGGCCGTCACCCCGTCCCACGCCGCGGACCGCGACTCGCTCGGTGATCTGAACGTCAAGGACACCTTGAGCACCGTGGACCACACCATCGACCAGGACGGCCTCGCCACCGAGGACGGCACCCTGGGGCAGAACGGCTGAGGGGGAGCCGAAGCGCGGCGCCGGTGGCCCTGGACGACAGGGGCACCGGCGCCGCGGCATACCCGGTCCCCTGACCGCCCCGGCGTCCCCGCGATCGGCCCCGGACACACCCTCATCAGCGCCGGGTTTCCATGGCAGGGTGGAGCGGGCAAGCCACAGGGGGCCAACAGAAGAGGGGGAACTGTGATCGTCGTCTGGATCAACGGCGCGTTCGGTGCGGGGAAGTCCACCACCGCACGGGAAGTGATCGAGCTGATCCCGAACAGCACGCTCTTCGACCCCGAGGTCATCGGCGGAGCGCTCACGCACCTGCTGCCACCCAAACGCCTCGCCGAGGTCGGCGACTTCCAGGACCTTCCGATCTGGCGACGGCTCGTGATCGACACCGCGGCGGCCATGCTCGCCGAACTCGGCGGTGTCCTCGTGGTTCCGATGACCTTGCTGCGCCAGGAGTACCGCGACGAGATCTTCGGCGGCCTCGCCGCTCGGCGCATCTCCGTGTGCCATGTCCTGCTCGCCCCGGCCGAAACGATCCTGCGTGAGCGGATAGCCGGCCGGGAGGTGCCGCCCGACCTCCCTGACGGCGAGATGCGGATCCGCCAGTGGTCGTACGACCACATCGAGCCCTACCGCGCCGCGCTGGCCGGCTGGCTCGCCGCCGACGCCCACCCCGTCGACACCAGCGCGCTCACCCCGTACGAGAGCGCCCTGCGGGTCGCCGAGGCCGTACGCACCGGCGACGCGCCCGTCAGCGACATCGTGCAGACCCCCGAGCCGACCTCCGAGACCCTCGCGGCCGGGGTGCTCCTCTTCGACGAGCAGGACCGTGTGCTGCTGGTCGACCCCACCTACAAGGCCGGCTGGGAGTTCCCCGGGGGCGTCGTCGAGCCCGGCGAGGCACCTGCCCGCGCCGGCATGCGCGAGGTCGCCGAGGAGACCGGGATCACGCTCCAGGAGGTTCCCCCGCTTCTCGTCGTCGACTGGGAGTCCCCCGCGCCCCCCGGCTACGGCGGACTGCGCCTGCTCTTCGACGGCGGTCGCCTCGACAGCACCGAGGCCGAGCGCGTCCTGCTGCCCGGACCCGAGCTGCGCGCCTGGCGGTTCGTCACGGAGGCGGAGGCGGCCGATCTGCTGCCGCCGGTGCGCTACGAACGTCTCCGCTGGGCGTTGCGGGCTCGCGAACGCGGTGCGACGCTCTATCTGGAGGCAGGCGTCCCGCTCGGCTGACGAGCCGTCCTCCGTCTTCAGCAGGCGATGTCGTACGTGAACAGCGCTCTCTGCTCCGGGAGATGGAGCACGATGCTGCCGTGCGGGTGACCGGGGGCGTGCACGACCGGGCGCCGCCGCCGAAGTCGAGGAGGTCGCCCTTCGGACCGGCGTCGATGAGCGTCAACCCGTCGTCGTCGCACCACAGATACGCCTGACCGACCGCGAAGCGCGGCAGATGCAGACGCGGCAGCAGTTCGATGACGTCCAGGGAGACGACCACGGTGGAGGGCCCCGCCCGCGGGCGGGGCCCTCCACCGTGGGCAGAACCGGTTCAGAGCGCCGCGTAGTTGCGCAGGAACAGGGCCTCGGCGACCGACAGACGCTCCAGTTCCTCCGGGGACACGCTCTCGTCCAGCGCGTGGATCTGCGCCTCCGGCTCGCTCAGGCCGATGAGGAGGATCTCGGCCTGCGGATAGAGCGACGCGAGGGTGTTGCAGAGCGGGATGGAGCCGCCCTGGCCCGCGTACTGCATCTCCTCGCCCGGGTAGGCGACCGCCATCGCCTCGGACATCGCGGTGTACGCCGGTCCCGAGGAGTCCGCCCGGAACGCCTGCCCCTGTCCGATCTGTTCCGTCCGCACCCGGGCACCCCACGGCGTGTGGGCTTCCAGATGGGCCTGGAGCAGCTTCGTCGCCTCCGCCGCCTCCACCCCCGGCGGCACCCGCAGGCTGATCAGCGCACGGGCGCTCGCCTGCACCGACGGGGTCGCGCCCACGACCGGCGGGCAGTCGATGCCGAGGACGGTCACGGCGGGCCGGGCCCACAGCCGGTCGGCGACGGAACCGGAGCCGATCAGCTCCACACCGTCGATCACCTTGGCGTCCTTGCGGAACCGCTCCTCGTCGTACCGCAGGCCCTCCCACTCGGACCCGCCTGTGAGCCCGTCGACGGTCGTCGAGCCGTCCTCCGAGCGCAGCGAGTCCAGGACGCGGATCAGCGCGGCCAGCGCGTCCGGGGCCGCACCCCCGAACTGGCCGGAGTGCAGATTGCCTTCCAGCGTGTCGATCCCGACCCGGACCAGGGTCATCCCGCGCAGCGTGGTGGTGACGGTCGGCAGGCCGACCCGGAAGTTGCCCGCGTCGCCGATGACTATGGCGTCGGCGGCCAGCAGGTCGGGGTGCTGCTCGGCGTACCGCTCCAGGCCGCCCGTGCCCTGCTCCTCCGAGCCCTCCGCGATCACCTTGACATGTACCGGCACACCGCCGTTCGCCCGCAGCGCCCGAAGCGCCAGCAGATGCATGACGACCCCGCCCTTGCAGTCGGCGGCGCCGCGTCCGTACCAGCGGCCGTCGCGCTCGGTCAGTTCGAAGGGCGGCGTCGTCCAGCCGGCTTCGTCGAGCGGCGGCTGCACGTCGTAGTGGGCGTAGAGGAGCACGGTCTTCGCGCCCTCGGGGCCGGGCAGATACCCGTACACCGACTGTGTGCCGTCCGGGGTGTCCAGCAGCGCCACGTCCTGGAAGCCCTCGGCGAGCAGCGCGTCGGCGATCCAGCCCGCGGCGCCCTCGCTCTCGCTCTTGGGGAACTGACCGAAGTCCGCCACCGATTTGAAGGCCACCAGTTCGGTGAGCTCCTCCTTCGCCCTGGGCATCAGCGAGGCGACGGTCTCGGCGACGGGATTCGACGACATGGGAACGCTCCTTGAGGTGCGGTGTGGCACCGATGGGTACTTCTGTGTAGGTGTGTAATTCTGTGTGCGAGTGATCACGCTGGGGTACGCGCGTACGGGTGTGCAGTGCACGTACGGTGCCGATCCTCCCACAGCGGCCTGCGACGATGCCGCCGTAGGATGCGGGGGACAGGTGCGGCAGGCGGCTTGATCGGGAGCAGTAGACCATCGTGAGCAGCGAGAACTCTTCGGCGGACGACGTGCAGCGGGTATGGGACGTCGTCGTGGTGGGCGCGGGACCCGCGGGGGCCTCGGCCGCCTATGCGGCGGCCGTCGCGGGACGCAGCGTGCTGCTGCTGGAGAAGGCGGAGCTGCCTCGCTACAAGACCTGCGGCGGCGGCATCATCGGCCCCTCGCGCGACTCGCTGCCGCCCGGCTTCGAGTTGCCGCTGCGCGACCGGGTGCATGCGGTCACCTTCTCGAACAACGGCCGCTTCACCCGCACCCGGCGCTCCAAGCAGATGCTGTTCGGGCTGATCAACCGTCCCGAGTTCGACCAGCAACTCGTCGAGCACGCACAGAAGGCGGGCGCGGAACTGCGGACGGGTGTGACCGTCTCGCGGGTCGAGCAGCACGGGTCGGCGGTGCCCGACCGGCGCACGGTCGCCGTCGTCCTGCAGGGCGGCGAGACGGTGCTGGCGCGCGCGGTGGTGGGTGCCGACGGCAGCGCCAGCCGCATAGGGGCCCATGTCGGGGTGAAGCTCGACCAGGTGGACCTGGGCCTGGAGGCGGAGATCCCGGTGCCGGAGACCGTCGCCGAGGACTGGAAGGGGCGGGTTCTCATCGACTGGGGCCCGATGCCCGGAAGCTACGGCTGGGTCTTCCCGAAGGGCGACACGCTGACGGTCGGCGTGATCTCCAGGCGCGGTGAAGGCGCCGCCACGAAGCGGTATTTGGAGGACTTCATCGCCCGGCTCGGTCTCGCCGGTTTCGAACCGAACATCTCCTCCGGGCACTTGACGCGCTGCCGTGCCGACGACTCGCCGCTGTCGCGCGGGCGGGTGCTGGTGTGCGGCGACGCGGCGGGGCTGCTGGAGCCGTGGACACGTGAGGGCATCTCCTTCGCGCTGCGGTCGGGGCGGCTCGCCGGCGAGTGGGCGGTCCGGATCGCCGAGGCGCACGACGCCGTGGACACGCGGCGCCAGGCCCTGAACTACGCGTTCGCGATCAAGGCCGGTCTGGGCGTCGAGATGAGCGTCGGGAAGCGGCTGCTGGCGGCGTTCGAGCGGCGCCCCGGGCTCTTCCACGCGGCGCTGACCGGCTTCCGCCCCGCCTGGAAGGCCTTCAAGGACATCACGCAGGGGGCCTCCTCCCTGGCGGAGATGATCCGCAACCGTCCGATCGCCCAGCGCGCCCTGACCGCGCTGGACCGGCGACCGGCCGGGGAAGAGGTCAGTTCCTGACCGTGACGCGGAAGACCGGGTGGTCGGGGGCGATCCGGCGCAGCTCCTGGTCCGGGGAGTCGGGGCCGACACCGTTGAAGAAGACCCCGACCTCCGCCTTCCAGCGCTTGAGGTAGGCGCGCAGCAGGGGAACCTTGTCGTCGTCGGCGACCTCGTCGGCCGTGAACACGTCCACGTTCCTGCCCAGGCGGAGTTCGCCGCCGCCGGCCGCGCGCATGTTGTGGGTCCACTGCACATGGCCGCGGGGAGCGAGCAGGTACTGCTGTCCGTCCACCGTCAGCAGATTCACGGGAGTGGTGCGCCACTCGCCGCTCTTGCGGCCGCGCACCGCCAGCACCCGGGATCCCCAGATGCTGATGCCGCGGCGGGTCATCCAGGCCACGGCGCGGTTGAAGACGTTGACGGTGAACCAGCCGGGCTTCTGGACGTGTGTGGACATGGGGCGGTCCTCCTGGGGCGGAAAGTGTGAGCGGTGCTCTCGCTGTGGGAACAGTGTGGGGGAGAGCGGTGTCCCATCGCAAGAGCGGCGCTCACATTTTGGTGCGGCGCTCTTGTTTGAGTGCGGTGCTCGCGGTTGTGTGCACTGCTCCGGAAACATGGCACACTGCGGACATGAGCACCCCCCAAGGAGCCCGCGCCCGAGCCCGGATCGAGGTCACCGCCGCCATCAAGAACGCGGCCCGCAGACAACTCGCCGAGGAAGGCGCGGCCAGGCTCTCCCTGCGCGCCGTCGCCCGGGAGCTGGGCATGGTCTCCTCCGCGCTCTACCGCTACTTCCCCAGCCGGGACGACCTGCTCACCGAGCTGATCATCGACGCCTACGACGCTCTGGGGGAGGCGGCCGAGGCCGCGGCCGCGCGGGGCGGCGACCTCGCCCCCGCGCGGCGCTGGGTCGCCGTGGCCGAGGCCGTACGCGGATGGGCGCTCGCGCACCCGCACGAGTACGCCCTGATCTACGGCACACCGGTGCCCGGATACTCCGCGCCCGAGACGACCGTCCCGTCCGCCTCCCGGGTATGGGTCGTGCTGCTCGGCATCGTGCGCCGGGCCCACCGAGAGCGCGGCGTGGCCCGAACCCCGGTGCCCGCCGAACTGGAGCCGGAGGCCCGCCGTATGGCCGCCGACCTGGCCCCCGATCTGCCGCCCGAGGTGGTCACGGCCCTGGTCGCCTCCTGTGCGCAGCTGTACGGGCTGGTCGGATTCGAGCTGTTCGGGCAGTTCAACAGGGTCGTGGAGGACCGGGAGACGTTCTTCCGGCACGCGGCGGCCCAACTGGCGCACGGCGTGGGCATCGTCTTCCCGTAACCAGCCCTCACCGGCCCATGCCGTACTCCCCGGGGAGTACGGCTGATCACCTCACCCGGCTGACGCCACCCGTGGCAGGCTGCGTCTAGCGTGAACGTCATGGAGGAGCAGAGCACAGCGCGGCCGGGGCGGTGGCCCGCGCCGTTGCGGCCGCCCGGCCCGTCATGGCGGCCCGGACCGCCGTGGTGGAACCGTGGGGGCGACGAGGTCCGCGGCTCCCGTCTGCCCTGGCGCTCCACCCTGCTGCTCACCGTCCTGGTGATCGTCGGTACGCATGCCGCGGCACTCGACCGGCAGCAGGGCCGCGCGCCCCTGGACGTCTTCGCCCATGCGCTGCTGCTGGTGGCCTCGGGGGCGCTGCTGTGGCGGCAGCGGCATCCCGTAACCGTCGCGTTCGTGACGTCCGTGGCCGCGACCGTGTATCTGGGCGCCGGATACCCCTACGGCCCGGTGTTCCTCACCGTCGCCGTCGGCTGTTTCGGCGCGCTCGTCGCCGGGCGCCGCACGGCGGCGTGGACGGCCGTCGGGGTGTTCTGGGCCGGACATGTCCTTGTGGCGCACCGGCTGTACCGCTGGCTGCCGCCGTCCGGGGACTCGGCCGCTTCCTGGGGGCAGGAACTGGTCGTCACCGCCTGGGTGGTGGCGTTCCTGGCGGTCGCGGAACTGGTGCGGGTCCGGCGCGAGCAGTGGGCGCGCGAGCGGGCCGAACGGGCGCAGGCAGCGCGTCGGCGTGCCGACGAGGAGCGGCTGCGCATCGCCCGTGAACTCCACGACGTCCTCGCCCACAGCATCTCCGTGATCAACGTCCAGGCGGGGGTCGGTCTCGCGCTGCTGGACGCCGACCCCGAGCAGGCGCGCACGGCGCTCACCACGATCAAGGCCGCCAGCAAGGAGGCGCTGGGGGAGGTGCGTCAGGTGCTCGACACCCTGCGCACGCCCGGTGACGCGCCCCGCGCGCCCGCGCCCGGGCTCGGCCGGCTGCCGGAGCTGGTCGAACAGGCCGCGAGCGCCGGACTGGCGGTCACCGTCGAGGGCGCGGCGCCCCGGCTCGCCCCCGCTGCCGATCTCGCCGCCTTCCGCATCGTGCAGGAGGCGCTCACCAATGTCGTACGGCACTCGGGATCGCGGCACGCGCGCGTGCACGTCGAGACCGGGGCGGGGGCGCTCCGCCTCCGTATCGACGACGACGGGCCCGCGACCGGCGCCGACGCGGGCGGCAGCGGCAACGGGCTGGCCGGGATGCGGGAGCGTGCCGCCGCCCTCGGCGGCACGATCGAGGCGGGCGCGCGGGACGACGGGGGCTTCCGGGTGCTCGCCCTGCTGCCGCTGAGGGCGTCGTCCGAGGAGTCCGTCGAGCGCCGGGAGGGCCGATGATCCGTGTACTGCTCGCCGACGACCAGTCGCTGGTCAGGGCCGGGTTCAGGGCGCTGCTGGACGCCCAGCCCGACATCGAGGTGGCGGGGGAGGCGGCCGACGGCGAGGAGGCACTGTCCAGGGTGCGCGAACTGCGGCCCGACGTCGTGTTGATGGACATCCGTATGCCGCGGGTCGACGGGCTCGCGGCGACCCGCGGGATCACCGACGACCCGGATCTGCAGACGGTGAAGGTGGTCATGCTCACCACCTTCGAACTCGACGAGTACGTGTTCGAGGCGATCCGTTCCGGAGCCTCCGGCTTCCTGGTCAAGGACACCGAGCCCGAGGAACTGCTGCGAGCCGTCCGGGCCGTGGTCGAGGGCAACGCCCTGCTCTCGCCGAGTGTGACGAGGCGGCTGATCTCCGAGTTCGCCGCCCGCTCCAAACAGCCCGCCGCCGTTGCCTCGCTCTCCGCGCTCACCGAGCGGGAGCGGGAGGTGATGGCCCTGGTCGGGATCGGTCTGTCCAACGACGAGATCGCCCGACGGCTGGTCGTCAGCCCGCTCACGGCGAAGACCCACGTCAGCCGCACCATGGTCAAGCTGGGCGCCCGTGACCGGGCTCAACTGGTGGTCCTGGCCTACGAGTCGGGGCTGGTACGACCCGGATGGCTGGGCTGACCCCCGGCGCCGCGCCCGAGGCGCACCAGCACGCTGACGACCCGGACGGCGAAGAGCACCACGGCCCCGACGGCCCCCGAGACGAGGAGGGCGCGCCGCGCGCCGCCGGCCAGGTGGAACACGAAGACCGGTCCCACGACGGCACCGAGCAGCAGGGCCGCCGCGAACACGGCAGTGCCCAGCGCGTAACCGATCTCGACCGTGATCGCGTCCCGCTCGGCCTGGGTGCGCCGTCGCCGGCCGCCAGGTGAACGTCCCCCGTGCTTCTCCATGCGCCGATCAAACAGGCGTGCGCCCGGCGGAGCAAGGAAGCTCCGCCGGGCGCACATGGAGGCGACCCCCTAGTCGCGGACCGCCACGCGCTCCGCGTCCGCCTCCTGCGCAAGGGCCCCGACCTCCTGCGGCAGGGACCCGGCGACCACCAGGGAGTGCTGCGACCGGCGGGCGCGCAGTCCTGTGAGGGTCACGAGCAGGCCCGCGAGGGCGATGCCGGTGACCACGATCAGCCCGGGGCGGTAGCTGTCGAGCACGGCCTGCGGCGTGGGGTGCGCGGGCGTGTGCGCGGTCACCACCGCCGTCACCACGGCCAGGAAGACGGCGCCGCCCACCTGGACCGAGGTGTTCAGCAGACCGGAGACCATGCCCTGCTCGTGGTCCTCGACACCGCTGGTGGCCTGGATGTTGAGCGAGGGGAAGACCAGTGCGCAGGCCGCACCGATCAGCAGCATGCTCGGCAGGATGACGGCCGCGTACACGGGGTCGAGGCCGACGCGCAGGAACAGTGCGTAGCCGACGACCATGAACGCGAAGCCCACCGCGATGAGCCGCTGGGTACCGAAGCGGTCGACGATCGCGCCCACCTTCGTCGACGAGACGGCCACCAGGGCCCCGGCGGGCAGGAAGGCGAGCGCCGTGTGCAGCGCCGACCAGCCCAGCAGCGACTGCATGTACAGCGTGACCAGGAACTGGAAGCCGACGTAGGACCCGAAGAAGGCCATCGCGCCGAGCTGGGCGCGGATCTGGGTGCCGGAGCGCAGCACGCCCAGCCGGATCAGCGGGCCGGCCGAGCGCCGCTCGACGGCGACGAACGCGGTCAGGAGCACGGCGACGGCGAGGAAGGACAGCAGCGTCCGGGCGGACGCCCAGCCGGCCTGCGGTGCCTCGACGACGGTGAAGACGAGCAGCAGCATCGACGCGGTGCCGATGACGGCGCCGGGGATGTCGTAGCCGTTGTGGTCCTTCTCCCGTTCGCTGCGGGGCAGCAGCTTGAGGCCCGCGAGCAGGGCGATCAGCGCGATCGGCGCGGGCAGCAGCATGGTCAGGCGCCAGCTGGCCTCGGTGAGCAGACCCGAGAGCACCAGGCCCATGGAGAAGCCGGTGGCGGCGCAGGTGGTGTAGATCGACAGGGCGCGGTTGCGCAGCGGGCCCTCGGCGAAGGTCGTGGTGATGATGGACAGTCCGGCGGGCGCCGTGAACGCGGCGCTGAGGCCCTTGATGAAGCGGCTGGCGATCAGCAGCGGACCCGAGTCGACGAGCCCGCCCAGCAGTGAGGCCACCGCGAAGACGCCCAGGGCCACCAGGAACACCTGGCGCCTGCCGAGCAGGTCCGCGGTGCGTCCGCCGAGCAGGAGCAGGCCGCCGTAGCCGAGGATGTAGCCGCTGACGACCCACTGCAGCGTCGACGTCGTCAGATGGAGATCGGAACCGATGGACGGCAGGGCGACGCCGACCATCGACACGTCCAGGGCGTCCAGGAACATCGCGGCGCAGAGCACCAGCAGGGTGCCCCACAGCCGCGGGGTCCAGCGTCCCTCGGACGCGGTGTTGGGGAGCGGAGAGGTCATGCCCCAGAGACTTACATGCGCATGCATTGAATGCAAGCGCATTTAATTCGGATGCAACAAAGCGGGTTCTTTGCTACGGTGCGGCCATGGCGGCGGTGAACAAGGCCGAGCGGGCGCTCGTGGACCAGTGGCGCGACATCCTGGCGCTGCATGCGCACACCCAGTGCGAACTCGACCGAGCCCTGCACCCGCACGGCCTGTGCGCCAGTGACTTCGAGGTGCTCGACCTGCTGTCCGAGCGCACCGCCCCGGACGACTCGGGTGCCTACCGCGTTCAGGAGATCTCCGAGCGGGTCCATCTGAGTCAGAGCGCGCTGTCGCGGCTCGTCGCCCGCCTGGAGAAGGACGGACTGGTCGAGCGGGTCATGTGTGCGGAGGACCGGCGTGGCGTGCGCGTGGTCCTCACTTCCAAGGGGAGCGATCTGCACCGCGAGGTGCTGCCGATCCACCGAGGGGTGCTGGCGAGGATGCTGGCGGGCTGAGGCCCCGGTCGCTCAGCTCCAGGTGACGGCGGACCTCTCGCGCCACAGGGCGGCGACCGAGGCGTCACCGGTCACCTCCGGGAACGGCAGCCGGTTCCACAGCGACAGGTACAAACGCCCGGCGGGCCCGGCCACTTCGCAGTCGGCGTCCCCTGCCTCCCCTCGCTCGGCCACGGGCGGCCCTTCCGACAGCCGTACGCTCCACACGGCGTCGTCGGCGTCCGTAGCCCGCACCCGCAGCACCCGAGGCTCCTCGCTGCGGACCCCGCTCCTGGAGCGGGCGTGGAAGCCGTGCAGCAGTTCCTCGATGCCGTCGAGCGCGAAGTCCGTGCCGACCGCGGTGGGCGTCCCGCCACGCGCCGACTCCGCGTCGAACCGGTGCACGGCCGTCTCGTGCGCCTGCCGCCGGGCCCAGAAGGCGAGCGGCGAGGGGGCCGGCAGGAAGTGCCAGCACCGTACATCGGGCGCGGCACCGGACAGGGTGTCGACGAGGTGTCGGTGCCCCTCGCGGAACCAGGTCAGGAGCGCTGAGCCGTCGAGATCCGGCAGCCCGCCGTCGGGGTGGTACGCGGTGTGCCCCTCGGTGACGAAGGCCGCCGCCCATCGGTGCACCATGCCCGTGTGCCGCAGCAGATCCCGCACCAGCCAGTCCGGGCAGGTCGGCACCTGTGCGGCGGTACCCGACTCCTCCGCCGCGGCGGCCAGCAACCGCCCCTCCCGGTCCAGGACCCCGATGAACTCGGCATTCTCCATGAGGTCGAGTGTGCCGCACCGGTGATCGGTGCGTGAGCGTTACGCACATCCCTCAGAACCGCACCGGCAGCCGCAGCAGGTGGAACCCGTCGCCCGGCCAGTGCCCGAACTCCAGCTCGTCCCGCCCCACGGCGAGAGCGGTGCCGGGACGGCGGACCAGTACTTGGTCGAGCACGACCGAGGTGACGAGACGACCGAGGGCGGCGCCCAGGCAGTAGTGGGCGCCGTGGCCGAAGGCGAGATGGCCGTCGCCTCGACCGAACTCCCGGGTGATGTCGAGCCGGTCGGCCGTCTCGCCGTACTCCTCCGCGTCATGGTTGGCGGCGAGCAGCGCCACGGTCACCGTCTCCCCCTTCTTCAGGGTGGTCCCGGCGAACTCGAAGTCCTCGGTGGCGTACATCGAGGCACCGATGCGCACGAGGCTGACGCGACGCAGCAGTTCGGGCACCGCGCGCCCCAGCAGCGCGGGATCGGCCCGCAGCGCGGCGAGCTGCTCCGGGTGGTCGAAGAGGGCGAGGACCGCATGAGCGAGGAACAGGGCGGGCGGGGTGATCCCGGTGCTGATCAGCAGGAAGACCACCGACACCAGTTCGTCCTCGGTCAGCGGCTCCCCGCCGTCGCGGCCCGCCCCGATCAGTGCGGAGACGAGGTCCTCGGTGGGGGCGGCCCGCCGCCGGGCGATCAGCTCCTTGGTGTAGTCCACGATGCCGGCGAGCCCGTCCACAGTGCGGCTGCCGTCGCCGCACGCGAAGTCGTGGATCCATGCGCACACCCGGTCCCGGTCGTCCTCTTCCACACCGACGAGTTCGCAGACGACGACGGTGGCCAGCGGGTACGCGAACTCGCCCAGCAGATCCGCCTCGCCCCGCGCCGCGAGTGCGCGCAGCAGATCATCGGCCGTCCGTTCCACGAACGACCGCAGGGCCGCGATGCGCCCGGCGGTGAACGCCCGGGTCAGGGGGGTGCGCAGCCGGGCGTGCGCCGGGCCGTCCAGCAGCGCCAGATGACCGGCGACATAGCGGGCGTACTCCGCCGGGAAGCCGCCGAGCGCGGCCTCCATCAGTTCGGCCTGTGGGTCGGCTCCGTCGGCCCCGCCGGGCACCCTGGAGCGGTCCCGGACGAGCCGGGGTTCCGTCAGGGCGGCCTTGACCTCGGCATAGCGGGTGACGAGCCGTGCCGGGGTCTGCAGGCCCGGAAGCACCACTTCGGGGAGCTCGGGCCGGGTGCGGAAGCCGGCGTAGGCGCCTACGGGGTCCTCGACGAGTTCGGGGGTCAGACGGACGGGGCAGGAGCCTGTGGTCGCGGGGGCGGTATCGGCGGTTCCGGTGTGCGAGGTCATGCCGCAGAGCATGCGGGCGGCCGCCTTCACGGCGGTTTCATCCCGGTTTCACGGCCGTCCGACGGCCGCCCGGCTCGATATCAGGGCCGAACGGCCCCCGGTCCACCCCCGGCCAGCCCATGGAATCGCCCCGGAACCGCTGGATGCTCGAAGAGCAGAAGCAAGGGACGTGTCGAGAGGCAAGGGAAGAAGCGAGAGGCACGGGGCACCGTGCTCGACGCCCGCGTGCGTACGTCTGCTGCCGCGCGGGCCCCAGGACCCATGTCTGCGCCCACTCCGCCGAGGAGGGAAGGGCATGAAGCACAACAAGGTCGGCTCGGTGATGACCACGGATGTCATCCGCGCCGAGTACCGCACTCCGTTCAAGGAGGTCGCGCGGCTCCTCGCAGACCGCCACATCAGCGGACTGCCCGTCGTGGACGACGACGACAAGGTCATCGGCGTCGTCTCCGAGACGGACCTGGTGGCCAGGCAGTCGGAAGCCCTCGACGCGGGTGAACCCAGGCGCCGCTTCCGGTTCGCCCCGCTGACGCCCAGGGCGCGCAGACAGGTCGCCAAGTCCGCGGCCTTCACCGCCGGCCAGCTCATGACCGTACCGCCCGTCACCGTGCACGCCGAGGAGACCATCGCCGAGGCGGCGCGGACCATGGCGCAGCGGCATGTGGAACGGCTGCCCGTGCTGGACGAGGAGGACCGGCTCGTCGGCATCGTCACCCGCCGGGACCTGCTCCAGGTCTTTCTGCGGTCCGACGCGGAGATCCGCCGCGAAGTGATCGAGGAGGTGCTGATGCGCACCCTGCGGCTGGCACCCCGGAGCATCGATGTCTTCGTGGTCGAGGGCGTGGTCACGCTCACCGGCCAGCTGGTACGCAGGACCGAGACGGGGGTCGCCGTCTCCATGACCAAGCAGATCGACGGAGTGGTCGCGGTGATCGACCAGCTCACGTACCGCTTCGACGACTCCCGTCTGCCGCACCACGAGCGGTCGTCGCACGGCACCGCCGGTGACTGGCTGCGCGACCCCTGAGCGGACGTGTCTTCCGGCCGGGTGGGGTGAAGGCCTCCGGCCGGGGGCGAAGTCCCCTTCAGCCCAGCGCCCGGTCCAGATTGAACGCCGCGCTGATCAGCGCGAAGTGGGTGAACGCCTGCGGGAAGTTGCCCTGTTGTTCACCGGTGCGGCTGATCTCCTCGGCGTACAGGCCCAGATGATTGGCGTAGGTCAGCATCTTCTCGAAGGCGAGCCGTGCCTCGTCGAGACGGCCGGCCCGCACCAGTGCCTCGACGTACCAGAACGAGCAGATGGAGAACGTGCCCTCGTCGCCGCGCAAGCCGTCCGGCGCCGCCTGCGGGTCGTAGCGGTAGACCAGCGAGTCGGACACCAGGTCCTGGGTGAGGGCGTCCAGGGTGGACAGCCACTTGGGATCGGTGGGCGCGACGAACTTGGCCAGCGGCATCATCAGCAGCGCCGCGTCGAGCACGTCGCCGTCCTCGTACTGGACGAAGGCCCGGCGCTCCGGGGACCAGCCGTGTTCCATGATCCGCCGGTAGATCGCGTCCCGGCACCGCCGCCAGCGGAGCAGGTCGGCGGGCAGGCCGCGGCGGTTGGCGAGCCGGATGGCCCGTTCGATCGCCACCCAGCACATCAGCCGCGAGTACAGGAAGTTCTTTCGGCCGCCACGGGTCTCCCAGATGCCCTCGTCGGGCTGGTCCCAGTGGTCGCGGACCCAGTCGACCAGGGCGCAGACCTGGTCCCACTGGTCGCTGGAGATGGGCTGCGCCCACTTGTCGTAGAGGTAGATGGAGTCGATGAGGGCCCCGTAGATGTCGAGCTGGAGCTGGGTGGCGGCGCCGTTGCCGATCCGCACCGGCGCGGAGCCCTGGTGGCCCTCCAGATGGTCGAGCTCCCGCTCGGGCAGATCGGTGCGGCCGTCGATCCCGTACATGATCTGCAGCGGGCCGGACGGTCCGCCGTCCCCCGGGATGACGTGCCGGGTCACAAAGCTCATGAACGCCTCGGCCTCGCCGGTGAAGCCCAGCCGCAGCAGGGCGTAGACGCAGAAGGCCGCGTCCCGCACCCAGACATAGCGGTAGTCCCAGTTGCGCTCGCCGCCGAGCTGCTCGGGCAGGCTGGTGGTCGGGGCGGCGACGATCGCGCCGGTCGGGGCGTAGGTGAGCAGCTTCAGGGTGAGGGCGGAGCGGTGCACCATCTCCCGCCACCGGCCGCGGTAGCGCGAGGCGGCCAGCCAGCGGCGCCAGTACGCCACCGTGGTGGCGAACTGCCGCTCCGCCTCCGCGCGCGCGCACATGCGCGGAGGCATCGATTCACAGAGCTGGTCCAGCGCGAACACCGCCGTCTCACCCTCGGCCAGCTTGAAGTCCGTCCACACATCGGAGTCGTCGCCCTCCAGGGGCATGGTGGCGGTCAGGGCCAGCGTCAGGTCGGTGGACTCGAAGACCGCCACGTCGCCGAGCAGCCGGAGGGTGTGTGGTTCCGTGCCGTACCCGAACCGTGGGGCGATCCGGGCCCGGAACGGGATGGAACCACGTACGCACAGCAACCGCCGGATCAGCCGATGGCGTTCGCTCTCGACGCACCCCTCGCCGATGGGCATGAAGTCCTGTACCTCGCCGACCCCGTCCTCCGTGAAGAACCGCGTGATCAGCACGTTGGTGTCGGGGAAGTAGAACTGTTTGGTACGGGCCGGCACGGTCGCCGTCAGCTCGAAGGACCCGCCCTCGTCGGCGTCCAGGATCGACCCGAACACGCTCGGGTGGTCGAAGGCCGGGCAGCAGTACCAGTCGATGGTGCCGTTGGTGCCCACGAGGGCCACGGTGCGGAGGTCTCCGATGAGCCCGTGGTCGGCGATCGACAGGTACCGGGAGCTTCCGGACACAAATGCATCGCACGGCGTTTCGGCCATCACAGCCTCCCTGAGCACCCGGCACGCCCCACCGCAGCTCCCAGCTTAGGCGCGGGCGCGGCCGGGAGCATGGGGAGCGGGGCATCGCCGATCGCACAGGGCAGGCCGTCGATCGCGCCTCGCTCCGCCTCGGGGCCGTGCGTGAGGCCGGGGGCACCCGCCTCGGGGCCGTGCGTGAGGCCCGGGGCACCCGCCTCGGGGCCGTGCGTGACGCCGCGGCCACCCGCCTCGGGCCGGGTGTCAGGCCACGACCACCCGCACACCCGCCTCCTCGAACCGCCGCACCACGTCCGCCCCGGCCGCCGAGTCCGTGACCAGTGTGTCCACCGACTCCACCCCGCAGATCCACGCGAACGCGCGCTGCCCCAGCTTGCTGGAGTCCGCCGCGACGACCACTCGCTCGGCGCGCTCGCACAGCAGACGGTTGATCGCGGCCTCCGCCTCGTCGTGCGCCGCCGCGCCATGGGTGACGTCGAGGGCCACCACACCGAGCACGGCAACATCCAGGGTGATCCGGCCGAGCACCCCGTCCGCGAGGGGGCCGATCAGCTCGTACGACTGCGGGCGCGCGACGCCGCCCGTCACCACGATCTTGAACTGCGGCCGCACGGCGAGCTCATTGGCGATGTTGAGCGCATTGGTGACCACGGTCAGCGCGGGGGAGCCCGTCGCCAGATCGCCACGCACCGCCAGGGCGCGCGCCACCTCCGTCGTCGTCGTGCCGCCGGTGAGGCCCACCGCCTCCCCGGGGGCGATCAGATCCGCCACCGCCTTGGCGATGCGCTGCTTCTCGGAGGCGTGGCGGGCCGTCTTGTAGCGCAGTGGCAGCTCGTAGGAGACGCCGTGCACCACGGCGCCGCCCCGCGTGCGCACCAGCATCTGCTGCTCCGCGAGCTGGTCGAAGTCGCGGCGGATGGTCGCGGCCGACACCCCCAGCTCGGCCGCCGCCTCCTCGACATCCAGCCGGCCCCGCTCGACGAGCAGTTCCAGCAGCGCCTTCCAGCGGGCGTCCCGCGACATCCGCAGTCTCCGTTCCCCGGCCTGCGTTCCTCGGCCGCTGCGGCGACCCTAACGCGCCCCACCTCCGTCAGAATGCTTGATCCTGATTGAAAGGCGCTTATATCTTGCAGGAAATCGCACAGTGGGGAGGGTGGAACATGACCCATGTCGAGGATGAGCTGAGCAGCCAACCCGAGTGCTGGAGCCGCGCCGCCGAGGACGCGGCGGACCACACACGGGCCCTTCCGGCGGCGGGGGAGCGGGTCGCGATCGTCGGATGCGGTACCTCGTGGTTCATGGCGCAGTCCGCCGCCGCGTTGCGTGAGCGGTCCGGACAGGGCGAGACGGACGCGTTCGCCGCCTCCGAGTTCCCCCACGGGCGCTCGTACGACCGGGTCGTCGCCCTCACCCGGTCCGGCACCACCACCGAGGTCCTCGAACTCCTCGGCCGGCTGCGCGGGCGGACCCGGACCACCGCGATCACCGCCGACCCCGGCACACCCGTCATGGACCGCGCCGACGAGGTGGTCGTGCTCGGCTACGCCGACGAGCAGTCCGTCGTCCAGACCCGCTTCGCCACCACCGCGCTCACCCTGCTGCGGGCCCACCTCGGCCTGCACTCGGACGCGGTGGTCGCCGACGCCCGTACCGCACTGGAGACCCCGCTGCCCACGGGTCTCGCCGACCGCACACAGTTCACCTTCCTGGGGCGCGGCTGGACGGTCGGACTGGCCAACGAGGCCGGACTCAAGATGCGGGAGGCCGCACGGGCGTGGACGGAGGCCTATCCGGCGATGGAGTACCGGCACGGCCCCATCAGCATCACCACACACGGCACCGCCACCTGGATGCTCGGGGAGGCGCCCGAAGGGCTCGCCCGGCAGGTGCGGGACACGGGCGGGCTGTGGGTCGCCGGTGAACTCGACCCCCTCGCCGAACTCGTACGCGTCCAGCGGCTCGCGGTCGCCGTCGCCACCGCCCGAGGGCTCGACCCCGACCGGCCGCGCCATCTGACCCGCTCGGTGATCCTCACTGCGGGCGCGGATCCGGCCCGTGACGGGAACCCGAACGCGACCGCGAACCCCGGCCCGAACCCTGGCGGGAGCCCCGGCCCCGACCCGCGTTCCCGTTGAGCGGGAGGATCCATGCCGCTCGCAGCCACCGGCGACCTGATCGCCGCTGCCGCCGCCGCACGTCATGCCGTCCCCGCGTTCAACGTCATCACCCTCGAACACGTCGAGGCCGTCATCGCGGGCGCGGAGCACGCGGGCGCCCCGGTGGTGCTCCAGGTCAGCGAGAACGCGGTCAAGTACCGCTACGGACGTCTGCTTCCCCTGGCCCGGGCCGCCGCCGAGGCCGCCGAGCGCGCGGACGTGCCCGTCGCCCTCCACCTCGACCACATCCACAGCGACGGCCTGCTCCGGCAGGCGCCCGGCGCCGGGTTCAGCTCGGTGATGTACGACGCGGCCCGGCTGCCGTACGAGGAGAACCTGGCCGCCACCCGCGCCGCTGCCGACTGGGCGCACGCCCAAGGGCTTTGGATCGAGGCGGAGTTGGGGCAGGTCGGCGGCAAGAGCGGCGACCCGCCGCCCGACCCGCACGCCCCCGGCGCCCGGACCGATCCCCGGGAGGCCGCCGCCTTCGTGGCGGACACCGGCGTCGACGCCCTCGCCGTCGCCGTCGGCAGCACCCACGCGATGACCACGCGCACGGCCGCGCTCGACCACGGTCTGCTCAAGCGGCTGGGTGCCGCGCTCGACATACCCCTCGTCCTGCACGGCTCCTCCGGACTGCCGGACGGAGAGCTGACGGCGGCCGTCGCGGGCGGCATCGCGAAGGTCAACATAGGGACCGCGCTGAACGTCGCGATGACCGGCGCGATCAGGGAGTTCCTCGCCGCGCACCCCGAGGCGGCCGACTCACGGGGCTATCTGGGAGTGGGACGGGAGGCGATGGTCCGGACCGTGGCCCGGCTGATGACCGTGCTCAAGGACGGCGTCGCGCCCGAGGCTTCTTAGCCCCGCGTGGTGGGTCCCCGTCGGCGTGGGCCCCGGGGATCCACCGCTAACTGCCCTTCTTGACGGCCCTCAGGACCACGAACTTCGCGTCGCTCGCGACCACTTCACTGTTGCCGAACAGACGGCGCAGCTTCACGTGGTAGCCCAGATGACGGTTGCCGATCACCCACAGCTCGCCCCCCGGCCGCAGGGCGCGCCGGGCCCCGGTGAACATGCGCCAGGCCGTGGCGTCCGTCGTCGCCTGATGGGAGTGGAACGGCGGGTTGTTGAGGACGAGGTCCACGCTTCCGGCGGCCACCCCGGACAGACCGTCCCCCACCCGGAACTCGGCTTTCCCCTCCGCGTTGTCCCGGAACGTCGCCTCCGCCGAGGCCACCGCCTGGTACGACTCGTCGACGAACAGCACCTCGGCGCCGGGCGCGTCCAGCGCGGCCGCCAGACCGACCACCCCGTTGCCGCAGCCGAGGTCCACGATGCGCTCGGCGTCCCGGCCCCTCGGCAGATGTCCGAGGAAGAACCGGGTGCCGATGTCGAGGCGGTCCGCGCAGAAGACACCGGCGTGGTTGGTGACGGTCCGGCCCGACAACGAGCCGATACCGTCGGGGAGTCGATACCGGTACGGCCACGGGTTGGCGCCCCGTTCGAGCGCCGGGTCGGGAGTGCAGAAGATCAGCCGGGCCTTCTGCTCGGCGAGCGAGGTACGGGTCGGGCCGAGGATCTGTTCGAACAGCGTCAAGGTCGAGGTGTGGATCTCCTTGACCATCCCGGTGCCCACGACCACCGTGCCCTCGTGGACAGCGGGCGCCAGCCGGTGCAACTGGTCCTCCAGCAGAGCGAGGCTCTTCGGCACCCGCACGAGCAGGACGTCGATCCGGGGCGGCGGGGCGTCCTGTGTGGTCAGGAGGCGTACGGCCGCCGCGTCGACGCCGTTGCGAGCCAGGTTCAGCCGGGTCGCCTCGCGGGCCAGGAACGAGTCGCTGATCGGCGTCGGGCGGTGCGCCGCGAGCGCGGTGGCGAGCGCGCCCCACCGGTCGCCGACGACCACGACCGTGCCGTCGAGCGACGTACCGCTCGCCGCGAGGTGCCGCAGCAGATACGCGTCGGACGCGTCCCAGGCGCGCAGCCGGTCGCGGGGATCCTCGGGGAAACGGGTCAGCGCGTGGGTGCCCCAGGGCGTGCTCATACGGTCGTTCATCGTGCGTCCAGGCTAGCCGAGGCGCTGCTCAGCCCCTGTCCTCGTCCGTCGGCGACGAACCCGGGGATGAGGTGTCGGCCCCGTCCCGAGCCCCGGGTTTGCGCGGCTCCGCCCGTCCGGCCGGATACGTGATGATGGGGCCATGGAGGCCGAGCTGTTCCCGCGCAGCCCTGTGCGGATCGCACCCGGCGCCGTCCATGTGCCCGACTGGCTGGACGCGGACCGGCAGCGGCGCCTGCTCGGCGCCTGCCGGGAGTGGGCCCGGCCGCCCGCGGGACTGCGGACCGTGCGCACCCCCGGCGGCGGCACCATGACCGCCCGCCAGGTGTGCCTAGGTCTGCACTGGTACCCGTACGGCTACGCCCGCACGGCCGTCGACGGCGACGGCGCCCCCGTCAAGCCGCTCCCGGACCGGCTCGCGACGCTGGCCCGCGAGGCGGTCGCGACCGCCCTCGGCCCGGAGGCCGTCCCGTCGGAGCCCTACGACATCGCCCTGATCAACTACTACGACGCGGACGCCCGCATGGGCATGCACCGCGACAGCGACGAGAGGTCCGCTGCCCCCGTGGTGTCCCTGAGCCTCGGCGACACCTGTGTCTTCCGCTTCGGCAACACCGAGACCAGAGCGCGCCCCTACACGGATGTGGAGCTGCGCAGCGGGGATCTGTTCGTCTTCGGCGGTCCCGCGCGGCTCGCGTACCACGGAGTGCCTCGGGTGTGTCCCGGTACGGCGCCGCCCTCGCTCGGGCTGACGGGCCGGCTGAACATCACGCTGAGGGTCGGCGGCTTCCGGCCGGACCCGGAGCGGATCATGGGAGACTCGCCCTCATGACTGGCAAGGAGGCCCCCCGGACGGCAGGGGAAGCGAACACACGGACGCGGCTGGACCGGGGTCGCGGTGCGCTCGGCCCCGCGCTGGAGCTGGTGCACACCGGACGTGCGCCGACGCGTGCCGTGCTCACCGCCGAACTGGGCGTCACCCGGGCCACCGCCGGAGCCGTGGCCGCCGAACTGGAGGCCCTGGGGCTGATCCGGGTCGACGCGCATCCCGGCGCCGCCGCCGGAGCGCAGGGCCGGCCCTCGCACCGGCTCGAAGTCGCCGAGGACGGGCCCGTGGCGCTCGCCGCCCAGGTGCACGCGGACGGCTTCCGGGCCGCGCTCGTCGGGCTGGGCGGCCGGATCGTCGCGACCGCCCCCGGCTGCGAGACCGTCGACGCCGACCCGGCGAAGGTGCTCGGCTCGGTGGTCGAGGAGGGCGCCCGGCTGCTGCGTGAGACCGGCCGGCGCTGTGTGGGTGCCGGGCTCGCCGTGCCGTCCGCGGTCGCCGAACCCGAGGGTCTCGCGCTCAACCCGCTGCATCTGGCCTGGCCGGCGGGCGCGCCCGTGCGGGAGATCTTCGCCGAACAGGTGCGCGCCGCGGGCATCACCGGACCGGCCTTCGCCGCCAACGACATCAACCTCGCAGCGCTCGCCGAACACCGGCACGGCGCGGGACGCGGCTCCAGGGACCTGTTGTGCGTGGCCACCGGTCATCGGGGCGTGGGGGGTGCGCTGGTGCTGGACGGGCGGCTGCACACCGGAAGTTCGGGGCTCGCGCTCGAGGTGGGGCACCTCACCGTCAACCCCGAGGGCCGCCCCTGCCACTGCGGCAGCCGTGGCTGTCTGGATGTGGAGGCGGACCCGCTGGCCTTTCTGACGGCGGCCGGCCGTGACGCGGGCCCCGAGGTGTCACAGCTCCAGCAGGCCAACGACCTGATCCGTGGCGGCTACCCCGCCGACCCCGCCGTGCGCACCGCCGTCGAGGTCCTGATCGACCGGTTGGGCCTCGGCCTCGCCGGGCTGGTCAACATCCTCAACCCGGACCGGATCATCCTGGGCGGACTGCACCGCACCCTGTTCGACGCCGACCCCGAGCGGCTGCGCGCCGTCGTCGCCGACCGCAGTCTGTGGGGCCGCAGCGGCGGCGTCCCCATCCTCGCGTGCACGCTCGACCACAACAGCCTGGTGGGGGCGGCCGAACTGGCATGGCAGCCGGTGCTCGACGACCCGCCGGCGGCCCTGGCCGAGGTCTAGGACCTGTCGTCAGACTCGCGTCGTCGCCCGGACGGCGGCCCTGCGGCGTCAGGTACGTGCTCCCGACGGGCCGGGCTCGGACCCTCGTACGGGACGTACTCGGGTTCTAGGGCGAGTTCCGGGTCAGCTCGTACTGCGTGGCGTGATCGGATGCCTCCTGAGGCGGTGTGGGCCGGACCTCGAACCTCTCTCAGGAGGCCGGCCGGAGAAGGGACAGCAGGCCCCGAACCGCAGTGTCGAAGGCGGCCGGCGAACCCGAGGCGCGGGCCAGCACATAGCCGCCCTGGACGCTCGCGAGGACGGTCGCGGCGATCTCCTCCGCGTCCAGGGACCGAGCGAACTGCCCCTGCTCCTTGCCCTCTTCGACGACCTGGGCGAGCTGCTCGCGCAGCCAGTCGATCGTCTCGTCGACGGGGGCCCGCAGAGCGTCGCTGGCGATCACGTCCGGATCCATCGTCAGACGGCCCACGGGGCAGCCGCGCAGCACGTCGCGCTCGCGCCGCACATAGGCCTCGATGCGTTCGTACGGCGTTCCGGGGCCGGAGAGCACGGCCTGCGCCGTGGCGCGCATCTCCTCGGCCGTACGGCGGATGGCGGCCAGCGCCAGGTCCGGCTTGCCCTTGAAGTGGTGGTACATGCTGCCCTGGCCGGCGCCGGAGCGCTCCAGGATCGCCTTGGGGCTGGTGCCCACGTAGCCGCGGTCCCACAGCAGTTCGCGGGTGGACTCGATCAGTCGCTCCTGGGCGCTCACGGCGGCACTGTACATACCAGTAGGTACAGAGATCGAGGGGTCCGAAGGAGCAGCCGCCGACCACCCCGTACTCCTGAAGAGGTAGGCGCACTGCCGCCGGCCGTACGACGACCTCGAACCCTTCCCGGAGCGAACCTTGGGGCATCACCGAGAACTGACCGAGAACTCACCGAGGAGATGACGGAGATGGAGACCCTGGCTCATGGCTACGGCGGTCCCGGCCCCTGGATCCTGTTCTTCCCGCTGGTCTGGGCGGCCGTCGTGTTCGGCGTCGTGACCGTCCTCCGCCGCTCCGCCCGGCGCGGCCGCGGTGGCCCGTGGCGCGGAGTGGACGGGCGTCCGGCGGGTGACTCGCCGATCGCGGTGCTCGGCCGCCGTTTCGCCTCCGGCGAGATCGACGAGGACGAGTACTGGCGCCGACTGTCGGTCCTGGACGAGCAGTTCGGGCGCGTGGGCAGGCAGGGCGCCGCGTGAGCGGTGCGGCCGCCGTCCGGACCCCGGCCGCCGGGAAGGGCGGCCTGCGCTGCGGGACAGGGGTCACCGCCCGGTCAGCCGGCAACGGCGGACCGGGCGGGAGCGTGTCGTGTCCGGCGCTCGTCGACCGCGAGCGCGCGGGTCGGTGCCTCCAGGGCCTTCTCGTACGGCGTGAGGGCGGGGACCGGGGCGGCCGGCGCCGGTGACGGCGCGGGCAGCACGAACCAGACGACCTTGCCCGAGTCGCCGTTCGGCCGTACACCCCAGCTGTCGGCCAGCGCGGCGACCATCGCCAGACCGCGTCCGCTGGTGGCGGTGGGATCCGGCGCGCGCAGTTCCGGCAGGCGCGGATCGTGGTCGTGCACCGAGACGGTGAGCCGGTCGAGCAGCAGTTCCATCTCCACGGTGCACGTCTTGTCGGGCTGTGCGTGCAGGTGGACGTTGGTCAACAGTTCCGTCACACCCAGGGACGCCCGGTCTATCAAGAGATCGAGGTGCCAGTAGCGCAACTGCGCCGATACGATTCTGCGGACCTGGCCGATCCGCGACGGCAGGGCTTGGAGCTCCACCGTGCAGTGCCTGCTTGGCTGGCTGATCACGGCTGCGACTCCCCGAATTGAGGTCCGGAAGAAGACGGAGATCGGATCCAGCAGGAGGGCTGGGTGTACCTGCCGCCTGCTGTGCGGCGGAGTACTCCGGCCGCTTGGTGCGGTACGGCTTCGTACGGGGGCCGCCCGCTGTTCTACCGGCGGGCTGGTTCTTCAGCGTGATCGCCGGTAAACCCAGAGTGATGTGAGACCAGCGTGACCCAAGGGGGGACCTACCGCAACTCGCGCTCCGCTCAGCCGCCCCGCCCGGAGGCCCTGCGCACCGCCTCGATGAACCGCCGCGCCGACGGCGGCCCCGGCTGCCCCGGAGCGGGGTCGCGGTCGCCGAGCGTCAGCGAGTAGCGGGTGCCGTTGAGGTCCGCCGACGCCCGGCCCTCCGGCGCGAACCAGGGCCTCGACGCCCGCACGGCCTGCACCGGCGCGCTGTCGATCTCGCTGCCGTAACTGGTCAGCAGCCGCAGCCGGCCGTCACTGATCCGGACCTCTCCGGCCCGAGTGAGCGACCGCAGTCTCTTCCCGATCCGCACACCCGTGGCCGTGAACTCCGGCTCCGCCATCATGCCCCGCCCCCTCGCGCGTCCGCCTGTGCCCGTACCGGATCCCGTCCGGATCCGCGCGGCGCGCGATCCGGTGGCGCTGGTCGAGTCCGGTCGTGATCGAGTAACCGATTCCGCGCAGGCCGGTGCCCCGGTGACGCCAGGCTGCACCGACCGGCGTTCCTCGCCGTGCAGTCTGCCCGCACCCGGCGCCTGGCACCAGTGCACAGGGTGAGGGCGCGCCGGGCAACCGGCGCAGTCGCGTGGATGCGCCCCCACCGTTTTCCGCCGCTGCGCAAGGGACGCCTTTGAGCGGCCCAAAGAAGCGTTTATGCAGGTGGGAACGTCTGTGAAAGGTGTTTATGATGCGGGGCGTCCGAGCGCGTGAAACCGGCCTCGGCACATCCCGGTAAGGAGCCCCGCCGTGAGCATCCCCCAGATCACCCGCCCCGGCGAGACGCTTGACGTCGACCGCAGCGACGCCGAGTACCGCACGTGGCTCAAAGAGGCCGTCCGCAAGGTGCAGGCCGAGGCGGGCCGCTCGGCCGACACTCATCTGCTGCGCTTCCCGCTGCCCGAGCGCTGGGGCGTCGACCTGTATCTCAAGGACGAGTCGACCCACCCCACCGGAAGCCTCAAGCACCGCCTCGCCCGCTCGCTGTTCCTGTACGGACTGTGCAACGGCTGGATCCGTCCGGGCCGCCCGGTGATCGACGCGTCCAGCGGTTCGACGGCCGTCTCCGAGGCGTACTTCGCGGGGCTCATCGGCGTGCCCTTCATCGCGGTCATGCCCCGCACGACGAGCGCCGAGAAGTGCCGGCTCATCGAGTTCCACGGCGGCCGGTGCCACTTCGTGGACGACCCCCGGAAGATGTACGAGGCCTCGGCCGCCCTCGCGGCGGAGACCGGCGGCCACTACATGGACCAGTTCACCTACGCCGAACGGGCGACCGACTGGCGTGGCAACAACAACATCGCCGAATCCGTCTTCCGCCAGCTGGAGCTGGAGCGGTTCCCGGAGCCCGCGTGGATCGTCGCCACGGCCGGCACCGGCGGCACCTCGGCGACCATCGCGCGGTATGTGCACTACATGGGCTACGACACCCGCATCTGCGTCGCCGACCCGGAGAACTCGTGCTTCTTCGCGGGGTGGACCACGGGCGATCCGGACGTCACCTGTGAGAGCGGCTCGCGGATCGAGGGCATCGGCCGACCCCGGATGGAACCCAGCTTCGTACCCGGAGCCATCGACCGGATGATGAAGGTCCCGGACGCCGCCGCCGTCGCCGCGGTACGGGCCCTGGAAGGGGCCATCGGCCGCCGGGCCGGCGGGTCGACCGGCACCGGGCTGTGGAGCGCGCTGAAGATCGTCGCCGAGATGGTGACGGAGGGACGCACAGGCAGCGTGGTGTCCCTGCTGTGCGACCCGGGCGACCGCTACCTGGACAAGTACTACTCGGACGCGTGGCTCGCCGAGCAGCGCCTCGACATCGCGCCGTACTCGGCGGCGATCACCTCACTTCTGGCGACCGGGGTGTGGCCGGGCTGATCCGGGCCCGGCGTCCTCGCCCGCGAGCCGCGCCTCCAGGGCCGTCACCGCGCCCCGGAACGCCCGCCCGAGGCCCCCGCGTGCCCGTCTCAGCGCAAACAGCACAACACCCGGCCCGTCCGCCGCGAAGGTCCACTGCACACGGGTTCCCGAGCCCGCCGGCGTCAGCAGCCACTCCTCGAGGAGCGCGCGGAGCCCCGGCGTGTTCGACTCGTCGACCCGGTACGCGTACACCTCGTGGGGTACGGCCGCGACGACCGTCTCCCGGAAGCGGGTGCCGCCGATGAGGCGCACCTCGCGCCCGGCACCCCCGTCCAGCGGGCGGGCGGAGGCCACCGCGGCGAACCACTCGCTCCAGCCGGAGACGTCCTGCGCGAGTGCCCGGAAGACCCGCTCCGGAGGCGCCGCGACCTCCCGGGCGAACACGAGCCGCACGGGGGCGGTCCGTGTGAAGTCGAGCTCCACCGGGCGCAGACGGCGTGCCATGGACGACGACCTCCTCGGGGACAACGGTGCCCCGGGCGCACGCGGTCGGCGCCGGGTCGGCGTCACCCTAGCTGGCGGACCGTCAGATGTCTGCAGCGTCCTCGGTCTCCCCGGCCACCATCAGCCGCAGATGCTCGGAGATCTCCGCGCGCGCCTCGGGCGGCAGCCCCGCGTCGGTCACGAGCGTGTCGACCTGCTCCAGCGCCGCGAACGAACTCAGGCCCACCGTCCCCCACTTGGTGTGGTCGGCGACCACCACGACACGCCGTGCCGACTGCACGAGCCGCCGGTTGGTCTCGGCCTCCGCGAGGTTCGGCGTCGACAGGCCCGCCTCCACCGATATGCCGTGCACCCCGAGGAACAGCACATCGAAGTGGAGGGAGGCGATCGCCTGATCGGCCACCGGCCCCACCAGCGAGTCGGACGGGGTGCGCACCCCGCCGGTCAGCACGACCGTGGCGGCCCCCTGGCGCGGACCCGAGGTGCGCTGCGCCGAGTGGAAGACGTCCGCAACCCGCACCGAGTTGGTGACGACCGTCAACTCCGGTACGTCGACCAGGTGATGGGCCAGCGCGTAGGTCGTCGTGCCCCCGGAGAGGGCGATCGCCGTGCCCGGCATGACCAGCTCGGCCGCCGCGCGCGCGATGTCCTCCTTGGCCGTCAGCTCCAGGCCCGACTTGGCCTCGAACCCCGGCTCGTGGGTACTCGCCTCCACCACCGGGACGGCACCGCCGTGCACCTTCTCCAGGACGCCCTGGCGGGCCAGCGCGTCGAGGTCACGACGGACCGTCATGTCGGAGACACCGAGCTTGCGTGTCAGTTCGTTCACGCGGACGCCGCCGCGTCGTCGTACCTCGTCGAGGATCAGGGCACGGCGCTGCTCCGCGAGGAGGTTCTGATTCTCACTCACGTCGGCTCCATTCCCAATTATCCCCTTCATCCTGAATTCACCCGAAATTCTCGCAGGCTGTTCGCACCGGCATCCACGAGGCCATTGTCCCGTCACCGGCGCCGAGGACGTCTCATCCTCGCACGGGTCGTCTCACGCGGCGCCACCGACCGCAGGCCGGGATCTTCCTGTCCGCAGTCCGCGTCGTCACACATATCGGGGAGATTCCGTGACAACGAGTGTGCACCGGCGCGCCGGAGGCGATCCTTTGCCTGCGACGACACACCGTACGCGGCACCGGGGAAGTGCGAAACAGTGGAGCGTGCACCGAAACAGGACAGAGACCACGGCGCCGCCGGACAGGCGTCCGCGGAGGCCGCGACGGCCCTGGAGCTCCTGGTCCACGGCGTCGGCGGCACCACACCCGGGGAGATGCTCGGGGACCCTCGCACGGTCCGGATCACCGGTGACGACACGGCGGCCGTGTACCGGCGCGCCGACGACGCCGACGCGGAGCGGCACGCGGCGGACCGGCACGGCCGCCCGGTGCCCGAGGCGTATGTCTGGTGCAACCTGACCTCGGGGAACGCCGCGCGTGCCCTGTGGCTGTTGCTGCTGCCGTTCATGGTGGCCAACCTCGCCCACTGGATGCGGCCCACGACGACAGGCCGTCGGCAGACCGTCCGTCTCTACGGCCTGATCGTGCGGCTCATCGGGCTCACTCTCACCGTGCTGCTGGTCGCCGCCGCCTGCGAGGTGGCCATGGACCTCGCGGCCTGGCAGTGCGCGGGCACCCACGCCTGTGCCCGGCGCCACGCCTGGCTCGGATTTCTCTCCCCGGTGGGCTCCGGCGCGGGCTGGTGGAGCCCACCCGGCCGGCGCCTGGCCCTGGCCGCCGTGGTGCCCACCGCCCTGACCGGCCTGCTCTGGTATCTCTCCCACCGCACCTGGTGCGCCTACGAGTCCCAGGAGCCGATCCCCCGGCCGCCGGAGCCCGAAGAGGAACCGCACCGCCCCGCGCTCGGCCGCCCCGGGTTCTGGTACGGGCGCCGCCTCGTGGCCCGGCTGCGCGCCGCCCACACCGCCGCCGGCTTCCTCACCGTCGCCGCGGTCCTCACCGGCTCCGCCGTGCTCGACGACCGCCGCCACGGCGCGACGACGCTGCACCTGATCGGTCTGCTGCTGGAGACCGTGCTCATGGTGGTCGCGGTGCTGGTGGTGGCGGTGGTGTGCCGACGGGGACGCACCGAGAACCTGCTCGACCGGCAACTCGACCGCACGGTGGTGCGCCTGCTGCCCGCAGGCGCGCTCGCACTCGTCGTCGCGGCCATGATCTACGCGGGCTGGTCACGTTCCGGCCGCCGGTCCGAGGGGCGGCTGCCGGGTGCCTGGACGTTCAGTGCGCTGACCCTGGCGCAGGGGCTGCTCGTCCTCGCGCTCGCTGTCGTCGCGCACGTCCTGTACCGCGCCCACCCCGACTCACGCACGGCACTGCGCGGACAGGCCGGACCCGCCGTCGCACTGCTCGCCTGTGCGCTCGGCGGGGTGATGTCCGGCGGCGTGGCGCAACGGGTCGCCGACTGGCTGGACGGCACGGGCCACTCGCCGGCCGGCCCGCCGGTCCTGCTCACCTGGCAGGCGTCCACCATCCCGCCACTGCTGCTCGTCCTGCTGGTCCTCGCCGCCCGGTTGGCCAGGCGCACCTGGCTGCTGCGGCGCGCCGAGGCGGCCGAGGTCGAACGCGACCACCCGGGCGAGCCCACGGACACGGCCCGTACCGCGCGTATCGCGGGCACCCGCGCGATGGCCACCCTCACCGACCGGGCCCCGCTCGTCGTCGGCGTCACATCCGCCATGACCCTGCTGCTCGGGGCGGCCGCCCTGGTGGCGGCCGTCGCCACCGACGACACGCCGACCGGTGCCGCACAGGCCGCACAGCCCGTCGTCCGGGGCCTGGCCGAGACCGTCCAGACGCTCGGATCCTGGCTGATCGGTGTCGGCTTCCTCGTCTTCGTCACCTGGGGCCGCCGCGCCTACAAGGACGCCTCCGCGCGCCGCACTGTCGGCATCCTGTGGGACGTCGGCACCTTCTGGCCGCGTGCCGCCCACCCCTTCGCCCCGCCGTGCTACGCCGAACGTTCCGTACCCGACCTGACGTGGCGCATGGCCACCTGGACGCGCGGGAGCGGCGGACGGATCGTGCTGTCCGGCCACTCCCAGGGGAGCGTGCTGGCGGCCGCCGCGGCCTGGCAGCTGACGCCCTCCGTGCGCCGACGAGTTGGCCTGCTGACGTACGGCTCACCCCTTGAGCGGCTCTACGGGCGCTGGTTCCCGGCGTACTTCGGCCCGGCCGCGCTCAGTTCCCTGCACCGCGAGGTCGACTGCTGGCGCAACCTCCACCGTCCGACCGATCCGATCGGCGGGCCGATCCGGCTGCCCGGCGACTGCGGCCCACAGGTGGACCGGGCACCGCTGAGGGACCCGCTCGCCTACGGTCGTACGCCCCGTCATCCGCTGCCCGCGCCGATCCTCGGGCACGGGGACTACCAGGCGGACCCGGCGTTCGCCGAGGAGCGCGCCCGGCTGCTGGCGCGGCTGCGGCCCGGACTCCCCGGACCGCGTCCCGCGGGCACGCCCCCCGGGTCGCGCGACAAGGGCTCCGGGGGTGCGGGTCAGGGCAGTTCGGGCAGGTCCTCCGGGTAGAGCAGACTCAGGTCCTCCGTACTCGGCTCCGAGAGCTGGGCGACCCGGCCCGCATGCCGCTCCACCATCGCCTCGAAGGTCTGGCGTGCGGTACGCCCGTTGCCGAACGTCGGGCCCTTCGGGATCTCCGTGAAGTACTTGAGCAGCGCCTCGGCGGTTCCCGGGCTCAGCCGGTACTCGTGGTCCTCCGCCTGTTGCTCCACGATCCGCAGCAGTTCCTCGGGCCCGTAGTCACCGAAGGTGATGGTGCGCGAGAAGCGGGAGGCCACACCGGGGTTGACGGACAGGAACCGCTCCATCTCGGCGGTGTAGCCCGCGACGATCACCACGACCGCCTCCCGGTGGTCCTCCATCAGCTTCACCAGCGTGTCGATCGCCTCACGGCCGAAGTCGCGCCCGGAGTCCTCCGGGGACAGCGCATACGCCTCGTCGATGAACAGCACTCCGCCGCGCGCCCGGTCGAAGGCTTCCTGGGTGCGGATGGCGGTGGAGCCGATGTGCTCGCCGACCAGGTCGACCCGGGACACCTCGACGAGATGACCCTTCTCCAGCACACCGAGCGACGCCAGGATCTCGCCGTAGAGCCGCGCGACCGTCGTCTTGCCGGTGCCGGGGGAGCCCGTGAACACCAGATGCCGTCGCACGGAGGCCGCCTTGAGGCCCGCCTGCTGCCGACGGCGCCCCACCTCGATCATGTCGGTGAGCGCGCGCACCTCGCGCTTGACGCTCTCCAGGCCCACCAGCGCGTCGAGTTCCCCGAGCACGGCCGTCGACGTACGCGCCGGCTCCTGCGGCTTCGGGGTGGTGGCGAGGGGCTCCTGCTCGGTGGTGCGCTGGCCGGGGATCGCGCCGAGCAGACCGCCCGACTGGGTCGACGGCTGGACGGCGGCCTCATGGGCCACCGCCGGCCGCAGCCCGGCGCTCTCGTCGCTCGTGCAGTCCTCGACGATCGCGGCGCCGCCTCCGGGCGCGCCCGGGCCGCCGTCCGCGAACTCGTAGCCCCCGCGGTTGCAGCGTTCCGTGCGGCACTTCCGCAGTGTCGCCCGGCAGCCGTCGATGACATGGAAGCCGTAGCCGCCGCTGTCCGTGACCCGGCAGTTCAGGAAGCTGCCCCGGCCGCCCGCGGAGACGTAGAAGCCGGCCTCCGACGGTGACGTGACCGTGCAGCGCTCGATGGTGGGGTCGGCGCCCTTGGTGACGATCACTCCTGTCTGGGTGCCGTCGACGGTGCAGCCCGACAGCGTGCCGCCGCTGCCGTGGTCGCGGAACCAGGCGCCCGTCGCCGCGTCCCGGATCCGGCAGTCGTCAAGCTGCGCGGTGGCCCCGTCGCTCACCGACACCGCGGTGTTGCGCACCTGGGTGAGGTCGCTGTCCACGACGTCCGCGCGCGAACCGCGGTCGAGGACGAACAGGGCGTCGGGCACGTCGTGCACCCGGCACGCCTCGAGGACCACGGTGGCCCCGTCGCTGACCCACACCGCCGGATAGTCGCCGGTGCTGTCGAAGATCTCGCACTGGTTGGCGTCCACACGGGTGCCCGGGTCCCACACGGACAGGCCGTTGCGCCCGAACTGCCGCACCGTTGTCCGGGTGAGCGTGAGCACCGAACGGGAACGCAGGTCGACCGCGTTCTCCGGGATGTCGTGGATGCGGCAGTCGGCGAGGGTCAGCACCGCGTCGGTGTCCAGGGTGATGCCGTCCGCGGTCGTCCGGTGCACATCGCAGTCCGTCAGATGCGCGGTGCCCCGCCCCGTGACCTGCACCCCGGAGCCCCGGACCTCGTACACCTCGCAACCGACCGCTTCCAGCGCCGAGTTCTCACCGGTCGCCGACAGACCGGCGCCCGAGGTGTGGTGCACTCGGCAGCGCTCCAGCCGGGGGTGGGCGCCGCCACGGACCGCGACGCCGGACTGGCCGGCCGCCACGACCTCGCACTCCTCGAACACCCCGCCACCGCCGTCCACGACGGCGATGCCGAGGCCGGCCGGGTTGTCGACCGTGCACCGGCGGACCGTGGGGCGCGCGTTGCCGCGGACCTCGATCCCGGCCGCGGACCGCGTCATGATCCGCAGATCGACCAGCTCCGGGGTGCCCGCCTCCACGAGCACCGCCGGCGCGGCCGCGTCCTGGCCCTCGACATGCAGATCCTGGACCACGGCGGAGGCCCGCACGGTCAGCGGCACGCCGTCCACCGGCGCGATCCGCACGGAGCCGGGGGAACCCTCGGGTCCGCGCAGCGTCACCGCCCGCTGCACGACGAGGTTCTCCCGGTAGGTGCCGGGGGCCACGGTGAGGACGTCTCCGTCGCCCGCGGCCTCCAGGGCGGCGGCGAGCGATGCGTACTCACCTGTGCGGCGCCGCCACCGCGATGTGCCGGTGTGCGTCACCTGGACCGTGCCCTGTGCCATGGCGCTGCTGTGCCCCCACCTCTGCTCACGCGGGTTCTCGCGAAGAAGCCGGACAGCCGAACAGCCCGGTCGGTCCACCGTAGCGTGCGCGGACGCCGCTGGTTGACCGGAGGCCGGAGGCCGTCAACTGCCCGCCCCGGTACGGCCCCAGTCCGGGCCCGCCTTGTCCCATGCCTGGTCCCAGCGGGCGTAGCGGCGCTGGAGCATGCGCCACACGATCATGCGACGGCCGGCCTCTATCAGCCCCCCGGCCATCACGGCCGCACCGATCCCGGCCAGTACCGCGTGTGTCGTCGCGGTCTCACCGTCCAGCGGACGCGCCACTATTCGGCCATGGTCGTCGGTCCAGACGACGAACTGGTCGCCCCGGTGCGGGGAGTCGAGGGCGGTCAGTACCGTGCCGTGCCGCGCGGTGCCGTCGGGGGCGGCCCAGTCGGCGAGTACCTGGCTCTGTCTCTGCCGTGACGCGGGGGATTCCGGATCCGGCTCCACCGGAGCGTGCCTGAGCCGCCTCACGACGGTGGCCGCCACCTGGTGATGGGTGCGCTGCTGGTCCCGCACGGCTCGCTGCAGGGAGTTCTGGGCGACCGCGCCGATCACGGCGCCGGCCACCGGCGCTGCGACGAGGACCAGGACCATGGCGGCCAGCGCCAGCCAGGCCTCGACCAGATCGGTCGTACGGCGCAGCGGATTGCGCCGCCAGCGCCACAGGCCGACGAGTGCTCGCACCGTCACCCACCCCCTTCCGCCTCCGTCATAATCCCCGCATCCGCCCGTTCATGTGCGGAATCGGTGAAGAGAGAGCCAAAACACCTCTCTTCTGTCTCATGAGCCCCTCATGAACTTCTCACGCACACTCAACGACCGCGTGCGCTGTCCGGGTTCCCGCGCACGGGGCGAATCGTGGCCTGGCTCGGCACGGCGAGACGGAGGTCCTCGGTGCGGCAGCCGCGTCGCGATCCGGGGGAGGAGAGGGGAGGGGAAGGCGGACGATCGCGGCGTGGCTCAGCCGAGGATCTCGACCGGGTCGCCGACGCGGATCGTGCCGCGCGTCAGCGGTACCAGATTCTGGCCGAAGATCAACCGGCCGCCGATCCGCCGATGGCGGCCGAGCGCGCGCAGGGGCTCCTTGCCGCGTTCGGCGGTGGCCTGGTCCGTGGTCGTCACGACGCAGCGCCCGCACCCCTTGGCGACCCGGAACCCGACCTCGCCGATCGCGATCCGCTCCCAGTCGTCCTCGGCCCAGGGTGCCGTGCCGGACACGACGACGTTCGGCCGGAACCGGTTCATGGGCAGCGGGCCCTCGTCGGGGTGATCGCCCTGCGCGATCAGGGAGTTGAGGGCGTCCAGGGAAGCGAGCGTGGTGACCAGGAGCGGAAAGCCGTCGGCCAGGCTGACGGTCTCGCCCGGGCGCCCGAAGAGCGGGTCGATGGGGCGGCGGTGTGCGGGATCGTCGAGATGGACGAGGGTCACCCGCTGGCCGAGGTACGCGCTGAACCACGCGCTTGCCCCGGGAGCGGCCGCAACCGTCTCGATCTTCTCTCCCGCCCACCTCGCGGTGGTCGTGCCGGCCGGTTCGGGCACGGGCACGCTCAGCGGCTCCCGGTCGGAGGCGGACAACCGGACACCGCCGTCGGACAGGGGCTCGGCGGTGACCAGCGCGAGCCGTGGCTGCTCGCGCTGGGTGACGACCTTGCCCGTCTCGTCGACGAGGGCCCAGCGCCGGTCCCCGGACAGCCCCCATGGCTCCACCACGGCCTCGCTGAGTTGCTGGGCCCGCAGTGCCTTGACCGGGTGGACGTGAATCGAGTGCAGCACTGGTGTCGGCATGAGGCCATCGTGCCATTGCGCACCGATGGCCTCACGTCACGGGATGGATCAGTACCCGCGGTACTGCTGTCCGTTGTTGTACGGATCCTGGTACGGGGCGGGGCCGGGACGCGGCGCCGCGGGGCGCATCGCCTCGTAGCCGGTGGGAGCGGCCATCGGGCGGGGCTGCTGCATCTGCTGGGGGCCGGGGTAGCCGCGCGGGCCCGCCTGCTGCGGGATGTACGCGGTGGGGGGCTGCTGCAGGTGCGCGGGCTGCGGAACCTGGGGGTAGCCGTAGGCCGGGGCATGGGACGGCCCGGCCGGCAGCGCGGGAAGCGCCGACGGCAGTGCGGGCAGGTTGCTGCCCGGCGTCTCGTAAGCGGAGGGGACCCGGATCGGAGCGATCTGCGGGGTGCCCCGCTCGGCGACGAGCCTGTCGTAGATCGGAGTGTCCGGGAAGGGCGACGCGGAGTAGTAACCGCCGCCATAGGTGGAGCGGGGGGAGGTCATGGCACATAAGTTAAGCCCACGATGTGCTGGTTGGGGAGACCGATAAGAGGGTTGTTTTCCGTGCCCGGGGTGACGTGGGATCCCCAATGCGAGCGAACTTGTCAAAAAAGGGCAGCAATCGGGGTTTGGATCGCGTAAAGGCCGAGTTCCCAGCGGGTTACCGGCGGTTGACCACCGCTCTTCGGTGCCGTTGATGGGACTTCGGAGCCCGGGAGAATAGGTTGGCCGGAACGGATGCACGGACCGCCCGGATCCCTTCCCGGCGGAGCGACAGGTGATGGGGGCGGACATGTCAATGGCGAAAGGATCCAACCTCCAGGTGCCGACAACGGCCCTGCGGGTCGAACTGGGCTGGCGTTCCGGACCGGGTGTCCCAGACGCGGACGCCTCGGCGCTGCTGCTGCTCTCCGGCAAGGTCCGCACCGACGGTGACTTCGTCTTCTACAACCAGCCGGCCCACTCCTCCGGAGCCGTGCGGCACGAGGGCAAGCGGGACCTGGGCGGCCAGGTGACCGACACGCTCCTCGTCGACCTCGCGCGCGTGGAGCCCGCGGTCGAGACGGTGGTGCTCGCCGCCTCCGCCGACGGCGGAACGTTCGGGCAGGTGCCCGGCCTCTGCATCCGGGTGCTCGACGCCGGGCAGGGCACGGAGCTGGCGCGCTTCGATCCCACCGCGACCGTGGAGACCGCGTTCGTACTCGGGGAGTTCTACCGCCGTCAGGGGGCCTGGAAGTTCCGCGCCGTCGGGCAGGGCTACAGCAGCGGACTCGAGGGGCTGGCCACGGACTACGGGATCACGGTGGACGAGCCGCAGCACGCCCAGCCGCCCGCCGCCGCCATGCCTGCGCCTCCCGTGCCGCCGGTCAACGCACCGGTCCCGCCCATGCCCCCGCCGCCGGCCGCCCCGGCTCCCACGGGCGCGTACGGGGCGCCGCTCTCGCCCCAGAACCCGTCGTCGGTCCCGTCCACCCCGGTCCGCCTCACCAAGGTCACGCTCACCAAACAGGCCCCGTCGGTCTCGCTGACCAAGCAGGGCGGCACCTCCGGTGCCCTGCGGGTGAACCTCAACTGGCAGACACGTGAACAGTTCTCGCGCTGGGGCGGCCGGCGCGGCCGGGCGGCGACCTCGAACCCGGACCTCGACCTGGACCTGTGTGCCCTCTACGAGTTGTCCGACGGCAGCAAGGGGGTCGTCCAGGCCCTCGGCAACGCGTTCGGGGCGCTGCACCGCCCGCCGTACATCCACCTCGACGGCGACGACCGCACCGGGGCCGTGGAGACCGGTGAGAACCTCACCGTCAACCTCGACCACAAGCAGAGCCTCCGGCGCATTCTCATCTTCGTCACCATCTACGAGGGCGCCTGCTCCTTCGCCGACCTGCACGCCACGGTCACGCTCCGGCCGGAGCACGGCGCACCCATCGAGTTCTCCCTCGACGAGTGCACGGTGCCCTCGACCGTGTGCGCCCTCGCCCTCATCACGAACACCGGCGGCGACCTGGTCGTCCAGCGCGAGGCCCGCTACCTGGTCCCCGAGCGGGGGGTGAGCCCCCAACGCACGATCGACCGCGCCTACGGGTGGGGCATGAACTGGACCCCCGGCAGAAAGTGACCGCTCCGCCCACCCGCGGGAGCGGTCCGCTCACTGCTCGTCCAGCGCCGCGTCGGGGCGGGCATAGGTGCGGCCCTTCCAGGCCGCACCGCGCCCGCGGTAGTGCTGCACGGCCGAATCGACCGTCATCAGGAGATACAGAGAGGCGGTGACGGGCAGCAGCACCGAGAGCAACCACGGCTGCCGGTAGTACCGCAGCATCGGGATGTACGTCACCGTCATCACCAGCTTCGCGAGCCCGCCGACCACCATCGCGGTGGTGTTCCCGCTGACGAGTCCCGCCACGATCGTCAGGGACGGCACCAGGTAGACGACGGTGAGGCCGAGCACCGTGCCGAGGAGCAGCAGCGGGCTGTGCCGCAACTGCGCGTACGCACTGCGCGAGACCATCCGCCACAGGTCGTGCAGCCGCGGATAGGGACGGACGCTGTCGACCCGGTCGGCCAGCCCCAGCCAGACATGGCCACCGCCGGCCTTGACCGCCCGCGCGAGCGCCACGTCGTCGATCACCGCCTGCCGGATGGCATCGGGGATCCGCGCCCGCTCGGCCGCCTCCGTACGCAGCAGGACACAGCCGCCCGCGGCGGCCGCCGTCCGCGATCCCCTGACCGCGATCCACCGGAAGGGGTAGAGCTGCGCGAAGAAGTACACGAAGGCGGGCACGACGAGCCGTTCCCAGACGCTGTCCACCCGGAGCCTGGCCATCTGTGACACCAGATCGAAACCGCCGGTGCGCGCAGCCGCCACCAACTCCCGCAGGCTGTCGGGCGCATGTGCGATGTCGGCGTCCGTCAGGAGCAGGTATTCGGGGGTACGCGCGCGTGCGAGAGAGATTCCGTGCCGTACGGCCCACAGCTTGCCCGTCCAGCCCGCGGGGGGCTCACCGGTGGAGTCGACCGTGAGCGGCAGTCCGCCGTACCGCTCGGCCAGCGCCCGGGCCAGTTCTCCGGTGCCGTCCGAGCTGCCGTCGTCGATGAGGAAGACCTCGGCCCGTCCGGGGTAGTCCTGTGCGAGCAACGACGGAAGGCTGTGGGGAAGGACCGCGGCCTCGTCCCGCGCCGGTACGACGACACAGACGGACGGCCACGACTCCGGCTCCCGGCGGGGCGGCAGCCGCAGATCCGTACGCCAGAAGAAGCCCTGACCGACCAGCAGCCACAACCAGGAGGCCAGCGACACGACAGCGATCCACACGAGGGCAGTCACCTGCCGCAGTCTGCCCCACAAGGAGGTGCTTGAAGGCTCATCGTCTATGGTTGCGGGGTGAAGATCGCGCTGATGGACTCCGGAATCGGACTTCTGCCGGCCGCTGCGGCGGTGCGGCGTCTGCGGCCTGACGCAGATCTCGTGCTCTCACTGGACCCCGACGGGATGCCCTGGGGGCCGCGCACTCCCGAGGACGTCACCCAGCGGGCCCTGGCCGTCGCCGAGGCCGCCGCCGCACAGCGGCCCGACGCCCTGATCGTCGGCTGCAACACCGCGACCGTGCGCGCGCTGCCCGCCCTGCGGGCCTTCCTCGAACCCGGTCTGCCGGTCATCGGCACCGTCCCGGCGATCAAGCCGGCCGCGGCGGGCGGCGGACCGGTCGCCATCTGGGCCACGCCCGCCACCACCGGCAGCCCCTACCAGCGCGGCCTGATCCGGGAGTTCGCGGACGGCGTGGACGTCGCCGAGGTCCCGTGCCCCGGGCTCGCGGACGCCGTGGAGAAGGCGGACGACGCGGCGATCGACGCGGCCGTCGCCGCGGCCGCCGCGCGCACACCGGCCGAGGTGACCACCCTGGTCCTGGGCTGCACCCACTACGAACTGGTCGCCGAACGGATCCGCGCCGCCGTGCAGCAGCCCGGCCGGCCGCCGCTCGTCCTGCACGGTTCCGCCGGCGCCGTCGCCGCGCAGGCACTGCGCCGTATCGGTGCGGACGTGGCTCCGGGGGCCTCCGCGAGCGCCGCTGTGACGGTGCTCCTCAGCGGACGCGAGGGTGTGCTGCCGACCGCGGCGCTGTCGTACGACGAGGGCAAGCTCCTGCAGTCGGTCAGCACGACCGGCTGAGGACCCGCCCATCCGCCCGTGTCCTTGGGTCGTCACCCGGGCAGGTGACGCTGCGCAACACCATGCCCGCGTTCCGAAACATGGGTACCCTCAAGGGCATGAGGGAGCACCTCGACCGTGACAGGGCTCCGCAGCCCGAGATCTGGACCGGACGGGCGACGAACCACGCCCAGTGGCTCGCGGCGCTCGTCGGTGCCGCCTGTATGGCGCTCGGTATCGAGCTCGCCGTCGACTCCGCGTGGTCGTCCGGCCTCGTCCCCCTGGTCATGTCCGTCGTGGGCTGTATCGCCGCCGGTCTGCTGGTCCTCTTCGGCACGCTCGCGTTCGTGCATGTCGCGGTCAAGGTCGACAAGGAGTGCCTTGAGGTGCGCTGCGGCCACATCGGTCTGCCGCGTCGCCGCATCCCCCTCTCGCTCGTCGCCGGAGCCGAATTCGCCCCCCGGGTCACGCCACGCCAGTGGGGCGGCTGGGGCTACCGCTGGCGCCCCGAGAAGGGCACGGCCGTGATCGTGCGGCGTGGAGAGGGTGTCGTCCTGCGCCTGTGGGACGGGCACACCTTCACGATCACCGTGGACAACGCCGAGTCCGCGGTGCGGGTCATCCGGGCCCGGCTGCACCCGAGCCTGCCGGGCGCCACGCACTGACCGGCGACCCTCAGCCGTCCTCTTACTCCTTATTTACTACGGCCTCTCGCCACACCGTCATGACGGGCGACGGTCATCGCGGCGAACCGCTCTTCCCGTCCGGCCGTGCGGCACCCTCGCCCTCCCACAGCGGGCGTGCCGTAGCGATCCCGGCCAGCAGGCCCGCGCCCGCCGTCACCGTGGTGAAGCTGAGCGCGTCACCGGTCGACGCGATCACCGCCAGCGCCGTCAGGGCAGCGCCCGCCGTGAGGGCGATCGGCGTGGGTCGCCGGGTGCGCCACAGAGCGTGGAGGAACCAGCAGAAGACCCCCGCGAGCAGTGCCAGCCCGATCAAGCCCTGTTCCGCCGCCTGCTGCAGGGACGCCGAATGGGGCTTGTCGTCGGGCAGGAGCGACTGCGCGGACACGGGGCTCAGTTCACCGAAGCGTCCGGGCCCCGCACCGAGCACCGGATGCTCCCGGACCAGGCTGAGCGCGTCGTGCCACAACTGGACGCGGTGCCCGCCGAACGGGGCCCCGACAACGGCCGAGGGGCCGCCGGGCGTCATGTTCCCGGCCATCGCCCAGGTCGCCGCGGTCACCGCCGTCACCATGAGGGCGAAGGCGGCCAGTACGCCGGCGCGGTGGCGTGTCCGGTCCGCGGCGAGTGAGTACAGCAACAGGCCGATGGACGCCGTAAGGCCCGCGGTCGAGTCCAGCGCCGCCGCGACCCCCGCGATCCCCACGACCGACAGGCGGAGCGCGAACCGTGGCGCCGGGTCCCGGGCCGCCCACGCCGCACAGCACGCCGCACCCGAGGAGAGCGCCAGCAGCGCGGCGATCGCACCGGTGGAGCCGAGCGGGGCGGGGGACGGCGGGCCCGGCGTCGCGTAGGGCGCGGCGACCGCGAACCCGACTCCGCACAGGGCGCCGACCGCGGGTGCGGTGACCGGCAGCAGCGCCCCGAGGATGCGTCCCGATGAGTACCCCGCGGCAACCGCCAGCACAGCGAGCAGAACGCCCTCAGGCCGCCCGCCGTGCGCGGCGGCCGTGATCAGCGACCAGGCCGCGCACGCGCCGAGCATGAGGACGCCCGTCGCATCCGAAACGTTTCGTCTTTCGTCTTCCGCATCCGCGGCCCCGGCCGCGGACTCCGTACCCGTGGATCCCACTCCGCCGCCCCCCTGAGCCGGGCCCCACCGTCCCGGCTGTGTCCGGCTGCACGTCACAGGCTCGCGCACACCGTAACGGTGATGCGCCGGTTTGTGGACGAGTTGCGCAGGAACGTTGCTGCAGAAAGGCGGAGCAAAACGGTCGAATCACGGGCGGAAGCCCCGGGGGCCCGAATCGACCGCGCTGTCCGGTGCATGGTCACGCGCCGTACACTCCCCGGGTGACCGTCACCGCAACTCCCGTGGGCGAGCCGGAACAGCTCGAACCCCAGGCCGCACCCGCACGCCGCGGTGTCCGCCGGGCAAAGCGCCTCCTTCCGGCCGCCGCGGCCGCACTCTCCGGAGTGCTGCTCTACGTCAGTTTTCCGCCCCGGAGCCTGTGGTGGCTGGCCGTCCCGGCCTTCGCCCTCTTCAGCTGGACCCTGCGCGGCCGCACCTGGAAGGCCGGCCTCGGCCTCGGCTATCTGTTCGGCCTCGGCTTCCTGCTGCCGCTGCTGGTGTGGACCGGCGTGGAGGTCGGTCCCGGCCCCTGGATCGCGCTCGTCGCGGTGGAGGCCCTCTTCGTCGCGCTCGTCGGTGCGGGCATCACACTGGTCTCCCGACTGCCCGTCTGGCCGGTGTGGGCGGCCGCCCTGTGGATCGCGGGCGAGGCGGCACGCGCGCGTGCGCCCTTCGGCGGCTTCCCCTGGGGAAAGATCGCCTTCGGCCAGGCGGACGGTGTCTTCCTGCCGCTCGCGGCGGTGGGCGGCACCCCGGTGCTCGGCTTCGCCGTCGTGCTGTGCGGCTTCGGTCTCTACGAGATCGCGCGCGTGGTCGTGGACGGCCGGCGCAACGGGGGCGTCCTGCGGCGCGGAGCGGCCGTCGCGGCCCTGCTGAGCATCGCGGCTCCCGTGGTGGGCGCCGTCGCGGCGCGCTCCCTGGTCAGCGACAAGGCCGAGAACGGCACCACGACCGTCGCCGTCATCCAGGGCAACGTGCCGCGCTCGGGCCTTGAGTTCAACGCCCAGCGGCGTGCCGTTCTCGACTACCACGCGCGCGAGACCCTGCGACTGGCCGAGAAGGTCAGGGCGGGCAAGGCCCCGCGGCCCGATCTGGTGCTGTGGCCGGAGAACTCCTCCGACATCGACCCCTTCGCCAACCCCGATGCCGCAGTGGTGATCAGCGGGGCCGCCCGGGCGATCGGCGCACCCCTCTCGGTGGGTGGTGTCGTCGAGCGGGACGGCAAGCTCTACAACGAGCAGATCCTGTGGGACCCGGCCAAGGGCCCGGTCGACACCTACGACAAGCGGCAGATCCAGCCGTTCGGCGAGTACCTCCCGCTGCGCCCGCTGCTCGGCGCCATCAACAAGAACTGGACGTCGATGGTGCGCCAGGACTTCAGCCGGGGACGCAAGCCGGGCGTGTTCACCATGGCGGGTGCCAAGGTCGGACTGGTCACCTGCTACGAGGCCGCCTTCGACTGGACGGTGCGCTCCACCGTCACGGACGGCGCCCAGCTGATCTCCGTGCCGAGCAACAACGCGACCTTCGATCGCAGCGAGATGACCTACCAGCAGCTCGCCATGTCCCGGGTGCGCGCAGTGGAACACAGCCGGACCGTCACCGTCCCGGTGACCAGCGGTGTCAGCGCGATCATCATGCCGGACGGAAAGATCACCCAGCGGACCGGGATGTTTGTGGCCGACTCGCTCGTCCAGAAGGTGCCGCTGCGTTCCTCCGCGACCCCGGCCACGCGGCTGGGCACCCTGCCCGAGGCGTTGCTCGTGCTCGTCGCGGTCGGCGGGCTCGGCTGGGCGGTGGCGTCGGCGGCGCGCGGTCGCCGTGACCGTACCGTCCAGGACACCCCTCTCGGAGACCCTGAGGCCGCGGAATCGGCCCGATAGGGTCCGTCCATGGCCACTCCCGATTTCATCACGACCATCCGCGCCTCCGCGGGCCATCAACTGCTCTGGCTCCCCGGCGTCACCGCCGTGGTCCTCGACGACGACGGCAGGGTCCTGCTGGGGCGCCGGGCCGACAACGGGCAGTGGTCGGTGATCGGGGGCATACCGGACCCGGGGGAGCAGCCCGCCGCCTGCGCCGTCCGCGAGGTGTACGAGGAGACGGCCGTGCGATGTGTCCCCGAGCGGGTCGTCCTCGTCCAGGCGCTGGCTCCGGTGACCTACGCGAACGACGACCGGTGCCAGTACATGGACATCACGTTCCGCTGCCGTGCGATCGGCGGCGAGGCGCGTGTCAACGACGACGAGTCGCTGGAGGTGGGCTGGTTCTCGGTGGATGCGCTGCCCGCGCTGAGCGAGTTCGCGCTGCTGCGGATCAAGCAGGCACTGTCGGAGGCACCCACATGGTTCGACCCCACTAATCTGCTGTGAAGTGTGGGTGGTGACCATATGCGGAGGGGACGGGGCGCAGCCTAGGGTTTCCGCATGACCGAGCCCAGCCCGCTGTCGGCCCCCCACGCTCCCTCGCTCGATCTCGGCGGACGCACTGCCCTTGTCACCGGCGCCGCCGGCGGCATCGGCCGTGCCTGCGTGCTGCGGCTGGCGGCCGCCGGTGCGAAGGTACGAGCGGTCGACCGGGACGCCGCCGGACTCGAGGCCCTGGCAGGCGCGGCCGACGGTCTCCCGGGCAGCGTCGAGCCGTACGTCCTCGACCTCACCGACCTGGACGCGGCCGAACTCGCCGCCGACGGCACCGATGTCCTGGTCAACAACGCCGGACTCCAACTGGTGCGGCCCCTGGAGGAGTTCCCGCCCGACGTCTTCCACACCGTGCTGACGGTGATGCTCGAGGCGCCGTTCCGGCTCATCCGCGGGGCACTGCCCCATATGTACGGCCAGGGCTGGGGCCGCATCGTCAACGTGTCGTCGGTGCACGGGCTCCGCGCCTCCGCCTTCAAGTCCGCGTACGTCGCCGCCAAGCACGGCCTCGAAGGACTCTCGAAGACCGCGGCCCTGGAAGGCGCCCCCCACGGCGTCACGTCGAACTGCGTCAACCCCGCCTATGTACGCACGCCCCTCGTGGAGAAGCAGCTCGCCGACCAGGCGAAGGCGCACGGAATCCCCGAGGAGCGCGTGCTGACCGAGGTGCTGCTCCAGGACACGGCGGTCAAGCGGCTCATCGAACCGGCGGACGTCTCCGAGGCGGTGGCCTATCTCTGCAGCTCAGCGGCCTCCTTCATCACCGGCACCTCGCTGGTCCTCGACGGCGGCTGGACGGCACACTGAGCGGGAACATGCCAGAAGTTGTCCACAAGGCCGGTGGGCCCGGCCCGGAGGTGGGCCATCCTGGGGGCATGTCACGCGATCACGCACAGCCCGCGGCACCCCTCGGCACCCACGCCGAGGCCCCGTTCCTGGAGCTCCTGGCCCGGCGCGCATCGGCCGACGCCTACGAGCAGCCGGTGCTCCTCGCCCGGGCCGAGGGCCTGCCGCCCGAGCACATCGACGCCCTCGACCGGGCGAAGCGGCTCGCGCTGCGCGTGCGTGCCGAGATGGAGGGCAGACGCCGCCGGGAGGCGGAGCTGTCCGCGCTCTTCGAGACCGCCCACGATCTGGCCGGGCTGCGTGACCTCGACGCCGTCCTCCAAGCGATCGTCCAGCGCGCCCGCTCGCTGCTCAGCACCGACGTGGCGTATCTGACCCTGCACGACGAGGCCGCCGGCGATACCTATATGCGGGTCACCGAGGGCTCGGTCGCCGCCCGGTTCCAGCAACTGCGTCTCGGCATGGGCGAGGGGCTCGGAGGACTCGTCGCCCAGACCGCCCGCCCCTATGTGACACCCGACTACTTCCAGGACGCCCGCTTCCAGCACACGCGGACGATCGACACCGGTGTCCGTGACGAGGGACTCGTGGCGATCCTCGGCGTGCCGCTCATGATCGGTCCGCAGGTCATCGGGGTGCTGTTCGCCGCCGACCGGCGGGCCCGCGTCTTCGAGCGGGAGGAGATCGCTCTTCTCGGCTCGTTCGCCGCGCTGGCCGCCGCCGCCATCGACACCGCGAACCTGCTCACCGAGACCCGTTCGGCCCTCGCCCGGCTGGCGCGGGCCAACGAGATCATCCGTGACGGCAGCGCGGTCATCGAGCGGGCCTCGGACGTGCATGACCGGCTCGCCGAACTCGTCCTGCGCGGCGGCGGTGTGCACGACGTGGCCGCGGCCGTCTCCCAGGTCCTCGACGGCACGGTCGAGTTCGCCGAGGCGGACGCCGCCCCCGCCGCTGCGCTGGAAGCCTCCCGCGCCGAAGGCCACGCCGTGCGGCACGACGACGACTGGGTCGCCGCGGTGGCGGCCGGCGGTGAACTGCTCGGCGCCCTCGTCCTGCGCGGCCATACGCGGCTCGACCCCGTCGACCAGCGCACCCTGGAGCGCGCCGCGATGGTGACCTCCCTGCTGCTGCTCGCCCGCCGCTCGGCGGCGGAGGCCGAACAACGCGTCCGCGGCGAGCTGTTGGACGACCTCCTCGACGCCCGCGACCGCGACCCGCGCGTCCTGCGCGAACGGGCCGCGCGGCTGCGCGCCGATCTCGACGCCACCCATGTGCTGCTCGCCGCCCGCCTCGACGGCACGGCGGACGACGCCGACCAGGAGGCCGCCGCCCGCCGCCGTCTCGGGTCCGCCGCCTTCCATCTCGCGGCCACCCGGCACGGTCTCGCCGCCGTGCGCGACGGCGGTACGGTCCTGCTGCTGCCCCTGGAACGCGGCGGCACCGCGACACACCTCGCCCGCCGTACCGCCCGGCATCTGGGCACCGCCGTGCACGAGGCGGTCACCGTCGGCGCCTCCGCCCCCTTCGAGGACCTCGCCGCCCGCCCGGACCGGGTGGCCGCGGCCTACACGGAGGCGCAGCGCTGTCTGGAGGCCCTGCACCTGCTGGGGCGGGCGGGAGACGGCGCCGCCGCCGAGGACTTCGGGTTCCTGGGGCTGCTGCTCGCGGGGGACAGGGACATCTCCGGGTATGTCGAGCGCACGATCGGCCAGGTCGTCGCCTACGACGAACGGCGCGGCACCGATCTCGTCCGCACCCTCGATGCCTACTTCCTCTCAGGGATGAGCCCCGCACGCACCAAGGACCGGCTGCACGTCCATGTGAACACGGTGGCACAGCGCCTGGAGCGGGTGAGCCGTCTGCTGGGCGACGACTGGCAGAGCCCGGCCCGTGCCCTGGAGATACAACTGGCCCTGCGCCTGCACCGGTTGTCGTCGTCGGCTCGGCACTGACCCCGAGCCGTGGCCGCGGCGCGCCACCCCGGCGGACCCCGGAACCGCCCGAACGAAGCCGGACGCACACCGGTCCCGGGCGCCTTGACGCCCGGGACCGGCGGAAGGAACCGGAGATCAGGCGGTAGGGGCATCCGCGGCCCGGGTCTCCACGGACGCGGTGTCGGCGGAGGCCTCGACCCGTGCCAGATCACGGTCGCGCGTCTCCTTCGCGACACCCACCGCGACCAGGGTCAGCAGGGACGCCGCGATCACGTACAGCGCGATCGGCGTCGAGCTTCCGTAGTCCGACAGCAGAGCGGTGGCGATGAGCGGCGCCGGGGCCCCGGCCGCCACGGAGGCGAACTGGGCACCGATGGACGCACCCGAGTACCGCATGCGGGTGGCGAACATCTCCGCGAAGAACGCCGCCTGGGGCGCGTACATCGCCCCGTGCAGCACCAGGCCCACGGTCACGGCGAGGACGAGGTTGCCGAAGCTGCCCGTGTCGATGAGCGCGAAGAACGGGAACGCCCACAGACCGACTCCGGCCGCACCCAGCAGATAGACCGGCCGACGGCCGATCCGGTCCGACAGCGCACCCCACGCCGGGATGACGGCGAAGTGCACGGCGGAGGCGATGAGTACGGCGTTCAGAGCCGTCTGCTTGGAAACGCCGGCCGACGTGGTGGCGTAGACGAGGATGAAGGCGGTGATCACGTAGTAGCTGATGTTCTCCGCCATCCGCGCGCCCATCGCGACCAGCACGTCCCGCCAGTGGTGACGCAGGACGGACACCAGCGGCAGCTTCTCCGTGTCGGAGTCGCCGGCCGCCTTGCGGGCCTCGGCCTGCGCCAACGCCTGCTGGAAGACGGGTGATTCATCGACAGACAGACGAATCCACAAACCGATGACCACCAGCACTCCGGACAGGAGGAACGGTATGCGCCATCCCCAGGACCCGAAGGCGTCGTCGGAGAGCGTGGCGGTGAGCAGGGACAGCACCCCCGTGGCAAGGAGCTGTCCGGCCGGCGCACCGGTCTGCGGCCAGGAGGCCCAGAAGCCGCGGCGCCGCGCGTCACCGTGCTCCGACACGAGCAGCACGGCACCGCCCCACTCACCGCCGAGCGCGAACCCCTGCACCAAGCGCAGTACGGTGAGCAGCACGGGAGCGGCGGCGCCGACCGTCGCGTGCGTCGGCAGCAGACCGATGGCAAAGGTCGCCCCGCCCATCAACAGCAGGCTGAGCACCAGCAGTTTCTTGCGTCCGAGCCGGTCACCGTAGTGCCCGAAGACCAGAGCACCGATCGGACGCGCGGCGAACCCCACCGCATACGTCAGAAACGACAGCAGGGTGCCGACCAGCGGGTCGGAGTCCGGGAAGAACAGCTTGTTGAAGACGAGCGCGGCGGCGGATCCGTACAGGAAGAAGTCGTACCACTCGATGGTGGTACCGATGAGGCTGGCGGCGACGATGCGGGGGAGGTTCGCCGGGGGTGGGGGAGCGGTGTTCGGGGATGCCATGTGCGCCACTTCCTCGTGTGCGGTGGGGACGGGTACGTGTCGGCACACCGTAGAAACATGCAGGTCAGGCGCACATGTGGCGGGGCAACATAGTTCGAGGGCCAGCTATGCATTCGGCCACCATGCCCGCTCACAGAGGGATGGCTGGGCCGCTTTGATGGACTCGGCCGTGGCGGGTGCCGAGGGTACTCGGGTCGGCAGCACAGCAGTTGAGCAGTGGACAGGCGGCTGATTCGAGAAGGATGAGGGCCGCCGCCTGGAGAGGCGGCGGCCGGGCTTGGTCGACGCGATCACTGGATCACGCCAGGCTCAGGATCTGTCTGCGATCTCGGCGCCGGTCGCTTCGTCCTGGGCTATGCCGAGGAAGCGCTGGATCGCTTCGACCGGCATCTCGAGCCCCTCGGACGCGGCCTGCTCGTTGCCGAACACCTGCACTGCCTCGGCGACGGCCAAGGCCAGTTCAACCTCTGCCTTGCGGACCTTGGCCTCGGCCTTGTCCACGGTGTCGACCACCGCCAGCTGGCGGCGCTGCTTCTCCTGAAGCCTTTGTTTGCGGGAAAGGATTTTGTCAGAGTTCTGCACAGACATGACCAAGATCATAATCAGCTCGCGTGCGCACTCAACGTGCTACGGCCAGGTCGGACAGCCGTCGTCCTGGACGTACCGATGAGCTGCGCACCGACGCCGCTGCCGTCGTCAGCGATCTGACGTCGTATGCCCTGCGGCACGGCACGGCACGGGCCGGAGCGGCGAGATGGCAGAGTCGCGATTGCTCAGGGACGACCGGACCCCGGGCACGCGGCTGCGGCAGGCAGCGCTCCAGGCAAGCTTCCACCGAGGGGGCATCAGTACGCACGGACAGGTCCTCGTGGAAGGGGCCACCGAGCGCGACCAAGCTCCACGGTCTCACCCGTCACGCATGCGTTCCGTGTCCGAGCTGCTGCCCCGGCGTCCCCGATCCCTGTCACGGCGGTCCGGTGGGCCAGACCGCCGCGCGGGCGTCACGCCGTGTGCTGATAGGCCGGATAGGTGAGGTAGCCGGCGTCGCCGCCCTGGTAGTACGTGGTCTCGTCGATGGGAGCGATCGGAAGGCCGACGCGGAGGCGTTCGACGAGGTCGGGGTTGGCCAGGAAGCCGCGGCCGAAGCTGATCAGGTCGGCGCCCAGGTCCAGCCAGTGGTCCGCTTCCTCACGGCCGGTCTGCTTGGGGCCCATCGGGAGGACCGGGTTGATGATCAGTGCCCCGGGCCAGGCGCGGCGTAGACCCGTGAGCACGTCCTCGTCCGTGGTCGCTTCCAGGTGGACGTAAGCAAGTCCGAGGCGGGACAGCTCTGTCAGCAACGCGGTGTTGAGGGCGAGCGCGTCGGTCTCTTCGACGCCCCAGAAGCCACCCCCCGGGGAGAGGCGGATGCCCGTCCTGGCCGCGCCGATCGCGTCCACGGTCGCAGTCACGGCCTCCACGGCGAACCGGATCCGGCCCGCGATGGTACCGCCGTAGCGGTCCGTGCGCCGGTTGGCGTTGGAGGACAGGAACTGGGAGATCAAGTAGCCGTTGGCGCCGTGGAGTTCGACTCCGTCGAAGCCCGCGTCGATCGCGCGGCCGGCTGCCTCGGCATACGCGTGGGCGTGCTCGGGCACCTCGGCGGTGTCCAGCGCGCGGGGCAGGGGTGCGGGCTGCGGGCCGGTCGGGGTGAAGACGTCGCCCACTGCGGCGATCGCCGAGGGGGCGACGGGCTGGTGGCCGGTCGTGTCGGGGTGCGAGACCCGGCCGCCGTGCATGAGCTGGGCGAAGATCCGTCCGCCGTTGATGTGCACGGCGTCGGTCACGGCACGCCACGAGGCGACCTGCTCCGCGGTGTGCAGTCCGGGCGTGCCCGGGTTGGACTGCCCGACGAGGCTGGGCTGCACACCCTCGGACACGATCATTCCGGCCGTCGCGCGCTGCGCGTAGTACGTCGCCATCGACGGTGTGGCGAGGCCTCCGGCCGCGGCCCTGACGCGGGTCATCGGGGCCATCACCATCCGGTTGGGCAGGATCAGGTCGCCGAGTCGGTAGCTGCTGAACAACGTCGTCATATCGGGCTCCTCCGTCCGTACATCTGTGCCCGGTTGCCGGGCACAGCGCTACGCTAAAACCTGACATGAATGTCAGAGGCAAGCGATGTGGCGTGGTTCACGAGGGGAGGCGGTCGTGCATTCGGTGAGCTCGCGGCGCGTACCGACTCCGGCGTGCGGCGAACGGCGCCAAGGTCCGTCTTCAAGGATCGCCAGATGGTGGATCACGTCGCGATGGAAGACGGGCCCTGGTTCCGCGAACTCGCTTCTGCGGGGCAGTACGACGACGGCGCCCAAGTCGCCTACCAACTGCCGGGATGAACCGCCACCCGGGCTTGGTGCCCGCGCGTGCCGGGTATCGCAGGCGCACGCAGGCGTGGGGAGGCCGTGTTGATGGCCCTCGGGTGGAGCCTTTTCTGCGGGGCGTGGTGAGGTGGGCGCTGACGAGAGGGGGCGCCGCATCCGTGGTGGCTGCCGCGGCGCGTGCTGACCGTGGTGTCGGCCTCGCTCAGCTGCTGCCGCAATCGCTCGGGCTACGGGTCGTACCTGTCGATGGGCAGGCACGACCCGATGAACTGCCCTTCGCCGTGGGCCGGTTGTATGCGTGTCATGCAGGACGATCTACCTCGGCGCATGGCTGATGAAGTCCGGCGCGAGGATCGTCTCCGGGGCAGACAGGTCCCGTCCATGGAATGCCTCGCACTTACGCAGACCGACCACCCTGGCCTCATGCGCTTCATCTGTCATCGGCCCGCTTCCAACTCGTAGTCGAACCAGATCCGATGCGTCCCGTCGGTGTCGACGGCCATTCCTCCGGCACCGGAGATCCCGGCCAGCTCGCCGGTGCCGCTCGTGGGCACGATGGTGAAGAACTCCGCTGTGCGATCGCTGCCGGACGTCGTCGCCGAGTGCACGAAGTTGAAGGCGCCGAACCGGCCGCACAGCGAGCCCTCGAACGACTCCATGGCCACATAGGTGCCCACGCCGGTCGTCTGGTCGAACGCAGCGGTGAACAAGGTCGCCGAGCGGCCGGCGACCTCGCCCTCGAAGTGCTTCTCCATCGTCGCGACACCCACCGGAAGCCCAGTGGACACAGCCGGGTCCGGCTTCAGCTCGGTCGGGACGAACGCTTTGACAGTGAACGTGCCTGTAGCTCTCATGGCACGACCGTACCGGCGGGGTCTGACACCGCTCTCCGTCTGGGCGGACGGCCGGGTCGGGATCTGCCGGCTCATCTCCGCCGCCCACCCCACCCGGCACCTTCTGTCCGCCGGACGCCATGGAGCCCGGCCTGATCCCTCCACACCTGACAGATGTCTGGCAGGCCGCTCTGGCCGCTCGCACCGAGCAACATGCGGCAGTGCTCACGGTCCGGCTGTGAGCCTGAGGATCGGCTCGAGGAGAAACCCCGGCCGGGCTCCGGAAGGGGGAAGGAGAACGAGGTTCAGGCGGCGTTGCGTTCGGGGACCCGTTCGGCCGTGAAGCTGAGGTCGTTCAGGTCGATCGCTTCGGCCATCGCCTTCAGCCCCGCGTCGTTGAAGTGCAGATGGTCGCCCGAGTCGTAGGCGGGCAGGATGCGGTGGGGGTCGGCGGGGTCGCGGACCACGGCGTCGAAGTCCACGACGGCGTCGAAGGGGCCGCTGGTCCGGGTGAATGCGTTGACCGACTGGCGGACGGCTTCACGGGCCTCGGTGTAACCGCCGTTTCCGCCGTACGGGGTGATCGTGGCGCCGATGACGCGGATGCCGCGTGCGTGGGTGCGCTGCACGATCTGGCGGTAGGCGTTCTCGAAGGCGGCCGGGTCGGACTGGTTGGGGCTGCCTTTGATGTCGTTGATGCCCTCCATGACGATCACCGTGCGTACGTCCGTACGGGACAGGACGTCGGCGTCGAGGCGGGACAGAGCGCTGGGGCCGGTGCCGTCGAGCATGATGCGGTTGCCGGCGATCCCGGCGTTCAGGACGCCCGGTCGGCGGTGCGACGGCAGCGCGCGCAGCCGCTCGGCGAGCCGGTCGGGCCAGCGGTGGTTGGCGCTGGATGTCGATCCTGATCCGTCGGTGATGGAGTCGCCGAGCGCGACGACGCTGCCGGCGGTGTGCGGGTCGAACACGTCCACGCCGGTCACGTAGTACCAGGAGCCCGTGGTCCCGGAGTAGGCGGTTCCGTCCTCGTCCGCCGCGTGGTTGCCCGATGGGGCGAGGAAATTGGCCTGCAGGGCCGAGCGGTGGTACGTGGCCGGGCCGGAGTCGACCGGTGTGTACACGGTGATCAGGAGGTTGGTGCCGTCGGGTACGTCGAGGGACACGGGGTCGCTGACCGCGTCCTCGCCGGCCGGGACGGTCACCGAGCCGGCGCCGTGGAACGTGGCGGTGCGCATCGTTCCCGCGACGGCGTTCGGGCTCTTCGGTGCGCCCCTCTCCTGCAGTGCCACGGTCACGGAGCCGAGTTCGAGCGGGGAGGTGCCGAGCCGGTTGGAGATGCGGACGCGCGCGGCGTGGCCGCCGACGCTGACGTGGACGACATTGCGGATGGAGGTGCCGGGCAGGGCCGGGACGGTGCCGGAGGCAGCCGCCTCCCAGGTGCCCGTCCAGCCGCTGCGGGTGGCGGGGGCAGTCCCCGCGTCGGCTCTGGCGGCCGGGGCGCCTGCCGTCCCCGGGAGGGCGATCGCCAACGCAGCCACCAGGGTGGCGAGAAGGTGCCGGTTCTTGGTCATGGGGGTCGCCTTTCCAGTGGTCCGTGGCCATGAGGGTGCGCGGAGTCGACCGGAGGCTGAGCGTCTCGAAGGCAACCACCCATTCATCGGATGTGTCAATGCATCAGACACCAGCCCTGTACGCAACCTCCCTTATGATGCCAGGTGGATAGGTCAATTCCGGTCAGATTGCCCTCGATTTCAGCGACGGGCAGGATGGATGGCGATATTCACCTCAGCAATAGGTCCGATCTATTGGTCCGATCCATCGAGCATGGGTGCAGACGCTCGGGCGGGCGTGAGAGCCGGACCCCGTGTCCGCAGATCGGTCAATCAGTTGATCGGTCGATCGCAGGGGCTTCTTGACCGCGAAGCAGCGGGCTCAGCGGAGGCAAGTGCGGTTCGGGGTCAAGTCGAATATGGGATGCGGCGGGGTGCCGCCCCATGGTGGGATGCGCCGCGTGAGTGCTCCGCCGCTGCGCGCCTGTATCGAGCAGTTCTACGCCGCCGTGCCGCTGCTGTTCGCCGTCGCCGAAGAGTTCGGCCCGTTGCGGTTGTTCGTACGCAAGGAACCAGGCGCCCCGTACTACGGGGGCCCCAGCCACGCCCAACCCACCGCGGCCGGCTCAGCGGCCGTCACTGCCGCTGACATCGCCCGAGTACGCGCCCGGCAGCGTGAACTGGGAGTGCCGGAGGCCTTCGAGTGGCTCGCCGAGGCGGCGCCGACGCTGCGCGCCCGGATCGAGGCGGCCGGTCTCTCGGTGCAAGAACGTCCTCTGATGGTGCTCGACCCGCACCACCCGCTGCCCCAGCATCCCCTGCCGGACGGTGTCACGCTCCGTGCACTGACGGCCGACGACCCAGCCCTGCCCGCGGCCCTCGCCCTCCCTCGCCTGGCTTTCGCCGCGACGGGCACCGCGGTGGGCGCGACCGGGCGTACGGAGTTGGCGGCGGTGGCTCAGCAACTGGTCGCGGACGGAACGGTCGAAACGACTCGGCCCACGCTGCGCGCCGGACACAAGACACTCATCGCCGCCGTCGCCCCTGACGGCACACCGCTGGCCGTCGGCCACCACCACCCTGCGAACGGCACCACCGAGATCGGAGGCATCGGCACCCTCCCCACCGCCCGCCGTCAGGGCCTCGCCGCCGCCGTCACGACGGCCCTGGCCACCCATGCCCGCGCTCACGGGGTGCACACCGTCTTCCTCGCCTACGCGGAGGACGCCGTCGCTCGCATCTACGCACGCCTGGGCTTCCGCCCCGCCGACACCACCCTTCTGATCGCCAACCAACCAGCACGGTCGTGAGCCACCGGCGATCGGCGGAGCCGAGGGGCCCATCGGCAGGACGCCCCGGCAGCGCGTGGACCGGTCGTGCGGCCCGCGCATCACCGGCGTACGGACCCACCTCATCGCCCTGTTGCAGGACCTCGGCGGCGTCCCGCTGCTGCTGCCCTTCGCCGACTTCGGCGCGATGCAACCGGCAAGTACCCGACGCATTTGGGCAGTTGGCCGTCGATGTGCCCTGCGTGATCAGTCGGCTCGGGAAACACCGAGACGGCATCCACCGGCCGAGGCGGAGTCACCGGAACACCTATCGGTGCAATCCCTGCCGCTCAACGAGACACCCGCCGACCACAACCGCGCGCGAGGCCGAGAACCTCTCGATCATGCGCCGCATCGTACGGTCCTCGACAGACTTCCCACCCGGCGGGACGGAGGACGGGGCTCGGCTCCGGGCTGCGACTCTGGGAGTCCCCCGACGAGTTGCTCGACCGGTCCCATCGGGACGTCGTGCCCAGCCCGAGCGGCGTGACGCACCACTTGTTCTGGCGAAAGTGACACGAGGGCACCGGGGCTGCCGCAGCCACGTCACGGAGCGCTCCGCCGGCCTGGGTGAAGCCGGTGGCCGCGTTCGGTTGCGTGAACGGTCGCGGATAGGCTCCCTGCATGGGGGTGAGCGTGCGGGACAAGTGGAGAGGACTGCCGCGGTGGGCACGATGGACTCTCGTGGTCTACCTGATCGGTTTCGCTGAAGGCACATGTGCTCACATCAGTGATCTGGTTCGTGGCGGCATCCACGCCTATGCGGCGTTTCCGCACACGTCGATTCGGGCCTACTTCTTGAGCCTTGTCGTCCTCGACCCACTGGTCGCGGTGCTGGTGGGAGTCGTGCGGCGAAGCGGCATCTGGTTGGGGAGCGTGGTGATTACGCTGGACGTGGCCGCGAACTGGATCAGTAACTGGCCTTCGGTGAACGCCGATCCGGCACGCCTGCTGCAACCGGTGGGGCTGACCCCCATCACGCTCTTCGGCCTGTTCGTCCTGGCGTCCTGCATTCCTTTGCTGCGAGCGGCGACGTGCGATTCGACGCCGGTGCCGTGCGGAGCGAGGATGTAGGTGGGCGCCAGAAGATCGTCCGTGACCTGACCTGCGTGTCACCAGATTCTGGAAGGAACCAACGAGATCATGTGCGTCGTCGTGGCCCGCGGTCTGACGGAGGCGTTCGGATGACCGGCAGTGAGGAACCCGTCCTCTTCCACATCGCCGGACGGGCCGCCCGTATCACCCTCAACCGGCCGCGGGCACTCAACGCCCTGAACCATGCGATGGTCCGCCGTATCGACGAGGCCCTGACCGCCTGGGAACACGACCCGGCCGTGCAGACCGTGGTCATCACCGGAGCGGGGGAGCGTGGTCTGTGCGCGGGTGGCGACATCCGGGCCGTCCACGACGACGCCCGCGACGGGGACGGTTCCGCCTCGGCCGCGTTCTGGCGCGACGAGTACCGTCTCAACGCCCATGTCGCCCGCTACCCGAAGCCGTACGTCGCCATCATGGACGGCATCGTCATGGGTGGCGGGGTCGGCGTCTCCGCGCACGGCAGCGTCCGTGTCGTCACCGAGCGGTCCCGGGTCGCGATGCCCGAGACCGGCATCGGCTTCGTCCCCGACGTCGGCGGTACCTGTCTGCTCGCCCTAGCCCCCGGTGAGCTGGGCACCCATCTCGCCCTCACCGGCGCGCAGGTCGGTGCCGCCGACGCCCTGCTGTGCGGCCTCGCCGACCACTACGTACCGTCCACCTCGGTCGCCGAACTCCTCGACGACCTCGCCGAGATGCCCGTACGAGACGCCGTCGCTCGCCGTGTACAGCCCGCGCCGCCGGGAGAGTTGGCCGGACAGCGGGAGTGGATCGAGAGCTGCTACGCCGCCGACACCGTCGAGGAGATCCTCGACCGGCTTCTCGCTCACGGCGGTCAGACGGCCAAGGAGACCGCGGAGATCCTGCTCTCCCGGTCGCCCACCGCCCTCAAGGTCACCCTGGCCGCCCTGCGCCGTGCCCGTCGCCTCGGCACGCTGGAACAGGTCCTCGACCAGGAGTACCGGGTCTCCTGCGCCGCCCTGCGCACCCACGACCTGGTGGAGGGCGTCCGCGCGCAGATCATCGACAAGGACCGCAACCCGCGCTGGTCCCCGGCGACCCTCGCCGAGGTGTCCGACGCCGACGTGGAGCGCTTCTTCACCCCCCTCGGCGACCGCGAACTGGGGCTCGCCGGACCCGGCACCGCCACGGAGACGGCCTCGTGAGCGAACTGCTCGTCCGCCTGGCGTAGAGCGGAAGATCACGCCAGAGGCGGTCTCGGCCAGGCAGTCCCGGATGCCCACCGGGTTCCCTCTTGCGACGCTCCCGCCTGGCGGACGGGGCGAACCAGTTGCACGGGTCAGCCTAGGGGGCCGTTCGGGGTCGCGGTCGTGCACGTCCGGCATGCGGATGGTGAGGTGGCACACGCAGTTGACGCGGGGTCGTCGTACGCGGGACGGGGCGAGGGCGGGAACCGCGCACGCGCACTTCCCGCCCTTCCCCTGCGTGCGTCGCCGGCTCGCGCTGCCGCAGACGGGGGGCCCGGGCCCCCAGCCCGGCCGTGCCAGGCACTCAGCCCTGGCCGAATGTGTGGAACGCCCGGCCGGTCCTACGGCCGGCAGCCCTGCCTGCACCATCGGGAGCGGAGGACGGTCTTGCGCGTATCCCGTGTCCCGGCACCGACCCCGTTCCCTGAACGTCACGTCGTTCCCTGTGGGCAGGGTGCGACACGGCCGGCCGGCACCGGGACGGGCACCCGGATGGTGCCTGCGGCGGGCATATCACCCGACCGGCCGAGCTGACGTGCCGTCGGCTGCCGGGCCCGGAAGTCTAGACTCCGACATCAGCCACCAGTACTTCGCCTGCCCCGGTCCGGCACGGGTGGGGCCGCCCGCGCGACGGAGGAGGCGCCATGCTGTACCGCTCCGGCAGAACGTGCTGGAAGCGCTTCGCCACGGTCCTCCTCCCGGCCGTCGCCGCCGCAGCGGCCCTGGGTATCGGCATGGCACAAGGAGCGCTGGCCGCGTCGTTCTTCATCTCGGATCAGAAGTTCCAGCTCGCCGCGGACCGGCTGGCCGGCCGTGGCGTGAGCATCTACCCGGTGGTCGACGTGACGCGGAGCGGCACGCTGGTGCCGGTGGTGGTTCTGGGGTTCAACCATGCGGACATCAAGAGACTGTGCCTGTCGGTGGTGCTTCCGATCCCGGTGCTGGGCCCCTACACCCTGATGCTCACCAGCTCCGACCAGCAGACCGTGGAGGCGTCGAACCTGTTCATCGACACGACCTCCGTGAAAGCCGATCAGGCCGATGAACACGACATCGACATCGGTGTGGCGGCGGGTGCCATCCGGAAGGGGCCGATCAATCCGGGCGACAGGAACTCGAGGTTCTTCGACCCCAACGTCTTCGCCTCACAGGCGAACACGGTCGTCCTGACGAACGTGCGGGCGATCTCGGTCGCCTCCACGGCCGGCACCCTGAGCGTCCCGGGCTTCGACCTGCAGATCGAGCAGGGCAGTCACAGGTGTTTCTGACATGCCTCCGGCCCACGGACGGCGCGCGCGCCGTGGCGTCCTCCCGCCGTATGCCTCCGTGAGCCCTCACCACAGGGAGAGACGTGTTCCTGGACTTCCACAGACGCCTGTCACGTCGCGCGACCGCCGCCGAAGCGTGGTACGGATTCGGCGAGTGGCGAGGGGAACGGCCCTTCTGGGCAGGGCTGTTCACGCTCGTGGCGGGGCTGCCCATCATGTACTTCCCCTATACGCATCTGAATCTGCAGGGCATCGCGCTGGCCCTGTCGACCACGTCGGGGGCGGCGTCCCTGATCATCGGGGTGCTGCTGGTGGTCCTGGGCGTATCCCTGTGGTTCCAGCAGCATGTGCGCGTGTTCGCCGGGATCGCCACCCTGCTGCTCTCCCTCGTCTCGTTCCCCCTCGCGAACTTCGGGGGCCTGTTCATCGGCCTGTCCTGCGGCCTGATCGGCGGGTCCCTGGCCTGCGCCTGGATTCCGCCCGAGGACGCCGCCGAGCCGTTGTCCCGGGAGAACGTGCGTACCGGGGGATGACCTTGCTTCCGGGGGGCGATCGGTCCGAGGGGGCGTTCGGCCCCGTGGTCGGCTCGCCGGAGCCGGGCCGCGAGGGCTCGCAGCCGCCCGCCTCAGGCGCCCGCCGCGACCGCCACGCCCAGCACGAGCAGGACGACGCCGGTGACCACCCCGAGCCCCCGGTGCACGGCCGGCCTGGTCACCAGCGCGCGCCCCCGATGGACCAGCCAGGTGAACAGGAGATACCAGCAGGCGTTGACCAGCGCCCACACCCCACCCAGAGCGGCGCTGGACAGAAAGACCGGGCCGGTCGCCGTGACGAACTGCGGCAGTATCGACACGGCGAACACACCCGCCTTGGGGTTGCCGAGACTTGTGCCGAGCCCCATGACGAAGCCCCCCGGAAAACCGGTGCGGGTCCTTCCCTCGCCCGTCGGTGACTCGGCGTCCCCGGCGGACGAGCTGGATGAGGCGGCCGGGCGTGCGGCCGTCAAGGTCCGTACCCCGAGCACCACCAGCACGACGCCGCCCAGGATCCGTACGGCGGCGTACGCCCGAGGACTCGCCAGCAGGACCGCCGACAGACCGGCCGCCGCGGCCATGGACCAGAGCAGCAGCCCGGCCGCGTTGCCGGCGATCGTGCCGCGTGCCGTACGCAGACCGCCCGCCAGCACCTGACGGATCATGACGGCCTGGCCGGCGCCCGGGAGCATGGCCAGGAGCCAGGTGGTGACCAGGAACGCGGGCAGATGGCTGGGCACAGGGCGGCCCTCCGGGGGTGGCTTCGTCGGGAACCCCCTCAGACTCTCCTGAGCAGTTGGTTTAAGAGAAGTTAAGGATGACGGGAACAGCATTAAGCTGAATTCATGCTCGTGGATCCCGCACAGTTGCGGCTGCTCGCCCTGATCGGGGAGTACGGCTCGCTGACCGGGGCGGCACATGCGCTGAGGCTCACCCCCGCCGCCGTGACGCAGCAGGTGGTCAGAGCCGAGCGCGAGTGGCAGGTGCCCCTCGTCCGACGCGGGCCGCGCGGAGCGACGCTCACCGAGGCCGGTGCCCTGCTCGCCACGCACGGACGGACCGTCGACGAGGCGGCGGAGAAGGCCGCGGCGGACATGGCCGCGCTGCTGGGCCATCTGTCGCTACGGCTGCGGATCGGCGCGTTCCAGGCCGCGGCCCTGCATCTGGTTCCACCGGCGCTGACCGCCCTGCGCCACCGTCATCCGGACGCCGATGTCACCGTGGTCGACGTGGCGTCCGATCGAGGACCGGACGAGATCGTCGCCGGCAGGCTCGACATGGCGGTCATCGCCTCCTGGAGCGACACCCTCACCTCGCCCCCGCAGGCCTCCGCCCACCGGCTGCTGCACGACCCGATGGTCGTGGTCCTGCCCGACGACCATCCGCTTGCCGTCGGCTCACCGCCGGATGTCCCGCTGCGCCTCGACCAGCTCCGCGACGCGTCATGGGTCACGATCGTGGCGGGCCATCTCGCCCGACAGCAGTTCGACCGGGCCGCGAGTGCGGCGGGGTTCACCCCCGACGTCCGCTTCGAGACCGAGTCCTACGACGTCGCGCAGGCCCTCGTCGGCGCGGGCAGCGGGGTGGCCCTGGTCTCGCGCCTGGCTCTGACGCATGTCCCGGGCACGACCCATCGCGAGTTGGTCAGGCCGAGGCTCCACCGCGACATCCACGCGGTGACCCGGGCCGACCCGACGCTCACCCCGCTGGTGGAGGTGTTCCTCGGGCTGCTGCGCGACGTCGCGCGCGAACGGACCGCCACCTGGCAGGAGGCCCCAGTGGACGGCTGACGCCCCGCCGACTGAGGCGGGCGGCGACCCGCTCGGTGCGGATGTCCCTGTTCCGTAAGGGGTTCGGGCATTCCGAGGCGGCGTCGCTGCGGCTGGGATGGGAACATGGAACAGCGCTTCTCTCCACCCGTGTTCAGAGGCAGGCTGCACGACGCCCGCACGGCGACCGTGATCGGCCGGTGGCTGGGCCTGGCGTTCGCGGTGTGCTTCGTCACCGGCCTGGTCAGCCATGTCCTGCAGCATCCGCCGTCCTGGGCCGCCGACGAGCTGCCGAGCCGCCCGGCGTGGGGCTACCGGCTCACCCAGGGACTCCATGTCGCCTCCGGCATCGCGGCGATCCCGCTGCTGCTCGCCAAGCTGTGGACGGTGTATCCGCGCCTGTTCGCATGGCCACCCGTACGGTCGCTCCGTCATGCCCTGGAGCGGCTGTCGGTGGGCGTGCTCGTCGCGGCGGCCGTGTTCGAGGTGGTCACCGGGCTGCTGAACACCGTGCAGTGGTACCCCTGGCCGTTCTCGTTCGTGCCGGTGCACTACGCGATGGCGTGGCTGATCACCGGGGCGCTGGTGCTGCACCTGGCGGTCAAGGCACCGGAGATCCGGAACCATTGGACCGGGCGGTCGCCCGGGACGCTCGCCCTGCCCGAGCAGGACGCCGTCGACCGGCGCTCGTTGCTGGCCGGTGTCGGTGCGGCGGTCGGAGCGGTCACACTGACCACGGTGGGCCAGTCCTTCACCCCGCTGAAGGACCTCGACCTGCTCGCGCCGCGCCATCCGGACCACGGCCCGCAAGGACTGCCGGTCAACCGGACCGCCGCCGAGGCCGGGGTCGGCCGGGTCCCCGCCGAGCGCTACCGGCTGGTGGTCTCCGGCCCGCGCCCCTACGTCCTCACGCTGGACGAGCTGCGTGCCCTGCCACAGTACGAGGTGGAGTTGCCGATCGCCTGCGTGGAGGGCTGGAGCAGGTCCGCCCGCTGGACGGGCGTGCGGATCAGGGATCTGCTGGAGCTGGCGGGTGCCCCGCCGCACGCGCGGGTGCGGGTGGTGTCGCTGCAACTCCGGGGCGGATACCGCGTGTCGGAGATGGGGCACGAGTACGCCCGCGACCCGCTGACCCTGCTCGCGCTGCGTCTGAACGGGCGGGAACTCACCCCCGACCACGGCTACCCGGCCCGTGTCATCGCCCCCGACCGGCCCGGTGTGCTCCAGACCAAGTGGGTCGGGCGGCTGGAGGTGCTGTCATGAAGGTGATGCGGATCCTGGCGGGCCTGGCCGGTGCGGCGCTCATGGGTGTCGGCGTGTCCCTTCTGTCGGACGCGGGCGACCTGAGAGGGGTACTGCTCTGGCTCGGCGGAGCCCTGCTGCTCCATGACGCGGTGATCGCCCCACTGGTGCTGGCCGTCGGGCTGCTGTTGGTGCGCGGCGCCGGGCGGGGCCCGGTGCGGGGGGCGCTGATGGTCGCGGGCGCGTTGACGGCGGTGGCGCTGCCGGTGCTGCTGCGTCCCGGGCCCACCGCAAACTCCTCGGTGCTGCCGCTGGATTACCCGCGCAACTGGCTGCTCACGCTCGTTGCCGTGGCGACGGTGACGGCGCTGCTGACGGCCGCTCGTGGGTTTGTGCGTCGCCGACGGCCGCCCTCTTCTTGAAGTCCGTCGTGGGGGTTGTCGGTCAGGGCTGTGGCCGGGGGTGTCCTCGGCGCGCGGAAGGCTTACGAACCCCTGACGTCCGGGCGGCGAACGCTCCGCCGCCGGGTGTGCGGCCGTACGGTCGGTGGCATGTTGATCCTGGTCACCGGAGGCGCGGGCTTCATCGGCTCGCACATCGTCCCTTCCCTCATGGGCGCCGGGCACACGGTGCGCGTCCTCGACGCCGTGCTGCCCGCCGCCCACCGCACCGCGCCGTCCCTGCCCCCAGGGGCCGAATGGCGGCACGCGGACGTCCGTGACGCGCAGGCCGTGGCCGACGCACTGCGCGGAGTGGACGCCGTGTGTCATCAGGCCGCCATGGTCGGACTGGGCAAGGACTTCGCCGACGCGCCCGACTACGTGAGCTGCAACGACCTGGGCACCGCGGTGCTCCTGGCCGGTATGGCGGCGGCCGGGGTACGCCGACTGGGGCTGGCCGGCTCCATGGTGGTGTACGGCGAGGGGCGCTACATCTGCCCGGCCCACGGACTCGTCCGGCCGGGGCCCCGCCGGGTGGCGGACCTGGACGCGGGACGTTTCGAACCACCCTGCCCGCACTGCGGTGAACCGCTCGCCGCCGGGCTGGTGGACGAGGAGGCGCCCGTCGACCCGCGCAACGTGTACGCCACGACCAAGCTCGCCCAGGAGCACCTCGCGGCCGCGTGGGCACGGGCCACGGGCGGGCGGGTGGCGGTCCTCCGGTACCACAACGTGTACGGGCCCGGAATGCCGCGCGACACCCCCTACGCGGGCGTCGCCTCGCTCTTCCGTTCCGCGCTGGAGCGCGGCGAGGCCCCGCGCGTCTTCGAGGACGGCGGCCAGCGGCGGGACTTCGTCCACGTACGAGACGTCGCCTCCGCCAACCTCGCGGCGCTGGACGCGGTGGACAGGCTGCCGGAGGGGACCCTGCGGGCGTACAACGTGGGCAGCGGTGAGCCCCACACGGTGGGGGAGATGGCGGCCGCGCTCGCCGGGGCGTACGGGGGTCCGCCGCCGGTCGTCACGGGGGAGTACCGGCTCGGCGACGTCCGCCACATCACCGCCTCCGCGGAGCGGCTCCGCGCGGAACTGGGCTGGAAGCCGCAGGTCGCCTTCGCCGAGGGAATGGCGGAGTTCGCGCGGGCGCCGCTGCGTGACGGCTGACGTTCCGTGGCCGCACGAGACCCTCAGCTCGCCGCAGGCAGGCGGACCTCGAAGCGGCAGCCGCCCGGGACGTTGCGTACGGCGGCCTGGCCGCGGTGGGCCTCCACGATGCCGCGCACGATGGCCAGGCCGAGCCCGGCCCCGGCCGGCGGGGTGCGGGCGTGGGTGCCGCGCCAGCCGGTGTCGAAGACGCGGGGCAGGTCCTCCGGCGGGATGCCGCCGCAGCCGTCGGTGACCGAGAGCACGACGCTGTCGGCATCCCGGCGTGCGGAGACCGCGACCGTGCTGTCGGCAGGGGTGCGACGGATGGCGTTGACGAGCAGATTGGCCAGGACACGGGACATCTCACGGCCGTCGACCTCGACCGGCACGGGCTCGACCCCGTCGTCGACGAGCCGTACCTTGTGCTCCCTGGCCAGCGCGTCGGCGCCCGCTATGGCGTCGCCGACGAGGTCGTAGACCGACATCCGGGTGGGCGACAGGGCGAGGACCCCGGCCTGGATGCGGGAGAGCTCGAACAGATCGCTGACCATGTCGCTCATGCGCTCGACCTCGGCGCCGATACGGGTGTGGTAGACGGCGGGGTCCTCGACCATGCCGTCCTCCAGGGCCTCGGTCATCGCCCGCAGCCCGGCCAGCGGGGTGCGCAGGTCGTGGGAGATCCAGGCGACCAGTTCACGGCGCGAGGCCTCCAGGGCCCGCTCCCGTTCCCGGGAGGCGGTGAGCTTGGCGCTGGTGGCGGCGAGCTGACGGCTCAGCTCGGCGAGTTCGGCGGTGGGGGCGGTGCTGGGCGGGGTGAAGCTCCCCTCGTCACCGAGGGCCCGGGTGGCCTCGGCCAGGGCCCGGCTGCCCCTGACGACGCTGCGGCCCAGGACGAGCGCGACCACCAGAGAGACGACCGCCGCCATGGCGCACACGGTCGTCACGACCCACAGATCGTGGTCGGACAGGAGCATCGCCCAGGCCACCAGCAGGGTGCCGCCGAGCATCGCCGCGACCGTGACGGCCGCGACGACGGCCAGCGACAGCGCGACCGAGCGGCGGCGCAGCAGCCGCAGCACGACCGTGCCGCCCAGGCCGGCGGCTACCGCGCCGATCAACGCGTACAGGGCGATGAGCAGTGTGTCACCGAGCATGTCCGGCTCCGTTCTCGTCGGGGCCGTTCGGCCGCGGAGGGTCGAAGCGGTAGCCGACTCCCCATACGGTGCTGATCAGATGGGGGTGCGCCGGGTCGTTCTCGATCTTCTCGCGCAGACGCCGCACATGAACGGTGACGGTCGACAGGTCGCCGAACTCCCAGCCCCACACCTGGCGCATGAGGTCCTCGCGGGTCGTCGCCCGGCCCGGGTGGCTCAGGAAGAACTCCAGCAGGTCGAACTCCCGGATGGTGAGAGCGAGTTCCGTGCCGTCGCGGGTGGCGCGCCGGGCGACGGGGTCCAGGGCGAGCGGTCCCGCCCGCAGCCAGGACTCCGCGGGTTCGGTACGGGCCGCCACCGGTGTTCCGGCGCGGCGCAGGACGGACTCCACGCGCAGCACGAGTTCGCGGGGGCTGAACGGCTTGGTGACGTAGTCGTCGGCGCCGACCTCCAGGCCGAGGATGCGGTCCTCCTCGTCGCCTCGTGCGGTCAGCATGATCACGGGCAGGGGGCCGTCCTCGCGGATGCGCCGGCAGACCTCCAGACCGTCCATGCCGGGCAGCATCAGGTCCAGTACGACCAGGTCGGGCGGCCGGGCGGCGGCGAGGGCCACGGCGGCGGGGCCGTCGGCCGCCAGCTCGACGGCGAAGCCCGCCCGGTCCAGATAGCCGGCGACGACCTCCGAGACGGTCGGGTCGTCGTCCACGACGAGTACGCGTTTCACGCCCCCGAGTCTCGCACCACCGTTCGGCCGGCCGCCGGGAGCGGCGGGCGACGTCAGAGATCCGTAAGACAGGGAGAAGGCGGGCGATCCGTGCGCAGGACGGACGTCAGCGATCCGTAAGGTCGCCAAATCCCTTTTGTCCGCTGTGTGTTCGTAAGGTGAGTGAGGTGATCGAGACATCCCCCTCCTCTCCCTCCTCGCCTCCGCCGGTCGACGTCGTGCTGCCCTGCCTCGACGAGGCCGAGGCCCTGCCCTGGGTGCTGGACCGGATCCCGCCGGGCTGGCGCGCGATCGTCGTCGACAACGGCTCGACCGACGGCTCGGCGGACGTGGCCCGCTCCCTCGGGGCCCTTGTGGTCCGGGAGCAGCGCCGTGGCTTCGGCGCCGCCTGCCACGCCGGGCTGGCCGCCGCCACAGCCGACGTGGTCTGCTTCTGCGACTGCGACGCCTCCCTCGACCCCGCGCTGCTGCCGGCCCTCACCGGGCCGGTCCTCGACGGCTCCGCCGACCTGGTCCTCGGCCGGCGGCGGCCCACCACCCTCGGCGCCTGGCCCCTGCACGCCCGGCTGGCCAATCTGGAGCTGGCCCGGCTGATCCGCAGGCGCACCGGACTGCGCCTGCGCGACCTCGGCCCGATGCGTGCCGCCCGCCGGGAGGCGCTGCTCGCCCTGGACCTGGCCGACCGCCGGTCCGGCTATCCGCTGCAGATGGTGGTCCGCGCCGCCGACGCCGGCTGGCGGGTCCGGGAGACGGACGTGCCCTACCACCCGCGCACCGGCCGTTCCAAGGTGACCGGCACCTGGCGCGGCACCTGGCACGCGGTACGGGACATGAGCGCCGTCCTCACCGAACCGCCCACCGCGGACGCGGCGCGGAGAACCGCCGTCGGGGCCGCGGACAGCGCGCGCGTCACCGGTGTCACTGGAGCCGGACGATGAGCGCCCGGGGCACGGCCGCGGGGCCGGCCACGCTGCTGGTCATCGCCAAGGAGCCCGTACCCGGGCGGGTCAAGACCCGGCTCACCCCGCCGTACACGCCGCAGCAGGCGGCCGCGCTGGCCGAGGCCGCCCTCGCCGACACCCTCCACACGGTGCTCCGGACCCCTGCCCGGCGCCGTGTCCTCGTGCTGGACGGCGCTCCCGGCGCCTGGCTGCCTCCCGGGTTCGACGTCGTACCCCAGACACCGGGCGGCCTGGACGAGCGGATCGCGGCCGCCTTCGCCCACTGCGCCGACGGTCCCGCGCTCCTGATCGGCATGGACACTCCCCAGCTGACCCCCGGTCTTCTCGCCGATGTCGGCGGGGACGGCCACGACGCCTGGTTCGGACCGGCCGCCGACGGCGGGTTCTGGGCGCTGGGCCTGGCCGATCCGGCACGGGCCGGGGCCCTGGTGCGGGGCGTGCCCATGTCCACCGCCCGTACCGGCGCGATCCAGCGAGACCGTCTCACGGCGGCAGGGCTGTCGGTGGGCGATCTGCCGGTGCTGCGTGACGTGGACACCGCCGCCGACGCGGTCGAGGCCGCCGTCCGCTGCGCACCCGGCTCCCGCTTCGTCACCACTCTGGACCGCCTGACGGAGGCCGTACGGTGAGCGCCACGGCAACCGGCGCGGCGTCCCGCGCGGAGTCCACCGCCGCCCAGTGGCCGGGGCCGGCCCCCGCGGGCCCCCTGACTCCCCAACCCCTCATTCCGCAGCCCGCCCCGCCCCGTACACCCACGCCCGACACCACCCGGCGCGCCCCCGTGCCGCCGGGCGAACCCTGGACGGACGACCCCTACGCCCACGCCCTGCGCACGGGCCGCGGCCCGCTGTATCTGCGCCGCATGTGCCAGGGCACGCGGCAGGAGCTGCTGCTCCTGGACGTGGAGCGTTGGTGCGCCGCACCCGACGCCGCCGACACGAGCGTGCTCCGTCGCTGCACCGGCCCGGTGCTGGACGTCGGCTGCGGCCCCGGACGCCTGGTCGCCGCCCTGGCCGCCCGTGGCCTGCCGGCGCTGGGCGTGGACGTCAGCCCGGCCGCCGTCGCCCGGACCCGGAGCCTCGGCGGATCCGCGCTGCGGCGATCCGTCTTCGATCGCCTGCCGAAGGAGGGCCGGTGGGGCACCGTCCTGCTGATGGACGGCAACGTCGGCATCGGCGGCGACCCGGCCGTACTGCTGGCCCGACTGCGTGACCTGGTCCGTCCCGGCGGGCGGCTGCTGGCCGAGGCGGCCCCGCAGGACGTGGACGAACGTCTCACCGTCCGCGTCGAGGACGCCCGCGGCCGCCACGGCCGTCCCTTCGCCTGGGCCCGCCTCGGCACCACCGCGCTCGCGCGTTGCGCCGAGGCCACGGGCTGGATCCTCACCGGCCGCTGGACGGCTGACGGCCGCCCTTTCGTGGAACTCCACCGCCCCGGACCGGGCCGGCCGGAGGCAGGTCCCACGGCCACGGAAGGGCCCGACCACCGATGACCGACACCGCCCCCGCATCCCCGCGCGACGCCCTGACATCCGCGCGGCACCCGCTCCCCGGCCCCGCCGCACCGGCGAACCGCAGGGCGGTCCGGATCCGTATCGGCGTCACCGTGGTTCTCCTCGCCGCGCTCACCGCGGTGGTCGTCGGCACCCTCCGCGCCGGCGACAACATCGGCGCCCCCGGCCGTCTGCTCACCGGTTACGGCGTCGCCTGGACCCTGTTCGCCGCCGCGGTGTGGACCGTCCGGAAGGTTCCGGCGCGTGCCGCGACCGGGCTCGTGCTGGCCGGTGCGGCAGCCGTGGTGCTCGCCGGGCTCGCCACGCCGCCCCGCACCAGCGACGACATGTACCGCTATGCCTGGGACGGCCGGGTCCAGGCGGCCGGTGTCTCCCCCTACGCCCACCCGCCCGCGGCACCCGAACTGGCCCCGCTGCGCGACGACTGGCTGTTCCCCACCCGGGAGGCGTGCGAGGGCTGGGGACTCCATCGGACCGACAGCGGTCTGTGCGTCCGTATCAACCGTCCCACCGTCCCCACCATTTACCCCCCGGTCGCCGAGGGCTGGTTCCTCGCCGTCCACACCGTCTCCCCGTCGGACAGCCGCCACAAGCCGCTCCAAGTCGGCGGCGCGGCACTCGCGTTCGGCACCACCGTGGCCCTGCTCGCGGTGCAGCGTCGGCGCGGGGACCCGCAACGGGCCCCGGCCCGGGCCGCGTTGTGGGCCTGGTGCCCGGCCGTGCCCTTCGAAGCGGTCGACAACGCGCATGTCGACACCCTCGGCGTCCTGCTCACCGTCCTGGCGTTCGGCACCGCGACCGCCGGTGCCCGCCGGGGCGCGCTGCTGGGCGCCGCGATCGCCGTGAAACTGCTGCCGGTCCTGGCGCTGCCCGGAGCCCTGTCCGGGCAGCGGAGCCCGGCGCGGATCCTGCGGCTGGGCGCGGCTGCCGTCGTGGCGATCGCACTCGCCTACGTTCCCTACGTGGCCATGTCGGGCACGGGCGTCCTCGGTTATCTGCCCGGCTACCTCCATGAGGAGGGCTACGAACCCGGGGACGTACGCCGCTTCGCGCTGCTGCGGCTGCTGCTGCCGGACGCCGCCGCCGAAGTGACGGCGGCCGTGCTGCTCGCGCTGGTCGCCCTGTACGTGTGGCGCCGCGGCGACCCGAACCGGCCCTGGAGCGGTGCCCTGCTGCTCACGGGCACCGCGCTGCTCCTGTTCTCGCCGAACTACCCCTGGTACTCCCTGCTCGTCATCGCCCTCGTCGCCCTGGACGGCCGCTGGGAATGGCTGACCGTCACCCTGGCCGGCACCGCCCTCTATCTCGGCGGCCGGCTGCTGCCCGGTTTCCCGCTCCAGGCGTGGGCGTACGGGGTGGCCGCCGCGGTCATCACGGCCGGAGCCTGTCTGCGCGCCGGCCGGGCCCGGCGCCGGCAGGCGCCAGGCAGCGGCCTGCCATGGCTCGCCGCCCGGACGCAGGCCGCCGGGAGGCGGTCGTGATTCGGGGGCCGCGGCGGTCACGGCGGCCTTGGCCGAGTCCGGTGCGCGCAGGATGCGGGTCGGATCGGCGGGGGCGGCGGCGAGGCGGACCGCCCGGCCCACGTCGTCGAGTTCGGCGATGTGCCGGCTCGCGGGGACGGTGTCGCCCTCGTCGCCCCGGGGGCGCCGCGCCGTCCCGGCGGTGAGCCGCTCCACCGGTATCCGTTTCGCCCCACCCCACCCCGGCCCGGGCCGGGGTGGGGTGGGGTGACGACCAGGACGTGGCCCGGCTCCGGAGTCCCGTGGCGGCGGTGCAGCGCGCGCAGTGCCTCCAGCTGCGCGTCGAAGTCCGGGTCGTCGGCCGACCAGCTCTTCGGCAGGGGCAGCAGCTTGCGCCCGTCACGCAGCACCAGGACGACGCGACGGGTCTCCTGGGATCGGAAGGTGTGCGCGTACTTCAGGCGTACGCGCAGATCTGCGATGTCGCGCCGCACGTTCCGGCGGCACAGCAGTGTTCGCACCTGCAGGCCGGAGTGCCGGCGCTCACCCCGGGCCATGACTCCGTACAGCGACGCGAGGCCCCCGAGCGTGAGCAGCAGACCGAGGCCCGCCCCTGCGTCGAGGACCGTGCCCCGGTGGGCCATGCGCAGCGCCGCCAGAATCGCCCCTGCCGCCCCGAGTCCGGCGAAGAACCACCGGACGCGTCTCCCCCGGGGGCGGCGGACCACTTCCAAGACGTCTGTCAGCGCGGAATCTCGTCACTGTGGTGGTTCCCGCATCCGTACGGGGTGCGGGCGCTTCCCGCCCGGAGTCGCCGTCGGACCACGGAGGACGAGGCGTGGGCGGCCGTCCGCGTCCCCGGAGCGTTCCGGCCGCGTGGAGGTCGTCACACCGGGGGCGAAGATGCATACGTCAGCGCCCATGGCGGGCAGATGATGGACCGGCCGGTCGCGGTCCGGGCGCGGCCCGGTCCGGCGCCGGTGCTAGGGCCTGTCGTCAAACTCGCGTCGTCGCCCGAAGGGCGGCCCTGCGGCGTCAGGTGCGTGCTCTGGGGGTACCCCCTGCTCGAAGAGCTCGGGGGAGTGCCGGGCGGAAGCCCTCGTACTGGATGTACGTGGGGTTTCGCACGATGCGGCGAGAGTACGTGCATGGCGTCGCGGGGCAGGCGGGAGCTTGACGACAGGCCCTGACTAAGACACCAACGCTCGCCAGGCGCCTGATCCGGCGCACCCATCAGAAGGGACCGTTGATGTTCCGCAAGGTACTTGTCGCGAACCGGGGTGAGATCGCCGTCCGTGCGTTCCGCGCGGCCTATGAACTGGGCGCCGGGACCGTGGCGGTGTTCCCGTACGAGGATCGCGGCTCGCTGCACCGTCTCAAGGCCGACGAGGCCTATGAGATCGGGCAGAAGGGCCACCCGGTGCGCGCCTATCTGTCGGTCGAGGAGATCGTGGCGGCGGCACGCCGGGCGGGGGCGGACGCCGTCTATCCCGGGTACGGGTTTCTGTCGGAGAACCCGGATCTGGCCCGGGCCTGCGAGGAGGCCGGGATCACGTTCATCGGTCCGAGCGCCGATGTGCTGGAGCTGACCGGCAACAAGGCCCGCGCCGTCGCCGCGGCTCGTGCCGCCGGGGTGCCGGTGCTCGGCTCCTCGCGTCCCTCGACGGATGTCGGTGAGCTGCTCGCGGCAGCCGAGGAGGTCGGGTTCCCCCTGTTCGTGAAGGCGGTCGCCGGCGGTGGCGGGCGCGGTATGCGACGGGTGGAGGAGCCCGAGAAGCTCCGGGAGGCCATCGAGGCGGCGTCCCGTGAGGCCGAGTCCGCGTTCGGGGACGCGACCGTGTTCCTGGAGAAGGCCGTTGTGGACCCGCGCCATATCGAGGTGCAGATCCTCGCCGACGGCCAGGGCGACGTCATCCACCTCTACGAGCGCGACTGCTCGGTACAGCGGCGGCACCAGAAGGTCGTCGAACTGGCCCCCGCTCCCGGTCTCGACCCGGTGCTGCGGGACCGCATCTGCGCCGACGCCGTCGCCTTCGCCCGCACCATCGGCTACCGCAACGCCGGCACCGTCGAGTTCCTGGTCGACCGCGACGGCCGGCATGTCTTCATCGAGATGAACCCGCGTATCCAGGTCGAGCACACGGTGACCGAGGAGGTCACCGATGTGGACCTGGTCCAGGCGCAGTTGCGCATCGCCTCGGGGCAGTCGCTGGCCGACCTCGGCCTGTCCCAGGACACGGTCTACGTCCGCGGCGCGGCCCTCCAGTGCCGGATCACGAGTGAGAACCCGGCCAACGGGTTCCGCCCCGACACGGGAACGATCAGCGCCTACCGCTCGCCCGGCGGCTCCGGCATCCGGCTCGACGGCGGCACCGCGTTCGTCGGCTCCGAGATCAGCGCCCACTTCGACTCGATGCTGGTGAAGCTGACCTGCCGGGGCCGTGACTTCGCCACCGCGGTGCACCGCGCCCGCCGCGCGGTCGCCGAGTTCCGGATCCGCGGTGTGGCCACCAACATCCCGTTTCTGCAGGCGGTGCTGGACGACCCCGACTTCCGGGAGGGCCGTGTCACCACCTCGTTCATCGAGGAACGCCCCCAGCTGCTGACCGCCCGCCACTCCGCGGACCGCGGCACCCGACTGCTGAACTATCTCGCCGACGTCACCGTCAACAAGCCGCACGGTGCGCGCCCCCGCCTGGTCGACCCCACGACCAAGCTGCCGCACGTCCCCTCCGGCGCACTCCCGTCCGCGGGTTCGAAGCAGCGGCTGACCGAACTCGGCCCGGAGGGGTTCGCCCGGGCGTTGCGTGAGGCGCCCACCGTCGCCGTCACCGACACCACCTTCCGCGACGCCCACCAGTCCCTGCTCGCCACGCGCGTGCGCACCAAGGACCTGCTGGCCGCCGCCCCCGTTGTGGCGCACACCCTCCCCGAGCTGCTGTCCCTGGAATGCTGGGGCGGCGCCACCTACGACGTGGCCCTGCGCTTCCTGGCCGAGGACCCCTGGGAGCGGCTGGCCCTGCTGCGCGAGGCGGTGCCCAACATCTGTCTGCAGATGCTGCTGCGCGGCCGCAACACCGTCGGCTACACCCCTTATCCGACGGAGGTCACCGACGCCTTCGTCGAGGAGGCCGCCCGTACCGGCATCGACGTCTTCCGCATCTTCGACGCGCTCAACGACGTCACGCAGATGCGGCCCGCGATCGACGCCGTACGGGCCACCGGCACGGCCGTGGCCGAGGTCGCCCTGTGCTACACCGCCGATCTGTCCGACCCGGCCGAGAAGCTCTACACCCTGGACTACTACCTCAAGCTCGCCGAGGAGATCGTCGAAGCGGGGGCTCACGTCCTGGCGATCAAGGACATGGCCGGACTGCTGCGGGCGCCCGCGGCCGCACGGCTGGTGACGGCGCTGCGCCGGGAGTTCGACCTGCCGGTGCATCTGCACACCCACGACACGGCCGGCGGGCAGCTCGCCACCTATCTGGCCGCGATCGGCGCGGGCGCCGACGCCGTGGACGGGGCGGTCGCCTCCATGGCGGGCACGACGTCCCAGCCGTCCCTGTCCGCGATCATCGCCGCGACCGACCACTCCGAGCGGCCCACCGGGCTGAGCCTGCGGGCGGCCTGCGATCTGGAGCCGTACTGGGAGACCGTACGCCGTATCTACGCCCCCTTCGAGGCCGGTCTGGCCGCGCCCACCGGGCGGGTCTACGACCATGAGATCCCCGGCGGACAGCTGTCCAACCTGCGTGTCCAGGCGCGCGAGCTGGGCCTCGGTGACCAGTTCGAGGAGATCGAGGCGATGTACGCGGCCGCCGACCGCATCCTCGGCCGTCTGGTGAAGGTCACCCCGTCGTCCAAGGTGGTCGGCGATCTCGCGCTGCACCTCGTCGGCGCGGGTGTCACCCCGGCCCGGTTCGCGGCGGAGCCGGGCGCGTACGACATTCCCGCCTCGGTGATCGGATTCCTGCGCGGCGAGCTGGGCGATCCGCCCGGCGGCTGGCCGGAGCCCTTCCGAGGCAAGGCCCTCAAGGGCCGGGCCGAGGCCAAGCCGGTCGCCGAACTGACCGAGGAGGACCGCGAGGGCCTGGAGAAGGACCGCAGGACCACGCTCAACCGGCTGCTGTTCCCCGGACCGGCCAAGGAGTTCGAGGCACACCGCGACGCCTACGGGGACACCGGCGTCCTGCCCAGCAAGGACTTCTTCTACGGGCTGCGGCCGGGCGAGGAGCACGCGGTCGACCTCGAACCCGGTGTACGCCTGCTCATCGCTCTGGAGGCGATCGGCGAGGCGGACGAGCGCGGCATGCGCACGGTGATGGCCACGCTCAACGGCCAGCTCCGGCCGGTCCAGGTCCGTGACCGCTCGGTCGCCTCGGATCTGCCGCCCGCCGAGAAGGCCGACAAGTCCGACCCCCGGCATGTCGCCGCCCCGTTCGCCGGGGTGGTCACCCTGGCCGTGCAGCCGGGCGCCCGGGTGGAGGCGGGTGCGACGGTGGCGACGATCGAGGCGATGAAGATGGAGGCCGCCATCACGGCGCCCGTCGCCGGAACGGTGGGCCGCCTGGCCGTCGACTCCGTCCAGCAGGTGGAGGGCGGAGATCTCCTGATGGTCATCGGCTAGTCCGCAGGGCGTCCCCGGTCCCCCGCCCGGCCAGGAAGGCCGCGCGGGGGACCGGCCCGTCCCTCCTGACCACGCGGCCGACGGCGAGCTCTCGCAGCCGCCGGTGGAAGCCGCCGCCGATGGGTGCCATCGTGGAACGCGAGCCGGAACCGACTGGGCAGCGGGACCGGAGTGCGGTACCCGCAGTGGGCAGTGCACGACGCGGAAGCGGTACGAACCAGATGATTGTTGCGGTCGTGTTCGCCGTGCTGGCCGCTTGCAGCAACGCGGTCGGAACGGTGCTGCAACGACGTGCGGCGGTGGCGGCGCCCGACTCCACGGCGCGGTTCGGGCTCGTCCGGCAGCTGCTGCACAGCCCGCTCTGGTTCGGGGGCATCCTGGGCGTCGTCTTCGCCGCGCTCTTCCAGGCCCTGGCCCTGAACGCGGGCAGTCTGGCCGTGGTCCAGCCCCTCTTCATCCTGGAGCTTCCGCTGGCTCTCGTGGCCGGCAACGTGCTGTTCCGGGTGCGGGTGTCACGCAAGGCGTGGTTCTGCGTGCTGTGCATCTTCGTGGGTCTGGCCGTCAGCCTGTTCTCGGCCGCCCCCTCCGGCGGACGCTCCCAGGTCCCCGGACTGTGGTGGGTGCCGGCCCTCGCCGTGGTGGGCGGGGCCGGGGTCCTGCTCGTCCTGGCCGGGCTGCGCCGCCCCCGCGGACCGGCGCGTGCGGCCTGCCTGGCCGCCGCGGCCGCGATCGGCAACGCGCTGACGGCGGCGCTCGTCAAGTCCGCCATGAACGTCATGTCCGAGCAGGGGGCGACGGGGTTCTTCCTGGCCTGGCAGACCTACGGCTTCGCGGTCGCCGGTTCGCTCTCCATCCTGCTGCTGGGCTACGCCATGCAGGCGGGCCCACTGATCGCGTCCCAGCCGGCCCTCACGCTCGGGGACGCGGCCGTCAGCTTCTGCCTGGGCGTCGTCCTCTACGCGGAGTCGCCGCGCCATGGACTGTGGATGCTGCCCGCGTTCCTCGGCGTCGTCCTGCTCTGCTACGGCGTCTTCGCGCTCTCGCGCACCCCGTGCCTCGCGGGGTGCGTCAACCCGGAACCCGAGGAACCACGGCGCGGAGCGCGGCCCGCCTCGGCCGGCCATCACCCTGCGACGGCCGACTGAGACGGGACCGCGGCTCCCGGGTCCGGCTCGCTCAGGCGGCGAGGCGCCCGGCGAGGGCCTTGGCCTTGGCGGCCGCCTCCTGCAGGGCGCGCTCACGGGAGGCCTCGAAGAGCGGCACCAGCTCGGCCATGGCCGGGTTGTGCGGGGCCATGGTCAGCTCGGGCACGATGAAGTCGAGGTCGAGGCCGAGCGCGTCGCCGAGGACCGCCGTCAGGTAGTTCTGCACGTACTCGAACGACTCCCGCGGCGTGCCCGGCGCGTAGGAGCCACCGCGGCTGGCGACCACGGTGACCGGGGTGCCCTTGGCGGAGGGGGTCTCGCCCGCGGTGCGGCCGATCAGGATCACGTTGTCCAGCCAGGCCTTGAGGGTCGACGGGATCGCGAAGTTGTACATCGGGGCGCCGATCAGCACGGCGTCCGCCTGCTCCAGCTCCTCGATCAGCCGCACGCGCTCGGCGAAGGCGGCCGCCTGCTCCGGGGTGTGGGTGGCGGGATCGGCGAACCCGGCCGAGTGGGCGTCGGCGGTGATGTGCGGCACGGGCTCAGCGGAGAGATCACGGTAGATCACCGTGCCCTCCGGGTGCTGCTCCTCCCAGGCCTTGCGGAAGGTGTCCGTCACCGACCGGGAGGCGGAGGCGGAGGTCGGGAACACGGACGAGTCGAGGTGCAGGAGGGTGGCCATCGGGGGTCTCCAAAGAAGGGTGTCCGAGGGCGCCCGCCGGGGAGGCGGCCGCTCAGCGCTAAGTTTTCGTACTGGACTATAGATAGCACAGGTACTTACTTTTTTTCACCTCCGTACAGGAGGGCGGTATCCTGGGGGCATGACGGTCGAACAGAGCCACGACCCCGGCGCCTGCAAGCAGGTGGACGAGGGCATCACCCGGGTCTTCCAGTTGCTCGGCAAGCGCTGGACCGGCCCGATCGTGGCCGTACTCGTCGAGCAGCCGGCCAACTTCGCGGCCCTGCGCCGCGCCGTTCCCGGCCTCAGCGAGCGGATGCTCTCCGACCGCCTCACCGAACTCGGCGCCGCGGGACTCGTGGTGCGCGAGGTCGACGAGGGCCCGCCGCTGCGGGTCTCCTACCGCCTCACCCAGGCGGGGGCCGCGCTGGAGCCCGCGCTGAAGGAACTCGGGCAGTGGGCGAGCGAGCATCTGCCGGGCGGCGGGCCCTGTACGGAGCCGTGCGTGGAGTGACACCTGAGACCGGCGTGGGGCGGCGCAATCGGCCCCGGCCGGGCCTCGTCATGGGCTTTCGCTGTTCGGCGGGACCGAACTCCGGGTGTGTGGGGCATATCTCGTCACGCTGACACATCCCCATGTCAGCGCACCGGAATTACTGCTTCCGGACGCGCTGAACAGGCCCTCGAACGGCGGACGGGGCCGTCCGTGTCCACCCTCGTACTAAGATTGTCCGCTTGTTTGGAGCTGGACCGGAAGATCCCCAGGCATCCCTGCGGCCCCCCAGCGCCCGGAGCGATCCGGGAACGACACGTGAGGACCCGATGGCAGCCCTCCAGCAAGGCCCCGCACTCGCGCTGTCCGACGCGGAGCTGCGCGCCGAGTTCGGCGACCGCGCGCGCTTCCTCGCCGCCCCCGCCGCATCACCGCGCACCCTCGTGGACGTCTTCGACGCCACGGTACGGGCGCACCCCGACGAGCCCGCCCTCGACGACGGCCGCCGCAGCCTGACCTACCGGGCCCTGGCCGCCGAGGTCGAAACCCTCCGGCGCCGCCTCGCCGGCGCCGGAGTGGGCCGCGGCGACCGCGTCGGCGTACGCGTCCCGTCCGGCACCAACGACCTGTACGTGGCGATCCTGGCCGTACTCGCGGCGGGAGCCGCCTATGTCCCGGTGGACGCCGAGGACCCGGACGAGCGGGCCGAGCTGGTGTTCGGCGAGGCTCAGGTGCGCGCGGTCATCGGCGCCGGGCACCGGATCACCGTCGACGAGCCGTCCGACGTCCCCGCCGCCCGTCCCGACGTCGAGCCCGACGCCTGGATCATCTTCACCTCCGGCTCCACCGGCAAACCCAAGGGCGTCGCCGTCAGCCACCGCAGCGCCGCCGCGTTCGTGGACGCGGAGGCGGCGCTCTTCCTCCAGGAGGAGCCGATCGGGCCCGGCGACCGGGTCATGGCCGGCCTCTCCGTGGCCTTCGACGCCTCCTGCGAGGAGATGTGGCTGGCCTGGCGGTACGGGGCCTGCCTGGTGCCCGTACCGCGCTCGCAGGTCAGAAGCGGCGCCGATCTCGGCCCCTGGCTGGTCGAGCAGGAGATCACCGTCGTCTCCACCGTGCCGACCCTGGCCGCGCTCTGGGAGCCCGAGACCCTCAACGACGTCCGCCTGCTGATCTTCGGCGGCGAGGCCTGCCCGCCCGAGCTGGTGCAGCGGCTGGTCACCGAGGGACGCGAGGTATGGAACACCTACGGGCCGACCGAGGCGACCGTGGTGGCCTGCGCCGCACTGCTCACCGGCGAGGAGCCCATCCGGATCGGGCTGCCCCTGAACGGCTGGGAGCTGGTCGTCGTGGACGACGCCGGGCAGCCGGTCGCGATGGGCGAGAGCGGCCAGTTGGTCATCGGCGGGGTCGGACTCGCCCGGTATCTCGACCCCGAGAAGGACGCGGAGAAGTACGCGCCCCTGCCGTCCCTCGGCTGGGAGCGCGCCTACCGCAGCGGGGACCTCGTCCGGGCCGAGCCCGAAGGGCTGATCTTCCTCGGGCGCGCCGACGAACAGATCAAGCTCGGCGGGCGGCGGATCGAACTGGGCGAGGTGGACGCCGCACTCCAGGCGCTGCCCGGGGTGGCCGGTGCGGCCGCCGCGGTGCGCACCGCCCGCAGCGGCAACCAGCTTCTCGTCGGCTATGTCGTCACCCAGGAGGACTGGGACCACGCGGCGGCCGTCGAGCGGCTGCGCGCCGAACTGCCCGCCGCCCTGGTCCCGCTGCTCGCGCCGGTCGACGACCTGCCGACCCGCACGTCCGGCAAGGTCGACCGCAATGCGCTGCCCTGGCCGCTGGAGGGCCTGGAAGGCCCCGCCGCGCAGCTCTACGGCACCGAGGCCTGGCTCGCCGAGCAGTGGACCGAGGTCCTCGGCATCCCCGTGGCCGACGCCTCCGACGACTTCTTCGCGATCGGCGGCAGCAGCCTGGCCGCCGCCCAGCTCACCACCCGGCTGCGCACCCGCTACCCCAGCGCGGCCGTCCTCGACATCTACCAGCAGCCGACGCTGCGCAAGCTGGCCCGCCATCTGGACGAGTCGGCCCAGGACGACGGCGCGGAGCGCGTGGTCGCACCCGTGCCCAAGCGCGCGGGAGCACTCCAGCTCCTCCTGCTCGTGCCCCTCTTCACGGTGCTCGGGCTGCGCTGGACCGTGGCGCTGGCCGCGCTCGGCAACGTACTGCACTGGTTCGGTCCGTACCCGTGGGCGCCGGTCACCTCCTGGTGGGCCGTGGCCGTCGGCGCGCTGCTGTTCCACAGCCCGCCGGGGCGGCTCGCGATCGCGGCGGGCGGCGCCCGGCTGCTGCTGCGCGGGGTCACACCCGGCCGCTACGCGCGCGGGGGCGGCGTGCATCTACGGCTGTGGACCGCGGAACGGCTCGCCGAGTACAGCGGGGCGACCTCGCTGACGGGCTCCTGGCTCCAGCGGTACGCCCGGGCACTGGGCGCCAAGATCGGCCCGGACGTGGATCTGCACTCGCTGCCGCCGGTGACCGGCATGCTCAAGCTCGGCCGGGGCGCGGCCGTCGAGTCCGAGGTGGACCTGGCGGGCTACTGGCTGGACGGCGACCGGCTGGAGGTCGGCCCGGTCAAGGTGGGCGCGCACGCCGTGGTCGGCACGCGCAGCATGCTCTTCCCGGGCGCGCGAGTCGGCAAGCGTGCCGAGGTGGCCCCCGGTTCGGCCGTCGTCGGACAGATCCCGACCGGCCAGCGCTGGGCGGGCGCGCCCGCCGTCAAGCTGGGCAAGGCCAAGCGCAACTGGCCCAAGGAGCGACCGGGGCGCGGTACCTGGTGGCGGACGATGTACGGCGTCAACGGGCTCGCGCTCACCGCCCTGCCGGTCCCGGCGGGCGTGGCCGCGCTGCTGGTGGCGCACCTCTTCGTCGATCCGGCGGCCGGACTCGGCGCCGCCCTGCGAGGGGCCGCCCTGGCGCTCGTTCCCGCCACGCTCGCGTACGGGCTGACGTACGCACTGCTGCTCCTGGTCGCCGTACGGCTGATGAGTCTCGGGCTGCGTGAGGGCACCTACCCGGCCCACAGCCGCACCGGCTGGCAGGCCTGGACGGTCACCCAGCTGATGGACCGCTCGCGCGAGACCCTGTTCCCGCTGTACGCCGGGCTGGTCACCCCGGTATGGCTGCGTCTGCTCGGGATGCGGATCGGCCGGGGCGCAGAGGTGTCGACCGTCCTGGCGCTGCCGAGTCTGACCACGGTCGGCGACGGCGCGTTCCTGGCCGACGACACGCTGACCGCGCCGTACGAACTGGGCGGCGGCTGGATGCGGATCGGCCGCGCGGAGATCGGACGGCGGGCGTTCCTCGGGAACTCCGGGATGACCGCGCCGGGCCGCAGCGTGCCGGACGGCGGTCTGGTCGGCGTGCTCTCCGCGACCCCGAAGAAGGCGAAGAAGGGCAGCTCCTACCTGGGGCTGCCGCCGGTGAAGCTGCCGCGCACCGCCTCCGACAGCGACCAGAGCCGCACCTATGAGCCGCCGGCCCGGCTGCTTGTGGCGCGCGGGCTGGTGGAGCTGTGCCGGATCGTGCCCGTGTTCTGCTCGGCGGGGCTCGCCGTGCTGACGGTGGCGGCGCTCAGCGCGCTCGGGGTCTGGGCCTGGCTGCTGAGCGGGCTGGTGCTGCTCGCCGCCGGACTGGCGGGCGCCGCCCTGTCCGTCGTGGCGAAGTGGCTGCTCGTGGGCCGGCACCGCAGCGGCGAGCACCCGCTGTGGAGCTCCTTCGTCTGGCGCAACGAACTGGCGGACACCTTCGTCGAGGTCGTGGCCGTGCCCTGGCTGGCCGGGGCGGTGCCGGGCACACCGCTGATGACGCTGTGGCTGCGCGCACTCGGCGCCCGGATCGGCCGGGGTGTCTGGGTGGAGAGCTACTGGCTGCCGGAGACGGATCTGGTGACGCTGGAGGACGGCGCCACGGTCAACCGCGGCTGTGTGCTGCAGACCCACCTCTTCCACGACCGGATCTTGCGGACCGATACTGTGATCCTCCGTGCGGGCGCGACACTTGGCCCAGGCGGAATCGTCCTGCCCGGCAGCACGGTCGGGGCCCGCACCACGCTGGGTCCCGCCTCGCTCGTGATGGCGGCGGAGTCGGTGCCCGACGACACCCGCTGGCTGGGCAACCCGATCGAGGCATGGCGTCCCCGGAAGCGAGCGACGTGACTCGGCCCGGGACCGAGGACGGGGCACCGGCACGACGTACGAGCACAGCGCAGGGAGCAGACTCGGCAGTGAGCCCTCAGCAGAATGTGGAAGCGGACCCGTACTTCCCCGACAACGGCGATCCCCGCTACCGGGTCAACCGCTACGAGCTCACGCTGGACTACCGTCCCGGCCCCAACCGGCTCGCCGGGACGGCCCGGCTGGGCGCCATAGCGGGCGGCGCCCCGCTCACCGAGTTCCAGCTCAACCTGGCCGACTTCCGGATCGGCCGGATCAAGGTCGACGACCGGGCGGCGCACTACACACACCGCGGCGGCCGGCTGCGCATCCGCCCGTCGAAGCCGATCCGCGCCGGTGCCGCGTTCACCGTCGAGGTCCACTGGTCGGGCAATCCGAAGCCGGTCAGCAGCCCCTGGGGCGGGATCGGGTTCGAGGAACTGGAGGACGGGGCACTGGTGGCGAGCCAGCCCGTCGGGGCGCCGTCCTGGTACCCGTGCAACGACCGCCCGGCGGACAAGGCGTCGTACCAGATCTCGGTGACCACGCCTTCGGCGTACTCGGTGGTGACGGGCGGGCGCCTGTTGACCCGCACGACGAAGGCGTCGACGACCACCTGGGTGTACGAGCAGTCGGTACCGACCTCCAGCTATCTGGTGGGACTGGCGATCGGCCGGTACCACACGGTCCTGCTCGGCGACCCGGGCGAGGGCGGTGTGCCGCAGTACGGGCACCTTCCCGCGCGCCTGCTGCCGCAGTTCTCCCGGGACTTCGCGCGTCAGCCCGCCATGATGGAGCTGTTCCAGGAGCTGTTCGGCCCCTACCCGTTCGGCGAGTACGCGGTGGTGGTCACGGAGGAGGAGCTCGACGTCCCCGTGGAGGCACAGGGGTTGTCGCTCTTCGGCTCCAACCATGTGGACGGCGCCAGGGGTTCGGAGCGGCTGGTGGCGCACGAGCTGGCGCACCAGTGGTTCGGCAACAGCGTGTCCGTCGCGGACTGGCGGCACATCTGGCTCAACGAGGGCTTCGCGAAGTACGCGGAATGGCTCTGGTCGGAACGGTCGGGCGGCCCCGCGGCCGCCCAACTGGCCGCGACGGCACACCGGAAGCTGTCCGCGCTGCCGCAGGACCTGCGGCTGTCCGACCCGGGCCGCAAGCGGATGTTCGACGACCGGCTCTACGAGCGCGGCGGCCTCGTGCTGCACGCCCTGCGCTGCGCGCTGGGCGACGAGGCCTTCCACCGGATGCTGCGCGGCTGGGCTGCCGTCCACCGGGGCGCGACCGTGACGACCGCCGCCTTCACCAAGCACGCCGCGCGCTACGCGGGCCGGCCCCTGGACGATCTGTTCACCGCCTGGGTGGACGGTGCGGCGTTGCCGCCGCTGCCGTCCCAGGTGGCCGCGGTGCCGATGCGGCCGTCCTATCCGCCCAGCAACGCGAGGTCCAAGTGACCCACGGGGCCGCGCCCGCCGGGCCGGATGAACGGACACCGGCCCGAGGAGCGCCCGGCTCCCTGAGTCAGCGGCGCTCGTACGTCAGCGTGAGGATCTCCAGCACCTCGGCTTCGACCGGCAGCCGCGGCGCGTTCTTGGTCACGGCGTCGGCCACCGCGCCGGCTGCGATGGCCGGCAGCAGTGCGCGGTCGGCGCCCAGCTCGCGCAGCGGCCGCTTGATGTCCAGCGCCCCGGAGATCTTCCGTACGGCCGCCACGGCGGCCCCGGCCCAGTCGCCGTCGGCGGGCGGTGCGAGGCGCATCGCCCGGGCCACCCGCTCGTAAGCGCCCTGCGCGGCGGGTGCGCTGAACTCCATGACCTCCTCGAGAACGGCGGCGAGGGCCACTCCGTGCGGGGTGCCGGTGTGGGCGGTGATCGCGTGGCCGATGCCGTGCACGAGGCCGAGCCCGGAGAGGGTCAGGGCCTGCCCCGCCAGGTGGGCGCCCATCATCAGCTCGGCGCGTGCGTCGAGGTCCGAGCCGTCCCGGTACGCGACGGGCAGGGCGCGGCTCACCATGGCCACGGCCTGGGTGGCGTATGCGACGGAGAACGGGTTCGCGCCCCGCGAGGCAAGCGACTCGATGCCGTGGACCAGCGCGTCGAGGCCGGTCGCGGCGGTGGCCGGGGCGGGCAGGCCGAGCGTCAGCTCCGGGTCCAGCAGGGCGATGCGCGGCTTGACCGAGGGGTGACCGATATAGACCTTCCGGCAGGTCTCGGTGTCCTCGATGACGCCGAAGCCATTGGTCTCCGCGCCCGTACCGGAGGTGGTGGGGACGGCGACGACCGGCAGTCCCTGCGCCGCCTCCCACAGGTGATCGGCGTCGGCGGCCACCGCGTCCGGGTTGCCGACCAGCAGGGAGACGCCCTTTGCCGCGTCCAGGACCGAGCCGCCGCCGAGCGCGACGACCGCGGCGGGGCCGAAGGCGCGGGCCCGCGTGGCGCCCGCGTCGACATCGCGCGTGGACGGGTTGGGCGCCACCTCGTCGTGGACGGTGTACTCGATGCCTGCGCTGTCGAGGGTCTTGAGGACGCGTTCGACGACGCCGGCGGCGCGCAGCCCCCGGTCCGTGACGACGAAGGCGCGGGCGTGGCCGGTCGTCGCGATCAGCTCGGGCAGCAGGGCGATGCGACCGGGACCGAACTCGACCCGGCAGAGGGGTTCGATGCTCAGCGACGCGGTGGCGAGGCTGTCGCGCTGGGGAGAGGTCATGGGATGGGGCTCCTGAGTGCTGCGTACCGGTTCAGACCGTGACTGCCGTGGTGTCCGGCGCGACTGCCGCTGGGGCGGGCAGGCGGAAATCCTGCCCCGCGAGGGCCTCATAGAGGCGGACCGGGCTCATCTCGCCCGCGAGGTCGCCGTGCTGGGCCCTGGCGCGGCGGTAGATCTGCTCGACGAGGGCAGACAGCTCGGTGGACACGCCCAGTTCGCGGCCGAGGTCGACGGCGAGCCCGAGGTCCTTGCAGGCGAGGGCCATGGCGAAGGAGTCGTCGTAGTCGCCGTCGGCGAGCACGCACATGATGTCGTTCTGCAGGAAGTGCGAGGCGGCCGGGCTCGCCAACAGTGCGCCGCGCAGCACCCCCAGGTCGACACCGGCCTTCACGCCCATGGCGAGTACCTCCGAGGTGGCGACCAGGTGACTGAACCAGAGCAGATTGATCATCAGCTTGACGGTATAGCCCGCGCCGGGCGGCCCGACGTGCAGGATGCGCTGCGGGTCGCCCATCGCCTCCAGGACGGGCAGGGCGAGGCGGAAGTCGTCGTCGCGGCCGCCCACGAAGATCTGGAGGGTGCCGGCCTCGGCGCCCCGGGCCATGCCGCTGACCGGCGCGTCGAGCCGGCGCACGGCCCGGGCGTCCAGGACCTCGGCCGCGACCCGCTCCGCCGCCGCCGGCGTCGAGGTGGACATGTCGATCCACAGCGCGCCCGCAGGCAGGGCCTGGGCCGCCCCTCCGCGCAGCAGCACATCCTCGACGATGCGCGGGGTGGGCAGCATGGTGATCAGGAACTCGGCGTCGCGTGCGCACTCGGCGGGGGAGCCGGCCCAGCGGGCGCCGAGTGCGAGATGGCCGGCGGCGGCCTCGGGCCGGGTGTCGTGCACGGTGACCAGGTGTCCCGCCTGGACCAGATGGCGGGCCATGGGGTGTCCCATGTTGCCCAGGCCGATGAAACCGATCCTCATCAGTGTCCTCGATGCTGTCGGAGATGAGACGAAGGGGGTGTCCGACCCGAACGGGTCGCGGATCAGGCGAGATTGATCCAGGTGGTCTTGAGCGCGGTGTAGGCGTCCAGAGCGTGCAGGGACTTGTCGCGGCCCGCGCCGGTGGCCTTGAAGCCGCCGAACGGCGTGATGACATCGCTGGCGTCGAAGGTGTTGATCCAGACCGTGCCGGCCCGCAGTCGCCTCGCGGTGCGGTGGGCCACGGTGACGTCCCGGGTCCACACCGAGGCCACGAGACCGTAGTCGCTCTCGTTGGCGAGCCGTACGCCCTCGTCGACGTCTCCGTCGTAGGACACCACCGCCAGGACCGGCCCGAAGATCTCCTCCCGGCCTACGACGGAGGTGTTGTCGACTCCGTCGAGAATGGTGGGTTCGACATAGCTGCCACCGAGCTCGGCCAGCGTGCGGCCGCCGCCGAGCAGTACGGTCGCGCCGTCCTGGGTGCCGCGCTCGACATAGCCGAGGATCTTGGCGAGCTGGTTCTCGTCGACGATCGGCCCCATGACGGTGGACGGGTCGAGGGGGTCGCCGACGCGGAAGGTCTCGGCGGTGATCCGGCGCACGGCGTCCAGCAGCCGGTCCTTGACACCGGCGTGCACGACGACGCGGGATCCCGCGTTGCAGGTCTGCCCCGCGTTGTAGAAGATGCCCCAGGCCACGGCCGCGGCGGCTGCCTCGATGTCCGCGTCGGCCAGAACGAGTTGCGGCGACTTGCCGCCCGCCTCGACGGCGACCTGCTTGCCGTTGGACTCGCCCGCGTACACCTGGAAGAGCCGGGCCACCGCCGCCGAGCCGGTGAAGGCGATCTTGTCGACGTCCGGATGGCGGCCGAGTGCCTGCCCGGCGACCTCCCCCCGTCCCGGGACCACATTGAGGACACCGTCGGGCAGCCCCGCCTCGGTGGCGAGTGCGGCCAGCCGGAGGGCGGCGAGCGAGGTCTGCTCGGCCGGCTTCAGCACCACGCTGTTGCCCGTGGCGATGGCGGGCCCCAGTTTCCAACTGGCGATCAGCAGCGCGTAGTTCCAGGGCACGACCACGCCGACCACGCCGAGGGGCTCGCGGGTGATCAGCGCGAGCGCGTCACCGGGGGTCGGTGCGACCTCGTCGTATGTCTTGTCGACGGCCTCGGCGTACCAGGCGACGGTCTCCGCGGCCTTGGCCACGTCCACGCGCAGCGACTCTGTGATGGGCTTGCCCATCTCCAGAGTGTCGAGGAGGGCGAGCTCCTCGGCGTTCGCGCGGATCAGCTCCGCCCAGCGCAGCAGGACGTGCTTGCGCTCCTTGGGCGCGAGGTCGCGCCAGCGTCCGTCCTCGAAGGCCGTACGGGCCGACCGGACGGCCCGGTCGACGTCCTCGGCGGACCCGGCCTGCACCTCGCACAGGACCGAACCGTCGCGGGGCGACACGCTCGGGAAGCTCTCACCGGAGGTGGCGTCGGTGAAGGTGCCGTCGATGTACGGGCGGGTCTCGAAGGTGAGTTTGGCGGCCGCGGCCCGCCACTCGTCGTGGGAGCGGGTCAGCAGTTCCTCGATGGTGTCGGTCACTCGACCCTCCAGCGGTCGATCGCGTCCTCGTCCAGTTCGATGCCGAGACCGGGCCTGTCCGGTACTTCGAGGCAGCCGTCGGCGTCCACCTGCACGGGCTCGGCGAGCATGAAGTCGCGGCGCTCGGGGGTCCAGCCGGGCGGATCGTAGGGGAACTCGAAGAAGGGACCGCCGCCGACGCCTGCCGCGACATGCAGATTGGCCAGCACCCCGATGCCGTTCGTCCAGCTGTGCGGGGTGAACTGGCGGTGCTTCAGCTGCGCGAGTTCGGCCAGGGTACGGGCGCGGTGCATGCCGATCGCGAGCACCACGTCCATCTGGTAGACGTCGAGGGCGTCCTCTTCGAGGTAGCGCAGGAGCTCGGTGGGGGAGTGGTGCATCTCGCCGGCCGCGATCCGTACGCCCGGGTTCTCGGCCCGCAGCCGCTTGAAGCCGTTCAGATCCGCGTACGGCAGCGGCTCCTCCACCCAGAACACATCGAGCTCGGCGAGCCGGGCGACGACCTTGCGGGTCTTGGCGAGGTCGGAGGCGTTCGCCGTGTCACCCGCCATCCGCCAGGACTGGTTGAGGTCGACCATGATCTCGAAGCCGTCGCCCAGTTCCTGGCGTACGGCGCGTACCGCCGCGATGCCCTCGTCGACGTGGTCCCGGTCGATGCGGATCTTCATGGCCCTGAAGCCCGCCTCGCGCACCTTCAGGGCCGTCGCGACCCGCTCCCGCGGCGACTTCAGCTCTCCGGACGAGGCGTAGGCGGGCAGCTTCTTCGCCGCGTTGCCGAACAGCTCGGAGACCGGCCGGCCGTGCACCTTGCCGATGACGTCCCACAGGGCTGCCTCCAGCGGCCAGTAGGAGGCGCCGTGGAAGTTCGCGGTCTCGATCGCCCTGACATGCCGGGTGATGTCGAGCGGGTCCTCGCCGACGAACAGATGCTTGTAGGTGCCGAAGCCGTCCATGAGGTCGCCGGAGCCCAGGCCGGTGATTCCCTCGTCGGTGTGCACGCGGACGATCGTGGCGTCGAAGTGGCGGCGCGGCTCGGGGTCCCAGGCGGCGTGGAAGGGCGGATCCAGTTCCAGCCGGAGCCGGTCCAGGGTGATGTCGGTGATCTTCATCGGGCGGCCGCCTCGGGTGCCGATGCGGCGAGCACCTCGGGGGAGGGCGTGTAGAACGGGTTCGCCGGACCTTCCTCGGCGGCGGCCAGGGCGTCGAAGACCGTGGGCGTACCCGTCACGGCCGCGCGGATCGCGCCGTGCGCGGCGGCCCGCTGGTTGCGGAAGCAGGCGTCGAGGTCATGGACCGCCGGATTGACCCACACCGCGGCGATGATCAGCAGGTGGTCGGCTTCCCCGGCCGGGATCAGGTCCTGCGCCACCGCGTCCAGCACGCCCTGGGCCAGGCCCGCCTGGGCGCTCCCCCAGGTGGCGCGCTCGTGTAGATCGCTGCCGACGGCGGCCTTGTTCACGAACAGCGTCAGCGGCCTGATCGGCACCGATGGGCGTACGACCGTCATGAACGGCACATGTCCGCCGCTCGGCGTGGCCAGCGCGGTGGCCCACGCGGTCTCGACCGGGCCGCCCTTGCGGCCGATCACCACGTTCGTGTGGGCCGCATCGGCGCCGTCACCGACGAAGGACTCGCCGATCAGCGCCGTGGCGGCGTAGGGGGAGGGCATCGGAACTCCTGGACCGTTGGTGGCGGGGGCTCCCTGGGGGAACCCGGATGCGACGTGAGTGGGGGATGAACCTCGCATTCGGTGCAGTTCATCCGTGCTGATGCGGCGAATCTAGGTCGGCAGTCACCCCCTCGCAAGGCGGTCACGGGAATCGAAACGCCGGTTGCTCTCCTGACAACTCATGGGCTGACCTGGGGCTCCCTCCTGGTCTCGCGGGCCTAGGATGACGCGCGTGACGGACACCTCCTCGGCCTCGCGGGGGCATGGCCTGCGCCGGGACATCGACCTGCTGGAGGCCCTCGCCTCCGACGAGGCACAGACCGCCGGCGGCCTCGGCGTCGTACGTCTCGCCTGCCTGGTGGGACGCGAGAAGACCCAGGTCTCCCGCGCCCTGAAGGCCCTCGCCGCCGAGGGGATCGTGGAGCGCGACCCCGACACGCTGGAGTACCGCCTGGGCTGGCGCCTGTTCTCCCTGGTGGCCCGCACCTCGGAGAGCCGACTGGTGCGGGTGGCCGAGCCGCTGATGCACGCCTTGTCCGCGGACCTGGAGGAGACCAGCCATCTGTGCGTGCTGAGTGACCAGGAGGTCCTCACCCTGCTGTCGGTCTCCGGTCACTCCTTCCGCGTCCACGGCTGGGAGGGCCGCGGGGTACCCGCCTGGCAGACGTCCGCCGGCCGCGTCCTGCTGGCCGACGCCACCCCGGACGAGCTGTACGTCCGCTTCGGCACGACCGGCGATATGCCGGTGCCCGAGTTGTGGGGGCTCATCCAGGAGGCCAGGAAGCAGGGGTACGCGCGGGTCAGCGAGGAGTTCGAGGAGGGTCTCGTCGGGGTCTCCGCCCCGGTGCGCGACTTCCGGGGCCGGGTCGTCGCGGCCCTCAACATCTCCGCGCCCAAGATCCGGCTGGGCGGCCGCCTCGACGAAGCCGGCCGCACGACGGCCCGCGCCGCGGCCCGCGTCTCGGCGCTGCTGGGCTGGGAACCACGGCGCGCACTACCGGCCAGGACCGGGCCGACCTGAGCGGCCCCGGCAGCGCCCACGCCTGCCTCAGTCGGCGCGGGTGCCCGTGGGCCCGCACCGCCCGCGGCCCGCGTCTCGGCGCTGCTGGGCTGGGAACCACGGCGCGCACTACCGGCCAGGACCGGGCCGACCTGAGCGGCCCCGGCAGCGCCCACCCCTGCCTGAGCCGGCGCGGGTGCCCGTGGGCCCGCACCGCCCGTGGCCCGCGTCTCGGCGCTGCTGGGCCGGGAACCACGGCGCGCACTACCGGCCAGGACCGGGCCGACCTGAGCGGCCCCGGCAGCGCCCACCCCTGCCTGAGCCGGCGCGGGTGCCCGTGGGC
>NZ_JBIAXT010000004.1:307814-389293 GCF_042896945.1 Streptomyces sp. NPDC001222
CCCGCACCGTGCCGCAGTGATCGTCGAGTTGCCCTCACAGCAACCCCCGTTGCGATCCGCCGACCTGGCCTTGTCCGCCGTATGGCGCGCTCGTACATTCACCGCCCATCGGACGAACCCCGGTCCGAACGGAGAAAAGAGCAGCTCATGAACCTCGTCGGCATCGACACCCTCGCCAAGGCCCCGCTCGCCGACGGCGATGTGTTCATCGGCGGCCGCTGGCTCCCGGCCGCCGACGGACGGACCTGTCCCGTATCCGACCCGGCGACCGGAGACCTCATACGCGAGGTGTCCGCGGCGGGTCCCGACGATGCCCGCGCCGCGGTCGAGGCGGCGGAGGCCGCCGCGGCCGGGTGGCGCGCGACGCCGCCCCGGCGCCGCTCCGAGATCCTGCACAACGCCTTCCGGCTGATGCGGGAACACTCCGACCCGCTCGCCGCCCTGATCGTGCGGGAGAACGGCAAGGCCTACCGGGACGCCGTGGCCGAGGTCGGTTACGCGGCCGAGTTCTTCCGTTGGTTCGCCGAGGAGGCCGTCCGCATCGGCTCCTCTTTCGGCGACGCCCCCGGCGGCGGCTTCCGGCACATCGTCCGCAGGCACCCGGTCGGCGTCACCGCATTCGTCACACCCTGGAACTTCCCGGCCGCCATGGCCACCCGCAAGATCGCCCCGGCACTCGCGGCCGGCTGCCCCGTGCTGCTGAAGCCGGCCCCGGAGACCCCGCTGACCGCCCTCGCGGTGGCCGCCCTGCTCACCGAGGCCGGACTGCCCGGCGGACTGCTCAACGTCCTGCCCACCGACCGAGCCCCGGAGGTCGTCTCGACCTGGCTCGGCGACGAGCGGATCCGCAAGTTCTCCTTCACCGGCTCCACCGACACCGGCAAGCTGCTCCTCGCCCAGGCCGCCGCGAACGTCGTCAACGTGACCATGGAACTCGGCGGGAACGCGCCCTTCGTCGTGTGCGCCGACGCCGATGTCGACGCCGCCGTACAAGGCGCGATGGACGCCAAGATGCGCGGCGGCGGCGAGGTCTGCATCGCCGCCAACCGGTTCTACGTCCATGCCGACGTCGCCGCCGAGTTCACCGCGAAGTTCGGCGCCGCCATGGCCGCCGTGCGCACGGGAGGGGGCATGGAGGAGGGCGTCACTCTCGGGCCCATGATCAACCGGGCGGCGGTGGAGAAGATCCGCTCCCTGGTCGACGACGCGCTCGCCCGCGGCGCGAGGATCGCCGCACAGGGCCCGGTCCCCGACGGCCCGGGCCACTTCCACCCCGCCATGGTTCTCACCGACGTCCCCGACGACGCCCGCGTCCTCCACGAGGAGGTCTTCGGCCCCGTCGCCCCGCTCACCACCTTCACCGACGAGGACGAGGTCCTCGCGCGCGCCAACGCCACCGTCCACGGCCTGGCCTCGTACGTCTACTCCCGCGATGTCGCCCGCGCGCTGCGCCTCGCCGAACGCCTGGAGACCGGCATGGTCGGCCTCAACCGGGGTCTGCTGTCCGACCCCGCCGCGCCCTTCGGCGGAGTCAAGCAGTCAGGCCTCGGCCGGGAAGGCGGCCGCGAAGGCATCGAGGCGTTCCTGGAGACGCAGTACATCGCCCTCGACTGGCCCCTCTGACCTCCTCGCCCCTTCGTACGTCCCCTACGCCCCCTCCTTGAGCCTTCCCCCGCCATGCCCCGACCCGGGCCCCGAGCCCCGGCCCGGACACCGAACAGACAAGGACCGCTCATGGCAACGACGCCTGCGACCGCACCCCAGTCCGGCACTCCGCCGACCGCCGCCCTGCTGCGTGAACGCCGCCGCCTGCACACCAAGCTGAAGCTGGCCACCCAGATAGGCGAGGGCATCGACGGCTACATCATCGGCGGCATCGGCATGGCGATGGCCGCCCTGACCACCGACCTCCATCTGTCCACCGTGATGGAGGGACTGGTCGGAGCCTCCCCGCTCATCGGCATCTTCGTGGGCGGCCCGCTCTTCGGACGGCTCGCCGACCGGTTCGGCCGGCGCCCGGTGTTCCTCGCCGACATGGTCATCTTCCTGGTCGGCTCGGTGCTCCAGTTCTTCGTCACCGACGGGCTCCAGCTCTTCCTCATCCGGCTGGTGATGGGGGTGGCGATCGGCGGCGAGTACGCCATCGGCGCGCCGCTGCTGTCGGAGTACGCGCCGCGGCAGGGCCGGGGCAGACTGCTGGCCAGCCTCGAGATCAGCTGGTACGTCGGCTACGCGCTGGCCACGGTCGTCGGCGCTCTGTTCGCCGACGTCCAGGGCGGCTGGCGCTGGTCCCTGGCCAGCAGCTCGGTCATCGCCCTGGTGTGTGTGGCACTGCGCGGCGGCATCCCCGAGTCGGCCCGCTGGCTGCTGAGCAAGGGCCGCCACGAGGAGGCCGGGGAACTCATCGCGAAGTACGGCATCGAGATCGATGTGACCGCCGAGCTCGACGACCGCGCCGAGGCCGGGCAGGAGGGGTTCCGCGCCCTGTTCAGCCGCCGGCACCTTCGCAGCACGGTGTTCGCCGGTGTCTTCTGGGCCGCGCTCGTGCTGCCGTACTTCGCGATCGGCACCTTCTGGACCCAGGTCTTCGACGCCCTCCACATGGGCGACAACGCGGTCGGGGCGCTGCTCGTCTACTCGTTCACCGCCGTCGCCGGTGTCACCGCGGGGTGTCTGGTCGTGGATCGCATCGGCCGCCGCAAGCTGCTGATCCCGCCGTTCTGGATCACGGCCGGCTGCCTCGCGCTGGTCGCCGTGTGGCCGTCCGTCACCCCGGTCATCGTGGGCGGCTTCCTCTTCTTCATCTTCCTCAACGCGGCCTCCAGCGCACTGACCGCGGTCTATCCGTTGGAGGTGTTCCCCACCTCGCTGCGCGCCACGGGCGTCGGCTTCGCGACCGCCATGAGCCGCGTCGGCGCCGCCGTCGGCACTTTTCTGCTCCCGATGGGCCTCGACCGCTTCGGCGTCCGCTTCGTTCTCCTCGTGGGCGCGGGTGTGCTCGCCGTCGGCGGGCTGGTGTCGCAGTTCCTGGCCCCCGAGACCACGGACCTGGATCTGGCCAGGGCGGCCCGGTCGGCCCGCGAACCGGTCGCCTGAGCGGACGACGCGGGCACCGGACCGCGGGGCGGCCCGAACGGGATAGCCGCCCCGCGGAGGAGTCCGGTGTCAGGCGTTCGGGTCGAACGGGATCCCGGACGGCATGGAGTGCGCCAGCGCGTACTGGAAGTCGCCGTCCTTGATCTTGATGGTGGCCGCGCCGAAGTCGGCGCTCAGGAGCTTGTCGCGGAAGCCGGCCGGGTAGCCGTTCCAGCCCACCAGACGCGGGTAGAACCAGCCCCCGGTGACGTTCTCCGGCGGTTCGTCGTTGTTGTTGGCGAAGCGGAAGTCGTGGGTCGAGATTCCGTCCTTGTGATAGACGATCTTCGGGTGGGTCCCGTCGAAGCGCACCGACGACCGCGGGGCCACCTGGTAGCTGGTGTGCTGCGACACCGAGACGTACTGGACCTCGTTGTTGTTGATCCACACCACGACGTGCTCCCAGTCATGGGTGTGACCGATGGCCGCGGGTCCGAGGGTGGCCTGGTCCTTCTCGAAGTAGCTGGCATACATGACGGCGCACCAGCCGTTGTTGCACTTCTCGCGCGAGTAGGTGTTCGCGTTGGCCAGCTGGGCGTAGTCGTGGCAGTGCCCGTTGACGTCGCCGCCCAGCTTCAGGCCGGGGTTGATGGTGCCGTCGCTGCCGATGGCGGCCGTGGCGTAGCAGCCGTCGCCGTCGTAGTCGTAGGCCGGGGAGAAGGACTGCTCCAGGCCGTCGGCGTTCTGGGGCAGCAACTGCAGAACGCTGGCATGGGCGTTGGTGGGCAGCGCAACCACGAGCGCGAGGGCCGCCAGGCCACTCGCGAGCGCGGAAAGGCGCAGCCTGCGCCGGGGCCTGGGGCCGGACGCCGGGGTGGTGTGCGGTGCTGTGGGGGGTACCGGGTTGCGCACGTCAACTCCCTACGGACACATGACGACGGAGCGATTCCCGGGGTCCGCCGAGCGGTCGGACCGGGCGCCGAGATTGTTGCAAGGACTAGACCGGCAAGACGAGTTGGGCGACTGAACATTGGCCCAAAGGCGACTGAACGCTTCCGCTTTCCGGCCGGCCTCAGGCGCCGGTGAGGACGACGAGTTGCTGCGTCGCCCGGGTCATCGCGACATAACGGTCGACCGCGCCTTCGATGCCCTTGCCGAAGGCCTCCGGGTCGACGAGGACCACCAGGTCGAACTCGAGCCCCTTCGACAGCTCCGGGGCCAGCGACCGGACACGCGACGTCGCCCGGAACGTGGGATCGCCGATGACACAGGCGATCCCGTCGTCATGCGCGGCGAGCCAGGAGTCGAGAACCGCGTGCAGATCCGCCGTGGACCCGTGGACGACGGGAACGCCGCCGCTACGGATGGAGGTGGGCACGTTGGCGTCCGGGAGCACGGCCCGGATGACCGGCTCGGCCTCCGCCATGATCTCCTCCGGCGTACGGTAGTTGACACTCAGGGACGCCATCTCGACCCGCTCGAGCCCGACCCGTTCGAGCCGTTCCTGCCATGACTCCGTGAACCCGTGCCGGGCCTGGGCGCGGTCCCCGACGATGGTGAAGCTCCGGGACGGGCACCGGAGCAGCAGCATCTGCCACTCCGCGTCGGTGAGTTCCTGAGCCTCGTCCACGACGACGTGCGCGAACGGGCCGGCGAGCAGGTCCGGTTCGGCGCCGGGCGGGGTCTCGTCGACCAGGGCGTCCCGCAGGTCCTGTCCGCGCAGCATCGTCACGGCCCCTTCGCCGTCGTCATCGGCCTCCAGCAAGGCGTCGACGACCTTGGCCATGTGCTCGCGTTCGGCGGCGACAGCGGCGCTGTGCCGGCGCTGGCGGCGTGCGGTCTCCGGGTCGCCCAGCCGCTGGCGTGCCGCGTCCAGGAGCGGCAGATCGGACACCGTCCAGGCCTGGGCCTCCCCGCGCTGCAGTGTCCGGACCTCATCGGCACTGAGCCAGGGAGCGCACATCCGCAGATAGGCGGGGACCGTCCACAGGTCTCCGACGAGGTCGGCCGCTTCGAGCAGCGGCCACGCGCGGTTGAAGGCCGTGCGCAACTCCCGGTTCTGCGTCAGCGACTTGCGCAGCAGGGCGGGCGAGGCGTCGCCGTCGTGCTTGTCCATGAGGATCGTGAGCAGCTCCTTCCAGACCTGTTCGCGCGCCTCGTTGTGCGGAGTACCGGGTTCCGCCGCCTCGAACGCCATGGCCCAGTCGTCGGCGGTCAGCGCGATGTCGGACCAGTGGGTGGTGACGGTCATCCCCTCGGTGGGCGGCTCCTCGTAGAACCTGACGGCCGTCTCGATCGCCTTCACCAGGTTCGCGGACGACTTCAGGCGCGCTGCGTCCGGGTCGGTCTCGAACGCCGCTGTCGCGCCCTCGGCGACGAGGTCCCGCAAGGTGCAGATCTGCACGCCCTCCTCTCCGAGGCTGGGCAGGACGTCGGCGACATAATTGAGGTAGGGGCGGTGCGGGCCGACGAACAGCACACCGCCGCGGCGGTGACCGAGGCGGGGGTCGGAGTAGAGGAGATAGGCGGAGCGGTGCAGGGCGACGACGGTCTTGCCCGTACCCGGACCGCCGTCGACCACGAGGGCGCCGCGGGATCCCGCGCGGATGATGGCGTCCTGGTCGGCCTGGATGGTGGCGAGCACGTCACGCATCCGGTCCGACCGGTTGCCGCCGAGGGCGGCGATGAAGGCGGACTGGTCGTCGAGCGCGGCGTGCCCCACGATCCCGTCCGAGGTGAACACCTCGTCCCAGTAGTCGCTGATCCGGCCGCGGGTCCAGCGATATCTGCGGCGGCTGGCCAGCCCCATCGGGTTGGCATGGGTGGCGCCGAAGAACGGCTCGGCCGCGGGGGAGCGCCAGTCGAGCAGCAGCCGGCGACCCGTGCTGTCCGTCAGGCCGAGCCGCCCGACGTACACGGGCTCGGAGGCGTCCGCGCTCACCATGCGTCCCAGGCACAGGTCCAGACCGAAACGGCGCAGGGCGCGCAGCCGCGCCGTCAGTCGGTAGATCTCGGCGTCCCGGTCCATCGCCTGCCGGCCTATGCCACCGGGCGCCCTGCGCTCGGCGTCGAGACGGTCGGACAGTTCGGCGATCGACTGCTCCAGGCACTCCCCGATGGCGGCGAAGTGCCGCTCGTCGTCGGCGATCAGCAGCGGGTCGGCCTTGGGGGAGAGGCGGTCGGAAAGGTCGAACACGCCGGTGGTCGGGAGGTTCACTTCATCAGCTCCGAAAAGAGGTCGCTTGCGACCAGGTGTGCGCAGGGCAAGGCGTCCGGACGGCAGGTTCTCGGGGTGCGGGTTCCGGCTCGGCGATCCCGCGCGGGTCACGCGGGTACGGACGGCCGCTCGCGGCTGATCTCGTCGAGCAGCAGCTTCGCGGCCACCGACGTCCCGTCGGCGCGGACCGTGGCGGCCACGGACCTCGCTCGTGCACCGGTCTCGGGGGCCAGGACCGTCTCGAGACCGGCTGACAGGGACTCGACGGTCGGAGTCGGACCGTCGTGGGCCACGCCGATGCCCAAGTCGGCCACGCGCCCCGCCCAGTAGGGCTGGTCCGTCGCCTGGGGGACCACCACCTGAGGCGCTCCGGCCCGGGTGGCCGTCGTCGTCGTGCCCGCGCCGCCGTGGTGCACGACCGCGGCCACCCGGCCGAACAGGGCCTGGTGGTTGACCTCACCGACGACGAAGCAGTCGTCCCGCTCGTCGGCGAGCGCCAGTTCGGCCCAGCCACGGGCCACGACCACGCGGCGGCCCTGCGCCCGGACCGCCTCGACGACCACGCGGCCTGCGTCCCTCGACGCGTGCAACGGCATGCTGCCGAAACCCACGTACACCGGTGGTGTGCCCGCGTCCAGGAACGCCACCAGGTCGGCCGGGAGCGGGCGGGTGTCGGGCAGGATCCACGCGCCGGTCTGGACGACGTCGAAATCCGGCGTGTCCTGCCAGGGGTCCAGGACCGGGTCCGTCGCGAGCCACGGCCGGTCGCCGATGACGTAGTCGCGCACGTGGTCCACCGGCGGCAGGCCGATCGACGCCCGGTTCGTGTTGAGCGCCGCGCCGAACAGTTCGTTGATGCTCTGGGCGTCCAGGTCCCACAGCGCCCGGTTGTCGGTCACCTCCGGCGGGAACGGACGTCCCGGATACGCCAGCGGCGGATGGTGCGGGGACGGCAGCGTGAGCTGCTGGAAGGTCACGGACACCGAGGGGATGCCCAGCTTCTCGGCCACCGACAGCGCCCCTGCGGCGGCCGGCAGCACCCCGGTCGCCACCAGCGCATCACACCCCTCGGCCGCCGCGATGAGCGTGTCGAACTGGCCGGCGATCAGCTCCGCCGCGCGCCGGGACAGCGATGACGGGGCCGGTGCCGCGGTCGTCAGCGCGCGCGCCGACCGGCCGACCGGCACCAGTGGCACACCGACACCGGCCAGCCGCCGCGCGAACTCCTCGTCCGGCGGCGCGCAGACCCGCACCTCCGTGCCGAGTTCCCGCAGCCGGACCGCGAGTCCCGCGAGCGGTTCGACATCTCCACGCGACCCATACGTAGACAAAAGCAGGCGCACTGCGCAAGTCACCCATTTCCCCAGGTTCTGGCATCGGGCGACGATTCTGCGGCACGACCGGGGCCTTGCCGCAAGCCCCCCAGTGCGCTATACGTTGAGAGTGGAAAGGAGCGGGTACTCCCCTTTCCCTTCTTCGTCCTCTCCCGACGGACCACCTCCACACGATACGTGGCGCGCCGCGTACGGCCGTATGGCGACGGCCGGCAGGACCCCGGCAAGCGGTTCTGCCGGCCGTCGCGCGCGTCACGAGCCGCTGCGCAGGACCGTCCGCAGGAATCCGCCGACCTGTTCGACCGCGGCCTGGGCCGCGTTGGTCTTCGCGAGAGCGTTGAGCATGGCGAAGTCGTGGATCGTGCCCTCGTGGCGGACCGCGGTCACGTCGTTGCCGGCGGCGCGGAGCTTGGCGGCGTACGCCTCACCCTCGTCGCGCAGCACATCGGCCTCGTCCGTGATGACCAGCGCCTTCGGCAGACCCTTGAGCTGGTTGAGGCCGGCGCGCAGCGGCGAGGCCAGCACCTGCTTCCGCGTCGCGGCATCGGGTGCGTAGGCGTTCCAGAACCACTGCATGGCCTTGCGGGTGAGCCAGGGGCCGTCGGCGAACTGCCGGTAGGAAGCGGTGTTGAAGCCGGTGTCGGTGACCGGGTAGAAGAGGGGAACGGCGCCCCGCAGGGGAGGGCCCAGCCGACCGTGGGCCAGTCCGGGTAGTCGCGCAGGGCTGCTCGCGCATCGCTTGAGAGGGGGGCTGTCGGGGCCCTCGTATCCGCTCCGCCGTCCCCGGTTTCTGCCTGTCTTGTGCCTGGAGACACTCGTACGGCGCTGATTGGCTGTCGAGGGGGCCGGAACGGCCCACTCGCATCGAGTCAACGAAGGAACAGGCACCTTGAACCGGGGTACGACCACGACCACGATCGCCGATCAGGACACCCTCGTCCCGTGGCGGAGAGCCGTCGCCGAGGTCCTTGTTCCCATGTCGGTCGTCCCACGGCTGCATCCGGGCCCGGGCCCGGGCCGTGTCCTCGCGGCTCTCCTCCTCGGCGAGCCGTCCGCGCGCGTACAGGCGCAGCAGGTCGTGCCGGCCGAAACGGTCACCTTCCGCGCTCAGCAGCCCGGCCTCGACGAGCTCCTCCAGGATGTCCTCGGTGTCGGCCACCTCTCGTCCGGTGAGCCGGGCCGCACACGCGGCACCCACGTCCGGACCCTCGACGAGGGCCAGCAGCCGGTACAGACGGGCGGCCTCCGGGGTGAGCCGACGGTAGGACAGATCGAACGCGGCCGTCACCCGCACGTCCCCGGCCACCAGGGCGTCCAGGCGCCGCGCCTCGTCGGCCAGACGGTCCGCGAGGCGGCGCACACTCCATCCGGTGCGCGTCGCCAGCCAGTTGCCCGCCCCCCGCAGCGCCAGCGGAAGGTGCCCGCACCGCTCGGCCACCTCGGCCAGCGCGGCGGGATCCGAGTCCGCCCGTTCCGTGCCGACCAGCAGGGTCAGGAACCGGGCCGCCTCCTCGGCGCTGAACTCCTCCAGCGGGAGGCGGTGGACCTCCTCCAGACCCGTCAGCAAGCCACGACTGGTGACCACCACCGTGGCGGGTCCGGCTTCGGGCAGCAACGCGCGCACCTGCTCCTCGTCGCAGGCGTTGTCGAGAACGAGCAGCAGCCGGCGCCCGGCCAGCAGTTGCCGGTACAGCCCTGGACGGCCTCCGGGCCCGGCGGCGGCCAGGTCCCGGTCGGCCGTGCCGAGGGCCTTGAGCGCGCGCAGCATCAGCTCGTCCGACGAGGGTGGGGCCTCGTCCGTCCCGCGCAGATCCAGCACCATCTGCCGGTCCGGATACCGGTCGGCCAGATGGCGGGCCGCGTGCACGGCGAACGTGGTCTTGCCCGTTCCGGGTGGTCCGCAGACCACCACGACCTGTGGCGGCCCGGACTGCGCGGGCTCGGGCGCCGGTGCCACGAGAGCGGCCAGCCGCGTCAGTTCGTTCCGTCGGCCCACGAAATCGTCGATGCCCCGGGGCAACGCCCGTACGTCCGCAGGGCTTTGGGGGAGGTCGCGGACAGCCCGGGCGGCGGCCAGCAGCCCGTTGCGCTGTGTCTCGTCCAGCCGCAGGCCCTCCGCCAGCGCGGCCACCGTGCGCCGCTGCGGGGCCGCACGCCGCCCCCGCTCCAGATCCCCGATGCCCCGGACACTCACACCGGAGGCCTCCGCCAGGGCCTCGATCGTCAGCGAGGCCTCCATCCGCAGCCGGCGCAGCAATGCCCCGAAGTCCGAGTCCTGCCCCACCACGTACCCACCCGCCTGTTGCTTCCGAACCCCGCGCGGTTCCGGGCCGACCAGTCGGCCACATGGATCGTAAAGCCTGGTCGCGGCTCCCTCCCGGCCGAGGACGACGACGATTCCGGGGTATCGTCCCGCTGTGCGGGTCCTCGGAAGACGTCCGGGCGGGGCGTGCTCCCGGTCTCCCCCACCGCGGCGGGCATCGGCGCCTCCTGTGGCGTACGTCTCCTCGGAGCCGCCCGGACCCGAGGGCCGCTCCTTCGGTATCCAACCGCCCAGTGATCGACCCCGTCAGGAGCCGATGTGTCCGGACCCCGCATACGCGGCGGCAAGTTCTCCCGCTCGGAGACCACGCGTGCCGAGGCCTTCAGCGACGGCGTGTTCGCCATCGCCGTGACCCTTCTGGTCCTCGGCCTCCATGACCCGGCGCACCGGCCGGGCGGCCTGGCCCACGCCCTGGTCGAGCAATGGCCCTCCTACCTCGGCTATTTCGCCTCCTTCAGCTATGTGGCGGTCATCTGGCTCAACCACCACCAGGCCTTCGTCCGGATCTCCGGCATGGACCGCGGTCTGCACGCGGCCAACCTCTTCCTGCTGTTCACCACCGGGGCGCTCTCCTTCCCCACGGCCGTGGTCGCCGACGCGCTGCGGGCCGACGCCGAGGGCACCGACGCGCGGGTCGCCGTGGCCCTCTACGCGGGTCTCGCCGCCGCGATGTGCCTGAGCTGGGTCGCCTTCTACCAGTGGCTCGCCCGGCGTCCCGCACTGCTGGCCCACGACGTGGAGCCCACCTATGTCCGCCACGGCCTGCTGCGCTCCTGGGCCGGGGCGCTGGCCTACGCTGTCGGGGGAGCGCTCGGGGTGCTGGTCACCCCGTTGCTGGCCCTCGCCGTGTTCGGCATCCTCCCGGTGTTCTACTTCGTGACCAGTGAGGGGCTGCCCACCGCGAAGGTCGCGCACGACCGGCACGACCACCACGACTGAGCACCCGTTGGGCGCGCCCCGATCGTCCTCGTCGTCCGCCCTGGTGCCCGGGCGCCCAGGGCCGGGGAGCGCGGTGAGAGCATTCCGGACAACCGCTTACAATTCGGTGGGGAGTCCCGGCCGGACCGGTGACTCCCGCAGCGCGGGTGCGGGGCGGGTGAAGGGCGGGCGGGAGCCGGGATGGCCGACCAGGCGGAGAACTTCGGTGCGTTGCTCCGTCGGCTGCGGCTCGCGGCGTCGCTGACCATCGAGGAACTGTCGGAGGCGTCGGGCGTCAGCGTACGGGGCATCGGGGAGCTGGAACGCGGCCGTCGGGGGGCTCCGCAGCGGCGCACCGTGGCCGCGCTCGCCGACGGTCTCGCGCCCACCGGCGCCGACCGGGAACGGCTGCTGGCGGCGGCCCGCGCCGGACGCACCCCCGGGTACAGCCCGGTCGGAGTGCGTACCTCTCCCCGGGGCATCGACGACTTCGTCGGCAGGGAACAGGAACTCGCACAGCTCACGGCGCTCGCTCGGGAACACGGACGACTCGCCGTGGAACAGGGCGAGAGGCAGGGCGGCGACCCTGCGCGTGACTCGGTGCCGTCCCGCCGCGACCCCGTGCCGGACCCGGCGCCCCGCGGCCTCGGTGCGGTGCCGGGCGCCGGGCCCGGGCAGCCGGTGGTGGTGGTGGTGGTCTCCGGGTCACCGGGGACCGGAAAGACGACGCTCGCGCTGCAGGCCGCCCGGCAACTCGCCGACCGGTTCCCGGACGGGCAACTGGTCGTGGACCTGCGCGGTATGGACGAGGACCCGCCGACTCCCGCCGAGCTGACGCTGCGCGTGCTCAAGTCCCTCGGCGTGTCCGACCGCGATCTGGCGAGAACGGGACCGGGGGTCATCCCGGACTGTACCGGCAGGTACTGGCCGGCCGTCGCTGTCTGCTGGTGCTGGACAACGCCCGGGACGAGGCCCAGGTGCGCCCGCTGCTGCCCGGCAGCGGATCGGGCATGGTGATCGTGACCAGCCGGCGCATGCTCACCGGACTGGAGAGCGTGCACCGCGTCGCGCTCGGAGAGCTGGCCCCGAGCGAGGCCGCCGCGCTGCTGACCACCCTGGTCGGTCCGGAGCGCGCCGAGGCCGAACCGGCCGCCCTCGCCGAGGTCGCACGGCGGTGCGCCCATCTGCCCCTGGCCCTGCGTGTCGCGGGCAACTGGCTTGCCGTGCACAGCGGTTGGACCGTACGCCTGCTGGCCGACCGCCTCGCACAGGAGGAACAGCGTCTGGACGCGCTGGAGACCGGCGAGACACGCGTGGCGGCCGCCTTCGATCTGTCCTATCGGCAGCTCACCCCGGAGGCCGCCCGGATGTTCCGCCGCCTCTGTCTGGTCGAGGGGCCGACCGCCGCCGCGGGTGCCGCCCGGCTCACCGGACAGTCCGTCTTCGACGCCGAGGACACCCTGGAGGAACTCGTCGAGACCGGGCTGCTCGGCACCGATCAGGACCGCTATCGGCTCCACGACCTGCTGCGGCTGTTCGCCCGTTCCCGTCTGGAGAGCGAGGAGGGCCCGCAGGACGCCGCGAGGGCCCGTGCGGCGCTGCACGAGTGGCTGCTGGAGACGGCCGTCGTGGCCGGCCGCTGGTACGAGCCGGACCACGGCGCCCCACCTCCCACCTGGCAGGGCACGGTCGATCTGTCCTCCGCCGACGCGGCGCGCCGATGGCTGCAGGCGGAGGGCGCCAACTGGCTGGCCGCGCTGCGCACCGCCGCGGCGACCGGGCGGCACCGGACCGTGGTGGACGTGGCCGAGGCCCTGCACTGGTTCTCCGACCAGTGGATCTTCTGGGGTCACTGGCCCGAGGTGTTCGGTACGGCCGCCGCGAGCGCCGAGGCGCTGGACGATCCTGTCGTGGCGGCCACCCAGCTCAACTACCACGCCTGGGCCCTGCTGCTGTGCGAGGGCCGTCCCCGGGACAGCCTCGTTCCCTCGGCCAGGGCGCTCGAAGCCGCCGAGCGCGCCGGGGACACGGTCCAGCAGGCCTGGGCCCACCACTACGGCTCCTGGGCGCTGCGTCTGCTCGGGGAGTACACGGCGGCCGCCGAACGCAACGCCCGGGCCGCCCGGCTGTTCGAGGCCGTCGGTGATCTGCACGGCGCGTTGCAGGCCAGGATGGGCCGCGGCAGCACCCTGCTGGACGCGGGCCTGGTCGAGGAGGCGCTCGCCGCGGACCGCGACACGCTCGCCTTCGTCGACAGCGCCGGGGACCGGATCAAGCCGCACATCGCACTGATGGGCCGGCTCAATCTGCACATGGTGATGGGGCGGGCCTACTCCGGCCTGGGGCTCCTCGACGAGGCCGTCACCCATCTGGGGACCGCCATCGAGCTCGGCCGGGACAGCGGCAACACCGGCCTGGAGAGCCGCTGCCTCACCTATCTCGGGACCGCGCTGGTCACGCACGGGCGGCCGGACGAGGCACGCGCCGCGTTCACCCGTTGCATCGCGCTGGGCGCGGGCGCCGATCCTCAACGGATCGCGCAGGCACGGGAACAGCTCGCACTCCTGAACGCCGCCGGCCGCCCCCCGGAAGGGACGGCCGGCACCGGCGCAGTGGCCTCAGCGGTCGAGGAGCCGTGACGGGTCCAGGACCACGGGCAGTTTCTCCAGGCCCCGGAATGCGGGGAACGGAACCTTGAGCCACTCCGCCTCGTGCGCGGGAGCCACGAGATCGACGTCCGGGAACCTCTCGAACAGGGTGGTCAGCGCGATCCGCATCTCCATCCTGGCCAGCGGCGCACCGAGACAGTAGTGCGAACCGCTGCCGAAGCCCAGATGCGCGCTCTGCAGCCCCTGGCGTTTGACGTCGAAGGTGTCCGGTGCCTCGAACCTCTCCGGATCCCGGTTCGCGGACGCCACCGCGATCTGGACCAGAGCGCCCTTGGGAATGACCGTGTCCCTGATGGTGATGTCCTCGAGCGCATGGCGGAACGTGGCGTTCTCCACCGAGCCCTCGTAGCGGATGACCTCCTCGATCGCGTTCGGCAGCAGCTCGGGGTCGGCCAGCACCTCCCGCAACTGGTCGCGATGGGTCAGCAGGTTGAAGACGGCGTTGCCGATGAGGTACGCGGTCGTCTTGTGCCCGGCGAAGAGCAGCACCCACAGCGTCGACAGCAACTCGCCGTCGTTCATGGCCCCTTGCTCGTCCTGCGTGCGGATCAGCGCGCCGAGGAGGTCGTCGGTCGCCTCCCGGCGCTTTCGCGCGATGAGGTCGACGAAATAGTCCCGCAGCGCCCCCTCGGCCACTGCGAGCCTTTCCTTGTCCTCTTTGCTGAACCCGGTACGCGCCACGACGGCGCACCATTTCTGGACGTCCGACCGCTCCTCCTCGGGAATTCCGATGAGTTCACAGATCACGATGAGCGGCAGCGGGAACGCGAAGGTCGTCAGCAGATCGACGGGTGCATCGGTGGAACAGCGGTCCAGCAGTTCGTCGGTGATCTCCTGAATGCGCGGACGCAGGGACTCGATACGACGCGGGGTAAATGCGCTGTTGACGATGCGGCGCAGCCGGGTGTGCTTGGGCGGGTCCGAGAAGAGCATGTTGTCGTCGAGCGCGACGGACGAGTCACCGAAAATGGTGTGGTAAGCGTCGATGGCCGCGTACATGTCCTTGCTGATGCGCGGGTCCGTCAGGGCGGCCTTGGCGTCGTCGAACCGGGTGATCAGATAGGTGTCCACCCCGTGCGGCGGGGAGAGGGGGCACACGGGCGCCGATTCGCGCAGGCGGGCGTAGACCGGGTAAGGGTCGGCGCGGTACGCGGCCGCGCCGCGCGATGCCGCCGAGATGGCCTCGGCGGTGGCGTCCGTGGTGTCCCGTTCATCGAGCTGAGTCATTCTCTCGGCCTTTCTGAAGGCTCCCGCCCCGGCCACGGGACAGCAGGTCTACGGGTTTCGGGTCAACCATTCCCCGGTCGGGTCCGGGCCGTAAACGAGATTCGCCCGTCTGGCCACGCGCCCGGCGTCCGACGGAAGTTCCTGCCGCTGTACGAGTGATTACTGCGTATCGCTCGGCACGGCGTGGCAAAAGAACAGGGCGCGAGCCACGGAAGCCCTCGGCCGCCGTGTTACGAAGATGCTGACCGCAGAGGAGAACACGCGATGGAAGATCGCGGGAACGACTACGTGCCCGTTCTGGTCGTCGGGGGATCGCTCGTCGGTTTGTCCGCTTCCGTTTTTCTCGGGCGCCTCGGCATTCGGCATCGGGTCGTCGAACGTCATGCGGCCACGTCCGCGCATCCGCGCGGCCGCGGCAACAACATGCGGACGATGGAGCTGTTCCGGACCGCGGGTCTCGAACCGGAGATCCGCAAAGCCGCGGCCACCCTGTCGAGGAACCACGGAATCCTTCAGGTGGACACGCTGCACAGCGGCAACCAGCGGTGGCTCTCGGCGCGGATCACGGGCAGGCCGCCCGAGGCCGACGTGTGCTCCACGGTCCGCTGCGCCTGCAGCCAGAACGACCTGGAACCGGCGCTGCTGGAAGGCGCCCTGAACCTCGGCGGGGACGTGCGCTTCAGCACGGAACTGCTGTCCTTCACCCAGGACGACGACGGGGTGCGGGCCGTCGTGCAGGACCGGACGTCCGGTGAGACCCACACGGTGCACACGGACTACCTGCTTGCCGCCGACGGTCCCCGCAGCCCCGTGCGCCAGCGGCTCGGCATCGAACACTCCGGCTCCGGCGACCTGTTCCACAACATCAGCGTCACCTTCCGCAGCAAGAAACTGCGCGAGGTGGCGGGGGAGCAGCTCTTCGTGGTGTGCTACGTGACCGATCCCGCGGGCGAGGGAGTGCTGCTGCCCGTGGACAACGAGGAGCAGTGGGTGTTCCACGTGCCCTGGTTCCCCGAGCGCGGACAGACCATGGAGTACTTCACCGACGACCGGTGCATCGAGCACATCCGGGCCGCGGCGGGAGTGCGTGACCTGGACGTCGAGATCACCGGCAGGGCACCGTGGCACGCGGCGGACCGCGTGGCGAACAGCTACCGGGAGGGACGCGTCTTCCTCATGGGTGACGCCGTCCACGAGATGCCGCCGACCGGAGCGTTCGGCTCCAACACCGGCATCCAGGACGCCCACAACATCGCCTGGAAGATCGCCGCGGTACTGCGCGGCTGGGCGGGCCCCGCGCTGCTGGACAGCTACGAGTCGGAACGCCGGCCGGTCGCCCAGGTCACCAGCGCACGGGCCACCCAACAGGCCGCCCGCGAGCAGCACCCGGGCTACTCCGCGAGGACGGCGTCGACCGAAGCCGCCGACCTGATGACCACGGCGCTCGGATACCGGTACGTCTCCGGCGCGGTGGTCGGTGCGTCGACGGACGAGCCGCTCATCCCGGACACCCTGTGCCTGCGCGCCGACCCCGGTACCCGCTCCCCGCACATGTGGGTCACTCGCGACGGGGAGACCGTCTCCACCATCGACATGTACGAGCGCTCCTTCGTCCTGCTCTGCGGACACCCGGACTGGCGCGAGGCCGCCCGCACGGTGGCCAGGGTGCTCAACGTACCGCTGGAGGCGTACACCGTCGGCCGGGGCGCGGAGTTCGACCTGGACACCGGCGCCGCCGACTGGGCCACGGTGCACGGCACGACATCGGACGGCGCCGTCCTCGTGCGGCCGGACGGCTTCGTGGCCTGGCGCGCCGACGCCCGGCCCGCACACGGCGAGGAGACGCTGACCGGCGTCCTCCGCCGGGTCCTGGGACGCTGAACGCCGTCGGCCGCCCGTAGACGCAACCCTTCTGACGCGACCACAGGAACGGGGCCCTGCCCATGACACCACTGCACACGGCCACCGGCGCGGCGCCGGTGGCCGGCGTGGACGACGGCACGCCGACGGACGCCGACGCGCGCCGGGCCCGGGTGGACGTGCACCACCACTACACCGCGCCGGAGTGGATCGACTGGGCGGAGAAGAACGACATCGTCCGGCGCCAAGACCTGCCCCCGTGGACCCGGTGGGACCTCGCAAGCGCCCTCGCGCTGATGGACGGGGCAGGCATCAGGACCAGTGTGCTCACGGTCGCCATGCTGGGGCGCCTCCAGGAGCCGAAGACCCGCAAGGAGAGCGCCCGCGTCGCCCTGCAGTCCGCGAGCGACCTCTGCCGGGCCCACCCCGACCGCTTCGCGTTCTACGCCCCCGTCTTCCTCGACAGCCCCGAGCTCTCGCTCTGGTCGGTCCGGCACGGCATGGACGAGCTGGGGGCGGTCGGGGTCAGTGCGCGCACCAGCGTGCGGGGGGTGTACCTCGGGCATCCGTCCCAGGACCCGATCCTCGCGGAACTCGACGAACGCTCGGCCGTGATCAGCACCCATCCCATGGAGGTCCCCGGGGGGAACGCGGAACTGGAAGGCGTGCCGCCCTTCCTGTGCGACTTCCTGATGGACACCACCCGGGCGGCCGTCAGCCTCATCGTCAACGGAACACTGGACCGCTACCCGAATCTCACGTTCATCCTGCCGCACGGGGGCGGTTTCCTGCCCTACATCGCGGACCGTGTGGAGCTGTTCAGTCACTGCCTGTCACCGAAGGTGGAACCGGCCCGGGTACGCGACTACCTCCAGCGCTTCTACTACGACACCGCCGGCCCCATGTCACCGTCCGCGACGCCGACACTGCTGTCCACGGTCGGCCCGTCCCGGATCCTGTACGGCAGCGACTGGCCCCCCACGCCCTCCCATCTGGTCACGGGGGTCACCGCACCCGCGCTCGACCACGACCTGGCACTCGACGACGATCAGCGCCGCCGCATCAACCGCGACAACGCCCACCGTCTGCTGCCGGCGCTCGCGGCGGGCAGCTCCAGGAGTTCCTGAGTACGGCACCGGCCGCCCTCACCCGGCGGGTACCTCCGCCCAGCGGCAGGTTCCGCCCGGGTGCATGTGGACACCGCACCGCGCCGACAGCATGGTGACGATGCCGAGGCCCCGGCCGTGCTCGTCCGGGTCGACGGGCCGGCCCGGGGCGGCGGGCCCGTTGTCGGTCACCTCGACGCGTACGGCGCCGCGCCCCTCCACCAGTACCGAGGTGAGCCGCAGCGTGGCCGGCGGCAATGCGTGCACCAAGGCGTTGGTGAGCAGCTCGGACACCACCAGCAGCACATTGTCGGCGGCGTCGGCGGGCAGGCCCAGGGTGGCGAGAACCGCGCTCACGCGTCGCCGCACGGCAGAGACGGCCCTGGGGGCGTATGGCAGCGGGAACACGTATTCGACGCCCGCGCGAGACGCGACGCCGAGCTGCGTTACTGTCATGTGCCCTCCTCTCCCAGAAGCGAGGCCGGCCGAAAACCGGACGTCAGCGCACGTTATGGAGACAAGCGCCCCACGTCAATGAACTGCGGTCGTCATTACCGAACGGCATGTGGATCGTGGCAAACCGGACTATGATCGCTTCATGGCCGGCCCGGTCCAATCCATAGAACGGGCAGCGGCGATTCTGCGCCTGCTCGCCGGCGGTCCCGGACGCCTGGGACTGGGTGAGGTCGCGGCGTCGCTGGGACTGGCCAAGGGCACCGCCCACGGCATTCTGCGCACCCTCCAGCACGTGGACTTCGTGGAACAGGACGAGGCCACCGGAAAGTACCAGCTCGGGGCCGCGCTGCTGCACCTCGGCACCAGCTATCTCGACGTCAACGAGCTGCGGTCCCGCTCCATCAACTGGGCCGACGCTCTGGCCGCCCGCAGCGGGGAGGCCGTCCGGCTGGGCACACCCCTCGAGGGCAGGGTGCTCGTCGTCCACCACGTCTTCCGCCCGGACGACACCCTCCAGACCCTGGACGTCGGAGCTCTGCTGCCCCTGCACGCCTCCTCCCTCGGCAAGGTCCTCCTGGCCTTCGGGGCCGCGCCCGTCGACCAGCTGCTGGAGGCGGGCCTGGAGGCGTACACCCGGCACACCGTGGTCTCCCCCACCGACCTCACCAACTCGCTCGCCGAGATCCGGGAGCTCGGCTGGGGCGCAGAGGTGCAGGAGATGAGCATGGGCGAGGCAGGCGTCGCCGCGCCGATCCGGGGACAGGGCGGCCTAGTCGTCGGAGCGATCGGCGTGTCGGGGCCGGTCGAGCGGATCTGCGACACCCAGGGCCGGCCCCAGCCCGCCCTGATCACCTTGCTCCGGGAGGCCTCACGGGCGATCTCCAGAGATCTCGGCGCGGCCCGCTGGTAGGTCCCGTACCGCCACGACGCATGGGAAGGCAGGCCCGATCATGGTTGAACGGTATGTGATGTCCATCGACCAGGGCACCACATCCACGCGCTGCATCCTGTTCGACCACCGGGGCCGGTTGGCGTCGGTCGCCCAGCGGGAGCACCAGCAGTTCTTCCCCCGGCCCGGCTGGGTCGAGCACGACGCCGTGGAGATCTGGCGCAATCTGCAGCGCATCGTCCCGGAGGCGTTGTCGAACGCCGACATCGACGCCGCCCAGATCGCCGCCATCGGCATCGCCAACCAGCGCGAGACCACCGTCCTGTGGGACCGGCAGACCGGGCTTCCGCTCGGCAAGGCCATCGTCTGGCAGGACATCCGCACCGCTCCGATGGTCGACGAACTGAGAGAGCGGCCCGGGGACGAGTTCTTCGTCGAACGCTGCTGTCTGCCCCCCTCGACCTACTTCTCCGCGCCCCGGATCCGCTGGCTGTTCGACCACGTCGACGGCCTGGAACGCCGCGCCCAGGCCGGAGAGGTGATGTTCGGCACCATGGAGTCCTGGCTGATCTGGAACCTCACCGGCGGCGTGGACGGCGGCCTGCACATCACCGACGCCACCAACGCCAGCCGCACCATGCTCATCAACATACAGACACTGACCTGGGACCGGGAGCTGCTGGACTTCTTCGGGGTGCCGCGCGAGATGCTGCCGGAGATCAGATCGTCGGCCGAGGTCTACGGCGAGGCCCGCTCGCTGCTCCCGGGCGTACGCATCTCGGCCGCCCTGGGCGACCAGCAGGCGGCCCTGTTCGGACAGACCTGCTTCTCGCCCGGCGAGGCGAAGTGCACCTACGGGACCGGCAGCTTCCTGCTGATGAACACCGGGACCGAGGTCGTTCACTCCCGGCACGGGCTGCTCACCACTGTCGCGTACAAGATCGACAAACAGCCCACGGTCTACGCGCTGGAGGGCCCCATCGCGGTCACCGGCTCGCTGGTCCAGTGGTTCCGCGACCGGCTCGGCCTGATCAACAGCGCGCCCGAGATAGAGACCCTGGCGCGCACCGTCGAGGACAACGGCGGCTGCTACATCGTCCCCGCGTTCTCGGGTCTGTTCGCACCGCACTGGCGCAGCGACGCCCGCGGCGTCATCGTCGGCCTCACCTCCTACATCACCAAGGGCCATCTGGCCCGGGCGGTGCTGGAGGCCACCGGCTGGCAGACACGCGAGGTCGTCGACGCCATGAACGCCGACTCCGCGCTCGCCCTGCGGCAGCTGAAGGTGGACGGGGGCATGACGGCCAACAATCTGCTGATGCAGTTCCTGGCCGATGTCCTCGACGTGCCCGTGGTCCGGCCGATGGTCGCCGAGACGGTCTCCCTCGGCGCGGCCTACGCCGCCGGGCTCGCGGCCTCCTACTGGCCGGACCTGGAGGTGCTGCGGCGCAACTGGCACATGGCCGCGAAGTGGGTGCCCGACATGGACCCCGAACGGCGGGAGTGGGAGTACGAGAACTGGCAGCGGGCCGTCGAGCGCTCCCTGGGCTGGGTCCGGCCCCCGAAGCACCCCTGAGGAGTCCGCCGCGCGCCGAGGCGGCCTGACGGCCGGGGGCGCCCCGCCCAGAGGGCCTGTCGTCGGACTCCCGCCAGCCCCGCGACGCCAAGCACGCTCCCCCACGCTCGGCTTCGCTCGCGCGGGCGGTGCCCCCACCGCCGCACCGGGCGAAACCCCACGTACATCCAGTACGAGGGCTTCCGCCCAGAGCACGCACCTGACGCCGCCGGGCCGCCCTTCGGGCGACGACAGGCCCTAGCATGCAGGAAGAGGAACTCTCCGCGAAGTGAGCGCAGCGGATGGGCACAGGCGAGGATCTGCGGGCGGCCACCGTCCAGGACCTGCTGGATCACATGCTGGCCAGGACGGTGGACAGCCTGGGCGCGCACGCGGGGGCGCTCGTCCTGCTCGACCCCGGCGCCGAGGTCCTGGCCGTGGACGTGACCGTCGGGCTGCCCTGGGAGTTCGTGGGACCGTCGTGCCGTATCGGGGTGACCGACGACCCCCAGGACCCCGTGGTCGAGGCGATCCACCTGCGGCAACCGGTGTGGACCGGTTCCGGGGACGGGGCGGAACCGGATTGCGGCCACCTGCTGCACGCCGATCTCTCCCCGTATCCCCGCGGCACCGCGGTGGCCCCGCTCCTCACCCCGTCCGCCGTCTGGGGCGCCCTCCTGGTGCTGATGCCGAAGAACGGTCCCGGACGCGACGAGGACGCCCGGCGGCGGCTCACCACCGCGGCTTGCTGTATCGCCTGGGTCCTGCGGGGCGCCGCCGCTGCCGGGCACCGCCTCGTCCCCGGACCCGAGCCGCGCTTCCTGCCCCTGCCGACCGCCGAACCCACGGCGCCGGGCGAGGCCCGCGCCGCCGCCGAGCTCGTCGCCTCCCTGCCCGAAGGGGGCTGCCGGCTCGACACCCGCGGCCGGATCACCTTCGTCGACCCCACCGCGGCCGACCTGCTGGGCGTGAGCGCCACGCAGCTGCTGGGCACCCGGCCCTGGGAGGCGGTGCCCTGGCTCGACATCGCCGTCCATGAACACCGGCACCGGATCGCGGTCGCCGAACGGCTGCCGACCACTTTCACGGCGCAGCGGCCGTTCGGCGGGCGGCTGCTGTTCCAGCTGTACCCGGACCGCACGGGCGTGAGCGTGCGCATCCGCCTCGTGGACGAGGTGTTCGCACCCAGGACCCCGGATCCCGCCGAGGCGGGCGCGCCGGCGGGATCCGTCCGTCCGGACGCGCTCTCCCATCTGATGTGCCTGTCCGGCGCCCTGGCCGAGGCGGCCTCCGTGCGTCAGATCGTCGACCTGGTGGCCGACCACCTCATGCTCTCCCTGCGTGCGCAGGCCTTCGCGCTGCTCGTCTCGGAGGCGGGGCGGGTACGGATCGTGGGCCACCGCGGCTTCAACCCGAACGTGATGGACCTCCTCGACCACGTCCCCCTCGTCTCGGACATCGTCGCCGTGCCGGGGCTGACCGCCGGGGCGCCGTCCCTGGAGCTGAGCCAGGGCGTGCCCGCCTTCTTCTCCGACCGGGAGGAGCTGCGGACGGTGTATCCCCGGACCGCCGACTTCGACGACGGCATGGGCGCGTGGGCGTTGCTGCCGCTCATGGTCTCCGGGCGGGCCGTCGGCCTCTGCGTCGTCGGCTATGAGCGCCCGCACGTGTTCAGCCTCCAGGAACGTACGACCCTGACCTCCATCGGCGCCCTGATCGCCCAGGCCCTGGACCGAGCGCGGCAGTACGACGCCGCCCAGGAACTGGCGGAGGGCCTCCAGGCCCGACTGCTGCCCCGCACCCTGCCCCGCATACCGGGACTCCAGATGGCCGCCCGCTATCTTCCCGCCAGTCACGGCATGGACGTCGGCGGCGACTTCTACGACCTCATCCGGCTCTCCGAGACGGAGGCCGCCGCCATCATCGGCGACGTCCAGGGCCATGACGTCAGCGCCGCAGGTCTGATGGGGCAGGTCCGCACCGCCGTCCACGCCTACGCCGTCGCGGGCGCCGCCCCGGGCGAAGTACTCGCCCGCACCAACCGCCTGCTCACCGACCTCGACCCGGACCTGCTCACCAGCTGTCTGTACGCGCACATCGACATCGCCGGCCACCGCGGACACCTGGCGACCGCCGGCCATGTCCCGCCCCTGCTGCGTCCCCCGGGGCGGCCCAGTGACGTGCTCGACCTGCCGCCGGGTCCCCTGCTCGGCGTCGACCCCGCGGCGGACTACCCCACCACGCAGGTCGACCTGTGTCCCGGCACCCTGCTGGCCGCGTACACCGACGGACTCGTCGAGACCCACGACAGGGACCACGACGCCAACATCGCGGAACTCGCGGCCGTGCTCTCCGAGGCCTGCGGCCCGCTGGACGGCATCGCCGACGCGCTGCTCGCGCAGGCCCAGCCCTCGGGCGACCGTACCGACGACACCGCCCTGCTCCTGCTGATCGTCGAAGCACAGGCCACGGCCGAGACCGTGACCTGACTGACCTGACGGCAGAACCTCGCCCGGCCGGGCATCAGACTCTGTCGTGCGTGGTGACCGGCGAAGGACCGGTCCCGGGCGGGGTCGTCATCAGCTTCGCGAACGACGCCATGCACGCCGTACAGTGACCGGCCTGCTGGGCGCCGGCCGCGTCCACCGCCTCGACAAGCCGCTGCCCGCACAGGGTCGTTGTGGTCTGCTTGACCATGACGTGCCACACCAGCACGCCGCCGGGCTTCTCGGGGCCCGCACACATCTCATACATGATCGGCTCCTTTGACGGATGCCTCTCCCCTTCCAGGAGACCTCGCCCGAGCCGTCCGCGCGGGACAGAGGGGGCCATTCGGGGGACATGACCGCACATCCCCCCAGCTCCGAACGGCAGTTGGCGCGACGCCGGTGCGGCGACGCGGCCGGACGCCCACGGCCGTGCCCGGCGACGGCATCGGCACGGCCCCGGGGCACGCCGACGGACCGCTCCCGTCGCGGTGAGGCGCGCCGGGCGGGTGCGGTCCGCCGTGATGTGCGTGAGGCCTGGCGGCGGGACGCTCAGTACGTGTGCCGGGAGCCGGTGCGGACTCCCACCATCCGCCAGATCCTGACCTCACGGACCAGTCCGGGCAGTTCCCTGGCGAGCAGCGTCAGCGCAACGGCGCCCACCAGCAGCCCCTGGGCGATCAGCACGCGTTTGGCCGTCATCCCCAACTCCTCTCGTCTGGGCGGCCGCGCCCGTCCGGGCGCGGCCGTGGAGGCCGAGTCATCCCGGAGGGAGGTTCGGCATGGTCTTCGTGATCGCGTTGTGCGCCCTCCAGTGCACCCCGGTCGAGCGCCGCGCGTCGGCGGTCCCGTCCTTGTGGTGACCGGTCTGCCGCTTGTTCGGGCCCTTGTTGCCCTGGTGCAGTCCGGAGACGTGCTGGGGCGTATCAGGATGCACCTGCGCCTTGCCTACTCGGATCCTTCCCATCGTCTGCTCCCTTGCCGGTTACTGCGGTTGTTCGGTCAGCTCCGCGAAGAACTGCCCGACGGCGGGCCACACCCGGCTGCCGCCGGACAGACCCCGCCACTCCCGTCGGACGACGGCCACCATCCGGAAGCAGTCGTCGACCGGAGCGATCCAGTGCTCCCGCGCCCCGTGGGCGGTGTTCACCAGCAGTGCTTCCACGTCCGCCGCGAGGCCGGCGAGCTGCGGGCAGCCGGAGACGACATCGCGCCAGGCCGCCTGGTCCGCCTCCCAGCGGGTGGCGCCCGCCGGGCTCGGCAGATGCGCGGTCACCGTGTCGTCCGCGTGGCGGACGAAGAAGGCCAGCCCCACCGGAACGCCCAGCCCCTGTGTGTCCACCGGGGGGAGACGCACCCTGCGCCGTGGCACCAGCCGGTAGCGCCCTTCGCTCGCGCCCTCCTCGACGAAGAGCACGGAGCAGGGCCGGCACGCGCACAGCACCGCCTCCCGGCCCGTCTCGAACAGATGCCGGTGCCCGGAGAACACCTCGGCGCCGCACAGGTCGCACCGCTCCGCGTCCGACCGCCGGTCGGCGGCGGAGCGGATGACCCGGGCCAGCGCGCCGGAGGTCATGACCGACCTCCGGCGGACGCGGGACGCAGGGTGAGCGACTCGACCGGGACGAAGGCGGTCCGCCGTTTGTCGTCCCCCGGTGCCCGTTCGACGGCGGTGAGTTCGGGTGCCAGGGCGAGCACGGCCTCGCGGACCGCGTCCTCCAGGGCGGCGGACGACGTCCCGCACCCCTTGGCCGACACACGTACCCGGGCGACCCCCTCCTCCACCGAGGCCAGTTCGATGTCACCGCCCCGCTCGCGCACCGCCGGCCGCAGCCCGGCGACGGCACGCTCGGCCCGGCGCTCCGGCGGCTCCGGATGGATGCCGTGGAGCACCAGGAGATGCCCGACCAGCTCGTCCTCGGCCATGCGTTCCACCAGCGGCCCGTCGGCACCGTCCAGCACCCGGGCCAGTGCCTCGCCGTAGATCTCGGTGAGGGCCTGTACGGCCTCGACCGCCGCGCCGGTCATCGGACCGGGCGCGTCCTGGATCTGGTCCAGCAGGCGGTCGACGCGCGACAGCCGCTCCGCGACCGCTGCCTCGTCGAGCCGTACCGTCTCAGGCATGAGCCGCCCCGTAGGTGGGTGAGTGCAGCTTGGACAGGGTGTTGCCCTTGCCGAGGTACATGTGCACTCCGCAGGGCAGACACGGGTCGAAGCTGCGCACGGTGCGCATGATGTCGACGCCCTTGAAGTCGTCCGGTCCGTTCTCCTCGAAGATCGGCTGGCCCTGGACGGCGTCCTCGTAGGGGCCGGGGGTGCCGTAGATGTCCCGGGGGCTGCCGTTCCACGGGGTCGGCGGGTACGGGTGGTAGTTCGCGATCTTCTTGTCCTTGATCACCAGGTGGTGGGAGAGCACACCGCGCACCGCTTCGTGGAAGCCGCAACCGATCGCCTCGTCGGGCACCTCGTAGTTCTCGAAGACCTTGGTCTCACCGGCGCGGACGGCGGCCATCGCCTTCTCCAGGAACTGGAAGGCCATGGCGGCGGCATAGGCGACGAAGTACGGCCGGGCCCGGTCGCGTTCGAGGGTGTTGCTCCACTTGGGGATCTTCCACTCCAGCGTCGTCTCCGGCAGCTTCTCGCTCTTCGGCAGCGAGATCCGCACACTGTGCCCCGTGGCCTTCACGTACGGCGTGTCCACCAGCCCGTTGAGCGCGGTCGACCACAGCCGCGCCAGCGGGCCGCCGCCGGTGTCCAGGGCGAGGTGGTCGCCGCTGTTGCCGTCGTACCAGCGCGGGCTCATCACCCAGCTGTAGTTGCCGTCGAAGTCGCGCTTCTGCGGCATCGGCACCGTGGTCTGGTTCCACGGGTGGCGCATGTCGACGGGATTGCCCAGCGGATCGCGGGTGACGTACGGCTCCTCGTTCGCCCAGTCGTCGTAGTACGAGCTGCCCAGCAGGATCCTGATGCCGAGGTTGATGTCGACGAGGTCGTTGGTGACGAGTTTGCCGTCCACGATGACACCGGGGGTGACATACATCGCCCGGCCCCACTCACTCATCGTCTCGTAGCGGTAGTCGCACACGTCCGGGTTCTGCCAGGCGCCCCAGCAGCCGAGCATGATCCGGCGGCGGCCCACCTCCTCGTAGCCGGGCAGCGCCTCGTAGAAGAAGTCGAAGACGTCGTCGTTCATCACGACGGCCTTCTTCACGAAGTCGAGGACCCGCAGCAGCCGGGAGAGGTAGTCGGTGAACGTGGTCGGCGTCGGCATCGTGCCGACCCCGCCCGGGTACAGCGTGGAGGGGTGGACATGGCGTCCCTCCATCAGGCAGAACATCTCGCGGGTGATCCGGCTGACCTTGAGCGCCTCCTTGTACACCTCCCCCTCGAAGGGGTTGAAGGCGCGCATGATGTCGGCGATGGTCCGGTAGCCGTGGATGTGGCCGTTGCGTGCCTCGGTGCGCTCCGCCCGGGCCAGGACGCTCGGGTTCGTGGACTTGACCATGGCCTCGCAGAAGTCCACGAACACCAGGTTGTCCTGGAAAATGGTGTGGTCGAAGATGTACTCGGCCGCCTCGCCCAGGTTGACGATGGTGTCGGCGAGCGGCGGTGGCTTGACGCCGTAGGCCATCTGCTGGGCGTAGTTGGAACAGGTGGTGTGGTTGTCGCCGCAGATCCCGCAGATGCGTGAGGTGATGAAGCCCGCGTCGCGCGGGTCCTTGCCCCTCATGAAGACGGAATAGCCCCGGAACAGCGACGAAGTGCTGTGGCACTCCACCACCTCCCGGTTGGCGAAGTCGATCTTCGTGTAGATGCCGAGATTGCCGACGATCCGGGTGATCGGATCCCACGACATGTCCACGATCTGCGCAGGCTTGCGTGCGGTGCCCCGCGCCTCGGTTGCCGTCATGTCCGAGTCTTCCTCGCTCTCTCGCTCATGCCCTCCGTGGGGCGCCAGTAGGGGTCGTAACCGCTGGTCAACTCGCCCTTGTCATGACGCCACCTGGGCTCGCGGTTGACGGCCATGTTGGTGATGCCGCGCAGCCTGCGGATCACGGCCCCGTAGGGCCGGATGAGGGCCGACGAGATGGTGGCGCCCGTCGGCTCGTCCATGAACGGCATGAACGCGTCCGGGAATCCGGGCATGGTGCAGCCGATGCACACACCCCCGACGTTCGGGCAGCCGCCCACGCCCGACATCCAGCCGCGCTTGGGTACGTTGCAGTTGACGACCGGACCCCAACAGCCCACCTTCACCTGACATTTGGGCGAGTTGTAGTCCTTGGCGAAGTCGGCCTGCTCGTAGTAGGCGGCGCGGTCGCAGCCCTCGTGCACCGTCCTCCCGAACAGCCACTGCGGGCGCAGCATATGGTCCAGCGGGGGCGGCGGCGCCGAGCCGGCCGCGTGGTACAGCAGCCAGGTCAGCGTCTCCATGAAGTTCTCCGGCTGGATGGGGCAGCCCGGCACGTTGATGATCGGCAGCGCCCCCCGCGATCTGAACTCCCAGCCCAGATAGTCGGCAAGGCCCATGGAGCCCGTGGGATTGCCCGCCATCGCGTGGATCCCGCCGTAGGTGGCGCAGGTGCCCGCGGCGACGACTGCCCAGGCCTTAGGGGCGAGATGGTCGAGCCACCAGTTCAGGGTGAGCGGGTTGCCGGTCTCCGGATCGTTGCCGAACGAGGTCCAGTAGCCGTCGCCCTCGATGATGTTCTGGTTGGGGATGGAGCCCTCGATGACCAGCACGAACGGCTCCAGTTCGCCGCGTGCCGCCGCCCGGAAGGGCGCGAGGAAGTCCTCGCCGCCCAGGCTGGGGGAGAGCACCTTGTTGTGCAGGTTCACCTTCGGCAGACCCGGGACGAGTCCGAGGACGACGTCCTCGATCCCCGGCTGGCCGGCCGCAGTCATCGCCACGGTGTCGCCGTCGCAGCTCATGCCCTCGGAGATCCACAGAATGTGCACCTCGTCGAAGCCCTGCCTGTCCTCGGCCCTGGCGGGCTGGCGGCTGACCTCCGTGGTCCCGCGTTCGCTGGTCATGTCCTCGGCCTCCCTTGCAGTCGGTCCCGGAGTCGGTCGTAGGCCGCGGCCACCGGTCCGGCGAGCGACAGCGCGGGGGGCTCGTCCGGTGCGTGTGGATGCGGTCGGGTCGGCGCGGTCTGCCTCGCCTGGGTGAGGAGCTCTCCGAGCCGGTCCAGGTCCTGCTCGGACAAGGCGTCGCGGAGCCGGGGCAGCAACTCGCCCTCCTCCTCGTGCACGTGGTCGTCGATCTCCTGGCGCAGCCGCTCGACGAGCTCTTCCTCGCGGTCGTCGTCCACGGACAACTTGTCGAGGGCCAGAAGCGTCTTCTTGGCCGCCATGTGCTCGGAGAGAAGCTCCTCCACCTCCTGCACTCCGTCCGGCAGAACCCTCTTGGCCAGCGGATAGACCATCAGTTCCTCGAGCGCGGTGTGCCGGGACAGCTCCTGGACCAGCGTCTCGACCACGGCCCGGCGCTGCCGGCCGGAGGCGGCGGAGCGGTAGTCGCGGAACAACTGCTCGACCATCCGGTGGTCATGCTTCAGCAACTCGATGGCGTCCATGACACCCTTCCTGGTCCAGGACGGCGGTCGCCTGCCCGCCCGGTCCGAGGACGTGCGGGCACGCTTCGCCGCCGCCTTCGGTCGGAACGCCGGCGGCCGGAGAGCCGTCCGTAGGGGAGAGAGCCGGGGCCGGGCCGGACGCGGTGGCGGGGGCCAGTGAGCGGATGGCTCCGTGCAGGCGGGCCCAGACCTCCGGCGGCATGGTCTCCACCCGGTCGAGGATCCCGGCGGCTCTCGGATCGGTGGCGCGTGCCTCCCGTTTCTCGTCGTCCGTGAGCAACAGCGTCCGCAGGGTGAGGATCTCGTCGATCTCCGCCGCGTCATGCAGGTCGCCGGGGCTCTCCGGTGCCACCTGCGGATGGTCGGGCAGGATGATCGGCGACGACAGCACGAGGCCGTCGGATCCCGCCGCGCCCGCGAGCACCGGGAAGGTGTGCACATTGCGGCAGTCGCGTACGAACTCCGCGACCTCGTCGGGCGGATCGATGGAGGAGAAGAGGCTCAGCCCGGTACCGCCGACGAACGTGTGCGCCGCGACCAGGGCATGACCGAGGGCCTCGTCCCGCGGCGCCCCGGCGGGTGTCGACCGGCCGGTGTTCTCCGTGCGCACCCGCAGCCGGTACAGGGCGCCGGGGCCGGGCAGCCGCTCGGCACTCAGCGTCGTCCGCGCCTCGACGGGACGGCGTCGGCGCACCAGGCGTCCCGCACCCGCGGGCAGTTGCTCGGTCTCCTCGCCACCGGGAGCGCCGATGTCGAACTCCCGGTCCGCGGCCAGCAGATCCACGAGCGGAACGACCAGATCCGTCTCACGTGGCACCGCCTCCTCGAAGGAGAGATGAACGGTGCCGGCGGCCTCCAGGCCGTCGACGGGTACATGGTGGCCGTCCTCGGTCCGGCGCTCGACGCTCCGGTCCTGCGTCTGCAGATAGCGCACCCGTACCCGTACGACGGCATCGGGCTCGGCCCGCAGCACGCACTCGGTCTGCTGCCACCAGGACTCCACGGACCCCGAGAGGCCGGGAGCCACCGGGCCGTACGCCTCGGCCCAGGCGCGCGGCGCGAGGATGCCGAACTGCCAGCGCACCCGGTTCTTGGGGGAGGATCTGCGGTACGGATAGAGCAGATATCCCTCGTAGAGGACCGCGTCGGCCACCGCGCACGCCTCCTCGAACGCGGGATCCGCATCGCGTGCGCTACCGCGCTTCAGGTCAGGCTCGCTCACCGTCGCTCCTCGCTGACTGACTATCTGCAGGGCATTCGTTTACAACGATCACACCTTTTATTGCGTGAGGCGCGTATTAGATGCATTTGGGTGAGTGACGGGGTGGCCTGGCGGGGTACTGCGGGAGAGGGACCCCGGCCGTGGGCCTCGGCGCCGACGGGCCCGGCAGCCGGTGCGCAGCGAGACGGAGGCGGAGGCGGCAGCGATGCATGTGCAAGGCGGCGACTCGACGGAGGGCAGGCCCACCGTGGGCGACGCGGCGGCCCGACTGGCCCAGGACACCGCGCAACTGGTCCGTCACGAGATCCTCGCGGTGCAGAGTGAGCTCAGAGCAGCCCTGCGGCGGATCGGCGCGGGCGGTGCGCTGCTCGGCGCCGCCGGGGGGTTCGGCGTGCTGGCGCTGTGGTCCGCGCATGAGACCGCGCTGCGGGCACTGGAGTCGAAACTGCCCGGTCCACGGGCGCCGGCCCTGCTGGGCTGCGCCTATGCCGCGGGGGCCGTGGCCCTCGGGGCGGCCGCGCGGGATCGCGTCCGCACGGGGGTCGAGGTCTCGGCGGAGGCGTTCGACGAGGCGGACCGGTCCGTCGCGGACGGGCCCGGGATCAGCGGCCGGGACGGCGGGCCCGGGTAGCGGGACGGGGCGGAGCGAACCGTACGTCGTGCACTCCCGGAGAGTAGTGGAGCACCGGGGGACCGGACGGCGCCGGGAGGCCGGCCGCCGCCGTCAGAGTCTCGCGAAGGTCCACCGCATCGGCCCGGCACAACCTCCAGGGCTCGTGGTCGACGGACGTCTGCCACAGCACACGGCCGGTGCGGGTGAAGGCACGCCACCGGGAGGTCAGCCAGATGTCCAGGGCGCCGGCGGCGACCGGTGCGCCGGGGCGGACCGTCAGGCCGTAGGACGGGTGGCCGCCGCGGCGGACCCCGGCGTAGCGCACGGCGCCGTCCTCCTTGTGCACGGTCAGCGCGCCGAGGTGATAGGGCGCGCCGATGGCCCAGCCCGCGAGCATGACGGCCGTACCGACCTCCAGGGACAGGAACCACAGGCCGTCCAGGCCGTCGGCGTGGCGTACGAAGGTGCGCAGGTTGGTCTCCGGGAAGGACCACCCCGGGGGCGGCAGACCGCCGGGGCGCAGATCCGACATCACGAACGGCGTGAACCCGACCCATGCCGCGTCCTCGAACGTGTCGACGGTCAGCCCCGGCGGCAGCAGGGCCTGCACGATCCCTGGCTCATAGGGCCAGTGGGCGAAGGCCTGACTCAGCCATCGTGCCTCGACCAGGGGCAGAACGACATGGTGCTCGGCGGTCCTCGACACCATGCCTCAAGGCTACGCGGGCCAGGAGCGGCGGCCTCCGCGTAAAGTCCCCGGTCGTGACGGACGACTGGCGCAAGGACCGGATCGGCAGTGCGCTCCGGGGCGGGAATCCGACGGTGATACGCCGGCTGGACGCGGGATTCGCGGTGATCGGGGACGTCCAGTTTCTGCCGGGGTACTCGGTGCTCCTGGCGGACGACCCGGCGGTGCGACGCCTGTCGGAGCTCCCGCGGAGCAGACGATCGGTGTTCCTCACCGACATGGACCGGCTGGGCGAGGCCGTGGAACGGGCCTGCGGGCGGCTCGATCCGGCCTTCCGCAGGGTCAATCTGGAGATCCTCGGCAACACTGACGGGTTTCTGCACGCGCATGTGTGGCCCCGATACACATGGGAGCCCGGGGACCTCGTGGGGCGGCCGGTGTGGCTGTACCCGCGTGCGCGGTGGACGGACGAGCGGTATGAGCTGGGGCCCGCGCACGACGCCGTGCGGCGGGCCATCGGTGAGGAACTGGACCGGCTCTCCGCCTGAGCCGGCGGGCACCGGCCGCGGCCTGTCGCAGTCGCGCGTGACGCAGCGCCCGGATGGTGGGCGTGCAGGACGATACGACGCGGTCCATGACCGTCCGGCCGCTCGTGGGGTCGTCGTGGTGGCCGGCGGCGTGCAGCGGCAGCAGGCCGAGGTATCCGCCAGGCGCCCACCACAGTCGAGGCGACGGCGTGCCGTCGGCAGGGGGTCCGTGGTAGCCGCATCGAGAACCGGGCCGATGATGTTGTCCCAGAGCCACTTCAGGACGTTGGTGAGGCTGTACTGCGCCTAGACATCAGGTCTCGTCGGGGTGTTGCTGGGGGCGGCCGTTTGTCGGCGCACCCGCGACGCGACGGAGGGCCATGCCCGGCTTGTGGAAGCGGCCGTCCGCCTGAACGTCCGCGAACTGGCGCAGCGGCTCGGAATCGACCACGCCGGGCCGCTGACCCCCGACTCGGGTGAACGATTCGGTGAGCTGCTCGGCTCGGCGCCGCCGATAGTTCCTGACGCACTGTTGGAGCCCGGCTGATCGGATGGGAAAATCAGTCGGCCTGGGGATGGAGGAGTCATGCCGCCGCTGCCCGGACCAGTGAAGGGGGAGAAGGCCAGCCGTGTGTGGCAGCCGTGCCGTGCGCTGCGGCGCTTCTGGCGCAGTGGGCTGACCGCCGTTGCCGGCAAGCAGCCCGGTTCGCCGCACCCGTGAGGAGTTCCCGCCCCGAGATGACCGACTCCCCGTTGACCGCCGCCGTGCCGGGCCCCGGCTTCCGCCCCCGTGCCGCCCTCGCCATGTCGCGGGAGGCCGCCGCGGCCGTCCTCGACGCCGAGACCCTCGACGCCCTCGCCGCGATCTGCGACCTCGCCCCGCCGCCCGTCCTCGACGACCTCACCACACCGCGGGCCCGGGCCGTCCTCGCCGATGTCGACCTGCTGGTCACCGGCTGGGGCTGCCCTCCGCTCGACCGGGACGTGCTCGGGGCGGCGCCCCGGCTGCGCGCGGTCGTGCACACCGCGGGCAGCGTCCGCGGGCACATCACCGAGTCCTGCTGGGAACGCGGCATCGAGGTGTCCTCCGCGGCCTCCGTCAACGCCCTCCCGGTCGCCGAGTACACCCTCGCGATGATCCTGCTCACCGGCAAGGACGTCCTGGAACGCGCCCGCGACTACCGCGCCACCCGCAGCCGCGACGACTCGCTGCGCACCCCCCGTACCGTCGGCAACCACCGTCGCACCGTGGGCATCCTGTCCGCGTCGCGCACCGGCCGCCGGGTCATCGAGCTGCTGCGCCCGCACGACCTCGACGTGCTGCTGTACGACCCGTACGTCACCGGCCCGGGCGCGGCCGAACTGGGTGTCGAGCAGGTCGAGTTGGACGAGCTGTTCGCGCGGGCCGACACCGTCAGCGTGCATACGCCGCTGCTGCCCGCGACCCGCCGTCTGGTCGGCCGGCGGCAGATCGACGCACTGCGCCCGGGGGCCGTACTGATCAACACCGCGCGCGGAGCGGTCGTCGACCAGGACGCGCTGACCGACGCAGCCCTGGCCGGGCGCGTCCGGGCCGTGCTCGATGTGACCGATCCCGAAGTGCTGCCTCCCGGGCACCCGTTGTGGGACTGTGACAACGTCCTCATCACCCCGCACCTGGCCGGCTCCGAGGGCAACGAGTGGCGGCGGCTGGCCGACCTCGCCCTCGCCGAGACCGCGCGCTGGGCGTCCGGTGCCGGGTTCCTGCACCCCGTACGACGCGAGAGGCTGGCGTTCCAGGCGTGAGCATCCCCTTCGAACTGCCTCCGGAGGATTGGGAGTCGAGCCCGTACACGGGATACACCAGGGCCCACTGGGAGGCCGTGGCGGACGGACTGCTGGCCGCCGCCTGGCGCTGGAGCACACCGGGCCGGGCTCTGCTCGACCTGCCCGGACGGCCCTCGCGCTCCGGGGTGCGGTCCGACGGGCTGGAGGGCTACGCCCGTACGTTCCTCGCCGCCGCCTTCCGGGTGGCGGGCGCCGGCGGAAGCGACCCGCACGGCTGGCTGGAGCGGTACGCGGCGGGGCTCGCCGCCGGTACCCGTACGCCCGGCCGGGACGACGCCGAGTCCTGGCCGCTGGTCCTGGACCACGATGTGCAGGGTCAGCCGATGGTGGAGTCCGCGTCGGTCGCCCTGGGACTGCGACTGACCGCTCCCTGGCTGTGGAAGAACCTCGACGCGGGCGTCCAGGACCGGGCGGAGGAGTGGCTGCGCGGGGCGCTGCGCCACACGCCCGCGCCGAACAACTGGTATCTCTTCCCCTTCACGGTCGCCGGATTCCTGGAGTCGGTGGGCCGCGGCGACGCGGAGACGGCGGCGGCCCGGCGGCGCGCGCTGGACCTGCTGGAGGGCTGGTACCGCGGCGACGGCTGGTACGCGGACGGCGACGGGCGCGCCTTCGACCACTACAACGGCTGGGCCCTGCATCTGTATCCGGTGCTGGACGCTCACCTCGCCGGGGACGGGAAACCCGCCACCGACCACGGAGCCCGGCTGCGGGAGCATCTGGAGGGTTTCTCGCTGATGTTCGGCGCGGACGGCGCGCCGCTGCACTTCGGGCGCTCGCTGACCTACCGGTTCGCGGCCACGGCGGCCGTCGGCCTGGGCGCCCTGACCGGCCACACCCCGCTGCCCCCCGGCACCTCCCGGCGCCTGGTCAACGGCGGTCTGCGCCACTTCCTGGACCGCGGCGCACTGACCGACGACGGGCTGTTCGCCCTCGGCTGGTACGGCCCCCACGACGCCACCCTCCAGAGCTACTCGGGTCCGGCGTCCCCGTACTGGGCCTCGAAGGCGTTCGTGTCCCTGCTGGCGCCCGAGGACCATCCGCTGTGGACGGCCCGGGAGGAGCCCGCGCCCGCAGAGGGGTCCGACCGGGTGCTCGCCCTGCCGGCACCCGGGCTGCTCGTGCAGTCGACGGGCGCCGACGGGATCGTACGGCTGCACAACCACGGCAGCGACCATGTACGTCCCCACGAGGGCGAGTCGGCGGCCGAGGACGATCCCCACTACGGGCGCCAGGCCTACTCGACCCGCACCGGGCCCACGGCTCCGGGGAACATCGCGGACAACCATCTGTCCGTCGAGGTGGACGGCCGGGGCAGCGTACGGTGCCGTATCCAGCCCCTGGGCGCCGGGCACGGGGACGGCTGGGGGTGGGCGGCGTCCTGGCACCGGCCCGTCTTCGCCGCCGGACCGCCGATGGTGCCGGGCCTGCGGGTGGAGAGCGTGACGGTGGTCCGGGGGCGCTGCGAACTGCGGGTCCATCGTGTGGTCGGTGCCCCGGACGGGGCCCGCGTCACCCAAACGGGCTGGGCCACCGGGCCGGAGGAGCCCCTGGTGTCGGTGCTGCACGGGCTCCACGGCTGGGACGAGGGCCCGGAACCGGTGCCCGCGCCCCAGGGCACGGCCTACACCCGCTGGGCCCGGGTGCCCCGGCTGCGCGGGCGGGCCGGGGGCACCTCGGTGCATCTGTGCCTGGCCGTGCTCACGGCCGAGCCCCGGCCCGCGCCCCCGGCGGACGCCGTCGCCGCCGTGGTGGCCGACGACGACGGCGTCGAGGTGACCTGGGCCGTGGACGGCGCACGCTCGCGGGTGGAGTTCCGGCCGCTGACCGTGACCCTGCTGCGGTAGCGGTCCGGGGTCAGCCGATGTGGTAGCTGTCCCCGTAGACCTTCCAGTCGAGCGGCGGGTCGAGGTTCAGATTGCCCTTGCGCAGGAAGACCCGCTGCTCGGTGTCGACCCGGCTGGTGTCGCTGTGGGCCTCCTCCTGCTTCATGGCCCACACCCGCGCGTCGAGGAAGGCGTTGAGGTACGTCACCTCGTTGCCGCCCTGCGCCGGCGGCTTCGCCGAGCGCAGCGCGCGCTTGCGGATGTTGCGGAAGCTCGTCGGGTCGTCCCCGTCGCCGTGCATGACGATGGCGTCGTAGTACGTGAACTGCCCGAGCACCCCGAGCCCGTCGGTCTTGCCCTGCTGCACGGCGGGGTTGAAGTACACCCGGTCGCGCTCGTCGTTCTGCGCCTGCTGGAACGCCGTGTCCTGCGCGGCCTTGCGCCAGTCCTTGGGGAAGTTCGGGTCCAGCCCCTGGTGCGAGTCGCTGCCGTTCACCGCGCGCAGGGCGGGCAGGTACTTGGCGAGGACGTTGCCGGGCTTGCGGTCGGTGTAGAGCTGGACCAGGTCGAGCATGTCGCCGGTGCCTGAGCAGAAGCCGATGATGCCGGCGGTGTAGCCGCGACCGTCACCGATGTCCTCGATGTACTTGTACTGGGCCTTCCAGTCGAGGGAGGAGTTCTCCGCGCTGGAGACCAGCTTCATGGCGATCTCCTTCTTCGCCGGGTCGTCGAGCCCCACGGCCCTGGCGGCCGTGGGTGCCGCCGAGGCGTAGGGGGAGTTCAGGAGCGGCGCGGCGGCCAGGGACGCGCCGATGAGGGCGAGCACGGTGCGCCGGGACGTGTGCGTCGGGCCTGACGCGTCGGGGGAGCGATGCACCACGGGGACTCCAAGGGTGGGGGGCTGGGGGTGGTTGCACTGATAGGAAGGTTTCCTATCAGAAGCGAGGGGTGATGGGTACCCGTCATGCGAGAGGTTCGTAGAGTCGAACAAGTCCCCCCGGGGCCGGGCCCGGCTCAGGGCAGCGGCTGCTCGGCCCAGATGACCTTGCCCGTCGGCGTGTAGCGGGTCCCCCAGCGCTCGGCCAGCTGCGCCACGAGGAACAGGCCGCGTCCGCCCTCGTCCGTCATGCCCGCGTAGCGCAGATGGGGAGAGGTGCTGCTGCCGTCGAAGACCTCGCAGATCAGGCTGTGTTCGCGCACCACCCGCACATGGAGCGGCGGGCTGCCGTAGCGGATCGCGTTGGTGACGAGCTCGCTCAGGATCAGCTCCGTCGTGAAGTTCAGCTCGTCGAGCCCCCACTCCGCCAGCCGCCGCGTCACCGAGGCCCGCACCTCTCCGACGGCCGCCGGATCCATCGGCACGTCCCATTCGGCGATCTGGTCGGGCACGAGGGCGCGGGTGCGCGCGACGATCAGCGCGATGTCGTCACTGGAGCGGGACGGCGGCCGGGCGTCCAGGACGGCCCGGCAGGTGTCCTCGGGTGACGGTCCCGCATCCGCCAGCCAGGCGCGCAGCAGCTCCAGTCCGTCGTCGATGTCCCGCTCGCGGTCCTCGACGAGCCCGTCCGTGTAGAGCACGAGCCGGCTGCCCTCAGGAAGCTCCAGATCGGCCGTCTCGAACGGCAGCCCGCCGAGCCCGAGCGGCGGACCGGCCGGCACGTCGGGGAAGCCGACCTCGCCGTCGGGCCGGATCAGGGCCGGCGGCGGATGGCCCGCCCGGGCGATGGTGCAGCGCCGGGAGGCCGGGTCGTAGATCGCATACAGACATGTCGCGCCCGTGACGGGGGCGCTCGTTTCCTCGGCCATCTCGTTCTGGTCGATGCGGGCCACCAGTTCGTCCAGCAGACCGAGAAGTTCGTCCGGCGGCAGGTCCAGGGCCGAGAAGTTGTGGACCGCCGTGCGCAGCCGTCCCATGGTGGCCGCCGCGTGCAGGCCGTGGCCCACCACGTCGCCCACCACCAACGCGACCCGGGCGCCGGACAGCGGCAGCACGTCGAACCAGTCGCCGCCCACCCCGGCCTGCGCCGGAAGGTAGCGGTAGGCGATGTCCAGGGCGCCCTGCTCGGGCAGCCGCTGCGGCAGCAGACTGCGCTGCAGCGTCTCCGCCATGCTGTGTTCGCGCGTGTACCGGCGCGCGTTGTCGATGGCGACCGCGGCACGGGCCACCAGCTCCTCGGCGAGCGCCACGTCCTCCATGTCGTAGGGCTCCGGCTTCTCGGAACGCCAGAAGTTGACGAGGCCCAGGATCAGCGACCCCGCCCGCACGGGAGCGGTGATCAGCGAGTGGATCCCGTAGGCCACGACAGCCGTGGTGCGCTCGATGTCCTGCGCGAGCCAGCCCGGGGCGTCGCCCAGCCGGGCCTCCAGGACGGCCCTGCCGCTGTGCAGGCTGCGGGCCTGCGGAGAGGACGCCACGAACTGGATCCGGTGCCCGAGCGGGTACAGGGGGGCGCTCTCGCCGATCCCGGTGGACGCGGTGCGGCACAGATCCGACCCCGCCTCCGGCTCCTCGCCCTCCAGCACGGCTTCGTACAGATCGACGGTGACGAAGTCGGCGAACCGGGGGACGGCCAGCTCCGCCAGCTCCTCGGCGGTGCGCCGCACGCTCAGGCTCGTCCCTACGGCGCCCCCGGCGTCGTACAGCAGCGTGAGGCGCTCGCGCGCCACCTCCGCCCTGCCGGACAGAGCACGCAGCTCCGTCGAGTCACGGAGGGTGGCCACGCTCCCGGGCGGGCCCCCTCCCCGGTCCGTGGGCCGCTGGTTGATGGCCAGCAGCCGGCCCCGGACCAGCCGTACCTCGTCGGTGGCGGTGCGCCCGGAGGCCAGCAGCGCGGCGGTGTCGGAGGGCAGGCCGAGGTCGGTCACATGCCGTCGCTCGGCGTCGTCCGGCAGATCGAGCAGCCGCCGCGCCTCGTCGTTGCTGAGCAGGAGTTCGCCGTCGCCGTTGAGGATGATCACGCCTTCGCGGACCGAGTGCAGCACCGCGTCGTGGTGTTCGTACATCCGGGTCATCTCGCGCGGCCCGAGGCCGTGCGTCTGGCGCAGCAACCGCCGGCTGACCAGCGCCGTGCCCGCTGTGGCCAGGGCCAGGCCGGAGGCCGCGGCGGCCAGCACCAGCGGCAGCTGGCGGGCCGCGGCTCCGCCCGCGTGTTCCGTCGTGACACCGGCCGACACCAGGCCCACCACCCTGCCGTCCATCGCCTTGACCGGGACGATCGCCTGCACCAGCCGGCCGAGGGTGCCGTTGATCTCCTCGATCACGGGCGTCCCGGCCAGCGCGGGTTCGAGGTTTCCGACGAACTGCCGGCCGATGCGCTCCCGCACCGGATGGGTGTAACGGACCCCCTGGTTGTTCATGACGACGATGAAGTCGACCTTCGACGTGGTACGGGCGGCCTCGGCGGCCGGCTGCAGCACCGCCGACGGGTCGGGACTGCTCAGCGCCTCACGGGTGCCCGGGGCGTTCGCGAACGCCTCGGCGACGGCTAGGGAACGGTTGCGGGCCTCCTGGGTGGTGTCGTGCCGCACCTGAAGGAGCAGCGCCGCCACCGCGGTCAGGACCAGCAGCAGCACGATGATCACGTGCAGCAGGAACACCTGTCCGGCGACACTGCGCCCGGTCAGCGCCGAGCGCAGTGCCGCGAGGGCCCCCGGGCGCCGCCGATCCGTCTCCCGCTCCTCCTCAGAGGGCGGCGGGGACGGTGACTGCGGCAGGTGCGCGGTCCCCCTGGCGTCCGATGCGGACACCAGGTCGGCGCGGCTCTGCGCGTCCGGGCGACGCGGACCGCTCGGACGACGGGACGACCGGAGACCGGTTCGACCCAGAAGTCGGACCATGCTGCCATGTCTACACTCCCCGGCGGCGGGAGGCGAGAGATCACCCGCGGTGACCGTGCGTTCCCCGGTGCGCGAGGCGACCCGGACCGCGGGACCGCGCCCTGCCGCCGGGCCCGCTCGCCTGATCCGTCGCGCTGGGAGGGACGGCCGCTCTCACCGCCGAGTGGCGGCGCCACGCCCACTTTCGAGTGACTTCCTAGCCAGTCTGCTGACGCCTGGAACGGCCGTGCCCGACCATCGCAGTCGGCCGGGCAACCCCGCCCGCACCGTCCGCCGGGAGTCCGCCGTGCACATCCTGCTCGTGGCCACCGCGTTCAGCAGCCTCACCCAGCGCGTTCACGCCGAGCTGCGCGACCGGGGCCACACGGTGGCGGTGGAACTCGCCCTGCCGGGCGTCCCCCTGGCGGACACCGTACGGCGGCACGCGCCGCACCTCGTGCTGGCACCGATGCTGAAGACGGCCATCCCCCGGGAGGTGTGGAGCGCGTACCCGTGCCTCATCGTCCATCCGGGTCCCCTCGGAGACCGCGGGCCCTCGTCCCTGGACTGGGCGATCACAGAGGGTGCCACACGATGGGGCGTGACGGTTCTTCAGGCGGAGGAGGAGATGGACTCGGGTGCCGTGTGGGCGTCCGTGGCGTGCCCCGTGCCGCCGGTGTCCAAGAGCGACCTGTACCGGGGCGAGATCGCCGACACGGCCCTCGCGGCCGTTCTGCTGGCCGTGGAGCGCTTCGCCTCCGGGACCTACACCCCCCTCGCCCAGAGCGTCGCGCGAAGCCGCCCGTACCTCGACCAGAGCGTCCGCCGGATCGACTGGGCCGCGGACCCGACACCGGTCGTCGTCCGCAAGCTGCGCGCCGCCGACTCCCAGCCCGGCGTGCTCGACGTGCTGCTCGGCGAGGAGTGGTACCTGCACGGCGGCCACCCCGCGGAGGGACTGCACGGAACCCCCGGGGAACTGCTCGCCACCAGGGCCGGAGCGATCTGCCGGGCGACCGCGGACGGCGCCGTGTGGATTCCCGAACTGCGCCGGCGGCGCGTGCCGGGACAGCCCCGCCCGATCAAGCTCCCCGCAGTACAGGCCCTCGGCGACCGGCTGCCGCCGCTGCCCGAGCTAGCCGTGGCCCCGGACGCCGCACGGCCCGACTGGACCGACATCCGTTACCGCGAGGAGGGCGGCGCCGGCTTCCTCTCCTTCGCCTTCCCCGGTGGCGCGATGAGCACCACCCAGTGCCGGCGGCTGCTCGCCGCCTACCGGGACGCGTGTGCGCGCCCCACCTCGGTGCTGGTGCTGGGCGGTCAACGGGACTTCTTCTCCAACGGCATCCATCTGGGCGTCATCGAGGCCGCCGCCGACCCCGCGGCCGAGTCCTGGGCGAACATCAACGCCATCGACGACCTGGTCGAGGCGGTCCTGACGACCACGGACCGGCTGGTCGTCGCCGCGCTCGGCGGCAACGCCGCGGCGGGCGGCGTGATGCTCGCCCTCGCGGCCGACGAGGTCTGGTGCCGGGCCGGCTGCGTCCTCAATCCGCACTACCGGCTGATGGGCCTGTACGGCTCCGAGTACTGGACCTACACCCTGCCCCGTCGCGTCGGTGCCACGGTGGCCGAGCGGCTTGTGGACGAGGCCCTGCCGATGAGCGCCGCCCGGGCCCGGGGCCTCGGACTCGTCGACCGGGTGGTCGAGTGCGGGCCGCAGGACTTCGCGGCGGAGACCGGCCGGCTGGCCGCCAGGCTGGCGGCACTGCCGGGAACACGGTCCCGGATCGCGGCGAAGAAGGCGGAACTGGAGTTCCGGCAGAGCAAGGAGCCGCCCGCCGCCTTCCGGGAACGGGAGCTGGCCAGGATGTACCGGACCTTCCATGATCCGGGCGCGGCCTACCACGCGCTGCGGCGCGCGTTCGTCCGCAAGGAGACACCGTCGTGCACGCCCCCGCATCTCACCGTCGCCGTGCGACGGCGGCCCGACTGATGGCGAGACGCCCGACGGTCCGCAGGGGATCGTCGCTCACCGGGGACCGCCGTCCCCGTGCCGCGTTTCGCGGCCCGCCCACGCCCGAAAGGACCGCCCTGTGAGCGTGACCGTGTTCGCCCCGGAGACGGAGGCACGCTTCGCCCTCGCCCGGCGGGTGGCCGACACCGTCCTCTTCGAGGGCTGTGCGCTCCACCCGTACCGCGGGTCCGCCGCCGAGCACCGGCTGCGCCGGCAGTTCGGGGTACTGGTGCCGCCCGCCTGGGGTGCCGACCGCGAGGAGGAGTACGACTTCCAGCACACCGAGTGCCTGATGGAACCCGGCGCGGACGCCACCTTGGCGGTCGAGCTGCGGTTCCTGCGCGCCCGGCGACGTACGGTCCAGCAGGCCCGGGCCGACGGCACGTTCACCACGGTTGCCGAACTCCGGCTGGGGGAGCGCGTCCTCGCTCCCCTGGACGAGGGAACCGTGGAGCGCGTCGAAGCGGTCGTGACTCCGGCCGAACTCGTCGAGGGCGACGGGGTCACGCTCGCCTTCGCCCGCCCGGCGGAGGAGGCGAGCGAGCCGGCCCTCGACGCGGACGGCCGGGCCGTGGGCCGCCTGGTACGGCGGTACGAGGAGATCCACGGCACCCTGCGGCTGTCAGCACGCCGGCTCGACGGTCCCTTCCGGGTCATGCGGCTCACCGCCGTCGTCGAGAACACCAGCCCCTGGACCCCCGCGGACGGCGAGGCCGCCGACCGGGGCTCGGCGCTGCCCCGCTCCCTGATGGCCACCCATCTTCTGCTGGGACTGAGCGCCGGGTCCTTCCTGTCGATGACGGAACCCCCCGAATGGGCGAAGGACGCCATCACTTCCTGCCGCAATCTGCACACCTGGCCCGTCCTCGCCGGCGAACCCGGCCGTGCGGACGTGATGCTGTCCTCGCCGGTCATCCTCGGGGACCATCCGGCCGTCCCGGCGGCACACCCCGACGGCCCCGGCTCGTCGTACGCGCCCGTGGCCGCCGACGGGGCCCTCACCCCGAGCACCGTGCGCGCGGTGACGGGGGCGGCGTCCGCCGAAGGATTCCCCGACGAGTACGGGGTCGTGCAGCCGGAGACCCGGCGCGCCCCGGCGGTCGAGGCGGACGTCGACCCGGCCCCCGGCGAGGTCGTCGTGGACGGCCGCCCGGTGCGAGCCGGGAGCCGGGTGCGACTCCGCCCCGGACTGCGGCGCACCGACGCACAGGATCTGTTCCTGCGCGGCCGTACCGCGACTGTCGAGTCCGTGCTGCACGACGTGGACGGCTCGGTGCATCTCGCGGTGACGGTGGCGGGCGACCCGGGCGCCGACATCCGGCGGGCGCAGGGGAGCTTTCTCTACTTCCGGACCGACGAGGTGACCCCCGTGGAGGACGAGACATGACCGCGGGTGGCGACAACGGCAAGGTTCTGGTGGCCGGCATCGGGAACGTCTTCCTCGGGGACGACGGCTTCGGCGTGGAGACCGTCCGCGCGCTGAGCGGCCGTCGGCTGCCCGCGCATGTCGAGGTCCTGGACATCGGGGTGCGCGGAGTGCATCTCGCCTACCAGGTCCTCGACGGCTACGACATGCTGGTGCTGGTGGACGCCACGGCGCGCGGCGGGGATCCCGGCACGCTGTATGTGATCGAGCACGAGGCCGCGGCGGACGGTGCCCCGAGCGCGCCGATGGACGGCCACCGGATGACCCCCGACGCCGTCCTCGCCGTGCTCGCCACGCTCAGCGCCGGCACGGGCGGGCAGCCGCCACGGCGCACGGTGGTGGTGGGGTGCGAGCCCGCCTGTGTGGAGGAGCGCATCGGCCTCAGCCCGGCGGTGTCGGACGCCGTACCCCGGGCCGTCCGGATGATCGAACAGCTGCTGCGGCCAGAGGCGACGAGCGCTCCCGCGGCCCAGGCCCGGGCGGACGAGGCCGCCGCGCCCGAGACCCTCGTGGACGACACCGCACGCTGAGCGGAGGTGTCCCGCCCCCAGCCGTTGCGGCGAACGGCGGACCCGCCCGGCGGCCCCGGCGTGCCGGGCACCGAGCCGACGGTGCCTCACCTCTAATGGAGTCGGCGGGCCGCGCACGCCCCGTCCCACGGGGCCGCTTCCCGCCCTCCCGCCGGGACGGAGACCCATGCACGAGATGTCCATCGCGCTGGCGGTGATCGGCCAGGTGGAAGAGGCGGCCGAGCGGGCCGGTGACGTCACGGCGGTGCACGAGGTCCGACTCCAGGTGGGCGAACTGGCCGGTGTCGTCCCCGACGCCCTGTCCTTCTGCTTCGAACTGGCCTGCGCCGGGACCGTGCTCGAAGGTGCCGAACTGGTCACCGACTTCGTGCCCGGACGCGCCCGCTGCGCACCGTGCGCGCACGAATGGGCCGTCGGCATGCCCCCGCTGCTGAGCTGCCCGCGCTGTGATGCGGGCACCACCGACCTGCTGTCCGGCCGTGAACTGCAGATCGTCGGTGTGCGGTGGGAGGACGGCCGCCCGCCCGAACCCACCCGCGAACCGATCTTTGAGGAGTGCTGAACCATGTGCCGTGTGGTCGACCTGCACCAGGCCGTACTCGCCAAGAACGACCGGGCCGCGGACACCCTGCGCGCCGAACTCACGGCCCGTGGCACCACCGTCGTCAACCTGCTCTCCAGCCCCGGCAGCGGCAAGACCGCCCTCCTGGAACGCGAACTCGTCGAGGCCCGGGACCGCGCGGTGCCGGTCGCGGCGCTCACGGCCGACCTCGCGACCGAGAACGACGCGGCACGGCTCGCGCGTTCGGGAGTCCCGGTCAAGCAGGTCCTCACCGACGGTCTGTGCCACCTGGAGGCCGGGATGCTCGCCGGTCATCTGAAGGGGTGGCTGCCCGACCCGGTACGGCTGCTGTTCGTGGAGAACGTCGGCAATCTCGTCTGTCCGGCCTCCTACGACCTGGGGGAGACGCTGCGGGTGGTGCTCGCCTCCGTGACCGAGGGCGAGGACAAGCCGCTCAAGTACCCCACCGCTTTCGGACTCGCCCATCTGGTCGTGGTCACCAAGACGGACATCGCCGAGGCGGTCGGCTTCGACGAGGAGACGTTCCGCGTGAACGTGGAGCGGGTCAATCCGGGGGTGGAGGTGCTGCTGACCTCGGCCCGCCGTGACGTGGGGGTCGGTCTTCTGCTCGACCGCGCCCTGGCGGCCGCGGCCGGCGCCCCCGTCCACACGCCCGTGATGGCCCGTGGGCCGCACCGGCACACCCACGACCACGCCGACAGCGACCACACGGCTGCGCACGCCGGCCACGCGCACGACGGGACCGGCGACGGAGCCCAGGACCACACGAACGGCCCCGCCGCCATGGCACAGCCCCGCTCGTGACCGGTTCGCCCCCCACGACCGCCGCGGTTCGCACAGGGCTGCGCCGAAGGGTCACCGTCCAAGGTGTGGTGCAGGGTGTCGGCTTCCGGCCCTACGTCCATGCCCGCGCCACCGCGCTGAACCTGTCCGGGTATGTGACCAACACCCCCGAGGGCGTGGTCGTGGAGATCGAGGGCGAACCGGAAGCCGTCGCCCGGTTCTGCGACCGCATCGCCGAGGACGCGCCCCCGCTGGCCCGGGTGGACCGCGTCCAGCACCAGGAGGTGCCCGTCGCCGGTGACACCGCCTTCGCCATCCGCGCCTCCCGGACGGACGGCCCCGCGCGGGCGCTGATCCCGGCTGACACGGCGACCTGCGCCGCGTGCCTCGGCGAACTCGCCGACCCCGGCGACCGGCGCCACCGCCACCCCTTCATCACCTGCACCCACTGCGGCCCACGGTTCACCATCGTCACCGGCCTGCCCTACGACCGGGACCAGACCACCATGGCCGGGTTCCCGATGTGCGCCGACTGCGCCCGCGAGTACTCCGATCCGGGCGACCGCCGTTTCCACGCCCAGCCCATCGCCTGCCCGGCCTGCGGGCCGCGGCTGCGGCTGCTCCCCGGCCGCGCGGACGCGGGCGGCCCGCCGGGCCCGGGACCGCAGGGGGACCCGATCGCCGCGGCCCGGCGGCTCCTGGCGCGCGGCGCCGTCCTGGCGGTCAAGGGCCTGGGCGGCTACCACCTGGCCTGCGACGCCACCGATTCCGCGGCCGTCGACCGGTTGCGGTACCGCAAGGCCCGGGGGGACAAGCCGTTCGCGGTCATGGCCGCGAGCATCGAGGACATCGAGCCCCTCGTCCGGCTCGCTCCCGAGGAGCGCTCCCTGCTCACCGGCGCCACCCGGCCCATCGTGCTGCTGCGCCGCCGTACCGACGGCCCCACCGCGCCCGGAGCCGCCCGCCCGGCCGAGGGCGTCGCGCCGGGCAGCCCCGACCTCGGCGTCATGCTGCCGTACACCCCCGTGCACCATCTGCTGTTCGGGCTGCCCGGCGACCCCGAGGGACCCCGGCTGCTCGTCATGACCAGCGGCAATGTCTCCGGCGAACCCATCGTGACCGACGACGCGGAGGCGCTGGAGCGGCTGGCCCATCTCGCCGACGCCTGGCTCACCCACGACCGGCCGATCCATGTGCCGTGCGACGACTCCGTGGTGCGCGTGTGCGACGGACAGCCACTGCTCGTACGCCGGGCCCGGGGATACGCGCCGCTGCCGCTGCCCCTTCCGGTCGAGGTGCGTCCCGCCCTCGCCGTCGGCGGAGACCTCAAGAACACGCTCTGCCTCGGCGCGGGTCGGCTGGCGTGGCTGTCCGCCCACATCGGCGACATGGACGACCTCGCCACCCAGGAGGCCTTCGAACACGCCGTGGATCAGCTGGAGTCGATCACCCCGGTGCGGCCGCGGCTGCTGGCCGCCGACCGGCATCCCGCCTACCGCAGCGCCGGCTGGGCCCTGCGCAATGCGGCGGGCCGCCCCGTCGTCCGGGTCCAGCACCATCACGCCCATGTCGCCGGCGCGATGGCCGAGCACGGGCTCGACGGCGGCAGGCCGGTGCTCGGCGTCGCCTTCGACGGGACCGGCTACGGCGACGACGGGGCGGTGTGGGGCGGGGAGTTCCTGCTCGCCGACTACGACGGGTTCCTGCGGTTCGGGCATCTGGCGTACGCACCGCTGCCCGGGGGCGACGCCGCGGTGCACCGGCCGTACCGCATGGCCCTCGCGCACCTGCGCCGCGCGGGCATCGACTGGTCGGCCGGACTGCCCTGCGCGGACGTCTGCCCGCCGGACGAACGCCGCGTGCTGGAGCGGCAGTTGGAGCGGAACCTGAGCTGCGTCCCCACCTCCAGCATGGGCCGGCTCTTCGACGCCGTGTCGTCCCTCGCGGGGGTCCGTCACCGATCGCGGTACGAGGCCCAGGCCGCCGTGGAACTGGAGGCCGCCGCGCTGCGGGCCCCCGCCGGGGACACGGCCACCTACGCCTTCGCCACGGGGCCCCCGGAGCCTGACGGCGGCCCGGTCCGGGCGGATCCGGCGCCGGTGATCGCGGCGATCGTCGACGACCTGCGCGCGGGAGTGCCCGCGGAGCTGATCGCGGCCCGCTTCCACCGGGCCGTCGCCGCCCTTGTCCGTGCCATGTGCGTACGGGCACGGGAGCGGCACGGAGTGGACACGGTCGCCCTCACGGGCGGTGTGTTCCTCAACTCCCTGCTCTCCTCGGCCTGCGCGCGGGACCTGAGCACGGACGGTTTCACCGTGCTGCGCCACCACCTGGTGCCCCCGGGCGACGGCGGTCTGGCCCTCGGCCAGCTCGTGGTGGCCGCCCGCACGGGGGAGCGGACCAGGGTCCCCGACTGACCGACCGTCCCGGCAGCGCCGGGCGACGCACCATCCACAGCGAGGAGAGGCCCATGTGCCTTGCGGTACCCGGCAGAGTGCTGGACATCGAGGAACGCGACGGCACCCGGATGGCCACCGTCGACTTCGGCGGTGTCGTCAAGGAGGTGTGCCTGGAGTACCTGCCCGACATCCAGGTCGGCGAGTACGCCATCGTCCACGTCGGCTTCGCCCTGCAGCGCCTCGACGAGGAGTCGGCCAAGCAGACGCTCGAACTGTTCGAAACCCTCGGCATGCTGCAGGAGGAGTTCGGCGACCCCTGGGAAACGGCGGCGGGAGCGGACGGAACGCTCCCGCCCGGGCGCGAGGAGGCACGCCAGTGAAGTACATCGACGAATTCCAGGACCCGGATCTGGCACGCCGGCTCCTCGACGAGATCCACGCCACGGTGACCAGGCCCTGGGCCCTGATGGAGGTCTGCGGTGGCCAGACCCACTCCATCATCCGCCATGGCATCGACCAACTGCTGCCCGAGGAGGTGGAACTGATCCACGGCCCGGGCTGCCCCGTGTGCGTGACCCCGCTGGAGGTCATCGACAAGGCGCTGGAGATCGCCTCCCGCCCCGGCGTGATCTTCTGTTCCTTCGGCGACATGCTGCGTGTGCCCGGCACCGGCCGTGACCTGTTCCAGGTGAAGGGGGCGGGCGGGGACGTCAGGGTGGTCTACTCCCCGCTCGACGCCCTGCGCATCGCCCAGGAGAACCCGGACCGGGAGGTGGTGTTCTTCGGCATCGGCTTCGAGACCACCGCGCCCCCCAACGCGATGACGGTCCATCAGGCCCACAGGCTCGGCATCCGGAACTTCAGCATGCTGGTGTCGCACGTACGGGTGCCCCCCGCGATCGAGGCGATCATGCGGTCGCCCAGCTGCCGCGTCCAGGGCTTTCTGGCCGCGGGGCATGTGTGCAGCGTGATGGGCGTCGACGAGTACCCGGACCTGGCGGAGCGCTTCCGGGTCCCGATCGTGGTCACCGGATTCGAGCCCCTGGACATCCTCGAAGGGGTACGCCGCACCGTGGCCCAGCTCGAACGGGGCGAGCACCGTGTCGACAACGCCTACCCCCGTGCCGTCCGGGCCGAGGGCAACCCGGCCGCCAAGGCCATGCTGGAGGACGTCTTCGAGGTCGCCGACCGCGCCTGGCGCGGCATCGGCGTGATTCCCGACAGCGGCTGGCGGCTGTCCCCGAAGTACCGCGACCACGACGCCGAGCACCGCTTCGCGGTGGAGGGCATCCGGACCCGCGAACCCGCCGAGTGCCGCAGCGGAGAGGTCCTGCAGGGCCTGCTCAAACCGCACGAGTGCGAGGCGTTCGGCACCCTGTGCACCCCACGCACCCCGCTCGGAGCCACGATGGTCTCCAGCGAGGGCGCCTGCGCCGCGTACTACCTCTACCGGCGCCTGGACCTGACCCCCGCGTCCCGGGAGGCGACCCCCGTTGTCTGACACCACCGATCTGCGCATGCCGTCCGTGGACCCGGCGGCCTGGACCTGCCCGGCCCCGCTGCGCGACCAGTCCCGCGTCGTCATGGGCCACGGCGGCGGCGGGGCGCTCTCCGCGGAGCTGATGCGGGACGTCTTCGCGCCCGCCTACGGAGGAGACACGCTGGCGCAGCTCGGCGATGCCGCCGCGCTGTCGCTGGGGGGACTGCGACTGGCGTTCTCCACCGACTCCTTCGTGGTGCGGCCGCTGTTCTTCCCCGGCGGCAGCATCGGCGACCTCGCGGTCAACGGCACCGTCAACGACCTCGCCATGAGCGGTGCCCGGGCGTCGTACCTCTCCTGCGGATTCATCCTGGAGGAGGGCGTCGAACTGGAGACGGTCGCCCGGGTCGCCGACGCGCTGGGCGCGGCGGCGCGGGCCGCCGGGGTCGAGGTGGCGACGGGCGACACCAAGGTGGTGGAGGCCGGCCACGGCGACGGCGTCTTCATCAACACGGCCGGTATCGGGCTGATCCCGGCGGACGTCGATCTGCGGCCGCAGCGGGTGGTCCCCGGCGACGTCGTGATCGTCAGCGGCCCGATCGGGGCCCACGGTGTGGCGATCATGAGTGTCCGTGAGGGCCTGGAGTTCGGCGTGGAGATCGAGAGCGACTGCGCGGCGCTCGGCGGACTCGTGGACGCCATGCTCGCCGTCACCCCGGATCTGCACGTCCTGCGGGATCCCACCCGGGGAGGGCTGGGGGCCGTACTGAACGAGATCGCGCTCGCCTCTGGGACCGGCGTCGTCATCACCGAGCGGGAGGTCCCGGTCCCGCCCGCCGTCGCCAACGCCTGCGCCGTGCTGGGTCTCGACCCGATGTACGTGGCCAACGAGGGCAAGCTCGTGGCGTTCGTGCCGCGGCAGCACGCCGACGCCGTCCTGGACGCGATGCGGGCGCATCCGCTGGGCGCCGAGGCCCGGATCATCGGCGAGACGGTGGTGGAGCACCCGGGCATGGTCGTGGCCCGCACCGGCCTCGGCGGCACCCGGGTGATCGACCTGCCGATCGGGGAGCAACTGCCCAGGATCTGCTGACCCGTTCGGCCCCGGCGCCGCGCGGCGGCGGCCCGCCGGGCGGGGGCGGCCGGCGCCTGGACGTGCCCGGGGGCTTTGAACATGATCCGCCGTCGCTGCGTACTCGTCGATGTGACCTCAGGGAGCCCGTTACCGCCGCCGACGCTCATCGGGTGGTGCCGGGCCGCGAGGCGGACTTCCACTCGGGGAGCGGGCCCTGCCGCGGACGACCGCGCGGCGGCCCCGGGCAGGCCCGAGTCCGACACGAGGGAGGTGGGCGGGTGAAGACCCTGCTCATCGACAACTACGACTCCTACACGTACAACCTGTTCCAGCTGATCGCCGAGGTCAATGGCGAGGAGCCGGTGGTCGTGCTCAACGACGTCCCCGTCGAGGACCTGCCGGATCTGGCGGCGTTCGACAACGTGGTGGTGTCGCCCGGCCCCGGACACCCGGCCGAGCCACGGGACTTCGGCATCGGAGCGAGAGTGATCGCAAGGGCCGGCATACCCGTGCTCGGGGTGTGTCTCGGCCATCAGGGCATCGCGGTGGGGGAGCGGGGCAGTGTCACTCCGGCGCCGCGGCCCCGGCACGGCTATCTGTCCACGGTCCGGCACGACGGCCGCGACCTGTTCCAGGGCCTGCCGCAGAACTTCACCGCGGTCCGCTACCACTCGCTGTCCGTGGCCGAGCCGCTGCCCGAGACCCTGGAGGCCACCGCCTGGGCCGAGGACGGGGTCGTGATGGGCCTCCGACACCGCACCCGGCCGCTGTGGGGCGTGCAGTTCCACCCCGAGTCGGTGCTCACCGACTACGGCCACCGCATGCTTGTCAACTTCCGCAATCTGACCGCCGAGCGAGCCCGCAGGACCCGTACGAAGAACACCACGATCCCGCAGTCCGCGACCTCCGTCCCCCGCCCGCGCCGCACCGTCCGGCCCGCCCACCGGCTCCACTACCGCCGGCTCGCCACGGCCGTCGACGCCGAGGCGGCGTTCGCCCGGATGTGCGCCGACGCCCCCCGGGCCTTCTGGCTCGACAGCGCACGCGTCGAGCCCGGACTCGCCCGCTTCTCCTTCTTCGGGGACGGCACCGGCCCGCTCGCCGAGTTCGTGCGCTACGACGTCGACAGCGGCGTCTGCGAGATCGAGCGGCCCGGACGGCCGGTGCGCCGGGTCCGGGCGAGCGTCTTCGACTACCTCAAGCGGCAGTTGGCCACCCGTCATGTCGATGCCACCGGCCTCCCCTTCGACTTCACCGGCGGCTATGTCGGCTACTTCGGCTACGAGACCAAGGCCGACTGCGGCTCGCCCAACACGCACCGGGCCGAAACCCCCGACGCCTGCTGGCTGTTCGCGGACCGGCTGATCGCCGTGGACCACGAGGAGGGCGCCACCTACGCGGTGTGCGTCGCGGAGGACAACCCGGCAGCCACCCAGGAGGCCGCCGACTGGCTCGACAGTGCGACGGCCCGGCTCACGTTCGTCTCCTCCGGAGAGCCCCCTGCCGTCCCCGACCCCGTGGAGCCGGAGCCGGCCGCCGCCGCAGAGCCGTGGCTGGTGCGCGACCGTGCGGCCTATCTCGCCGACATCGACGCCTGCCGACGTGAGCTGGAGGCCGGCACCAGCTACGAGATCTGTCTGACCAACGCCGCGCGGCTGCCCGCACCCGAGGACGCCCAGGGCTTCTACCGGGTGCTGCGCCGCGTCGACCCGGCGCCGTACGGGGCCTTCCTCAGGTTCGGCGACCTCGACGTGGCGTGCTCCTCGCCCGAGCGCTTCCTGCGGATCACCCGGGACGGCAGCGCACAGGCCCGGCCCGTCAAGGGCACCGCGCCCCGGGGCACGAACCCGGCGGAGGACGCCCGGCTGCGGCACTCGCTGGCCGTGGACGACAAGACCCGCGCGGAGAACCTGATGATCGTCGACCTGCTCCGCAACGACCTGGGCCGGGTCTGCGCGACCGGCACGGTACGGGTCGCCCGGCTCATGGCGACCGAGACCTGTGCGGCCGTGCACCAGCTCGTCTCCATCGTCGAGGGCCGGCTGCGCGAGGACACGGACGCCGTGGACTGCGTACGCGCCTGCTTCCCCGGCGGCTCGGTCACCGGTGCGCCGAAGCTGCGGTCCATGGAGATCATCGGCGCGGTGGAGACCGAGGCCCGGGGCGTCTACACCGGGGCCCTCGGCTACTTCGGCTGCAGCGGCGCCGCCGACCTCGGTCTCGTCGTCCGCACCGCCGTACTGGCCGACGGCCTGATGGGTCTCGGCGCCGGCGGCGCGATCGTCCTCGACTCCGATCCGGCCGCCGAGTACGAGGAGATGCTGCTCAAGACCGCCGCCGTGATGCGCGCCCACCGCGAGCACACCTCCGCCCCGGCCACCGAGGAGGCGGCACGATGACCATGACCACCCCCCGGCCCGCCCTGCCGCCGGCCGAGGCGGAGGCCCCCGGCAATCTCGCGGCCCAGCTCGCCGCGCTCGCGGAACGCCGTGGGTGGAGCGGCCGGCCCGCCTTCCACCAGGGCCACCGCCGCTGGACCCATGGCGAGGTGCACGATCTCGCGGCCCGGGCGGCCACCGTGCTCGCCGAGCACGGGGTCGGCCCCGGGGACCGGGTGCTCCTGGCCCTCCCCGACTCCGTCGCCTGGGTCACCGCCTTCCTCGCCACCGCCCGCCTCGGGGCGGTCGCGGTCCTGGTCAATCCCGGGCTCACCCCGCCCGAACTGGAGTTCCTGGCCGAGGACAGCGAGCCCGTGCTGTGTGTGACCGGTCCCGGCCTCGGCGACCGGTTCCCGCGCCGCGCCCGCCTCGCCGCCGACCGGCTGGCCGCCCTCTGCGGGGCCGCCCTGCCCACCGCCACCGCGCACCAGGTCGACGCCCACGCCCCGCTCCTCGTCCAGTACACCTCCGGAACCACCGGCCGCCCCAAGGGCGTCGTGCACACCCACGGCGACCCGAAGGCGTATCACGACCTCATCGCCCGACGGCTGCTGCGCATCACCCCCGACGACGTCACGCTGTCGCTGTCGCATCTGTTCTCCGGCTACGGCTTCGGCAACGCCTTCGTCTTCCCGCTGTTCTCCGGCTCCTCCGCGGTCCTCCCCGGCCGGCGCCCGGAGCCCGCCGCCGTGGACGAACTGGTCGTGCGGCACCGGGTGACCCTGCTGTACGCGGTGCCCGGCCAGTACGCGGCCCTCGCCGCGGAGCGGGCGGACGGGCACGAGGCGTGCTTCGTGTCCGTACGGGCCGCCGTCTCGTCCGGCGAGGCGCTGCCCACCGGGCTGGCCCGCCGCGTCACCGGCCTGCTCGGCGCGCCCGTCCTGGAACAGCTCGGCTCCACCGAGACCGGACACGCCTTCTGCGCCAACAGCTTCGACCACAACCACCCGGGCACCGTCGGCCGTCCCGTACCCGGCTTCGAGGTCGAGGTGCGCGACCCGGCCGGAGAACCGGTGCCGGACGGCGGGGACGGGGAACTGTGGGTCCGCGGACCCACGGTGACGGCCAGGTACGTGAACCGGCCCGAGGAGAGCGGGCGCGCCCATGTCGGGGGCTGGCTGGCCACCCGGGACCGGGCGCGCCGTGAACCCGACGGCACCTTCACGCATCTGGGCCGCGTGGACGACATGGAGACGGTCGGAGGCGTCGCCGTCTCACCGCTGGAGGCCGAGGCACTGCTGCGGACGCATCCGGGGGTGCGGGAGGTGGCGGTGGTCGCCGTCACCGACCATGCCGGAGCGCACCGGCTGCGCGCCTTCGTCGTGCCGGTCACCCCGATCCCGGTGGGCCTGGAGGCCGACCTGGTCTGTCTGGCCCGGGAGAACCTCGCCGCCTTCATGGTCCCCTGGGGCGTCAGCTTCGTGCCGTCGCTGCCCCGTACCCCCTCCGGAAGGCTCCGCCGCCATCTGGTCCGACGGGGAGCGTGGTGACCTGCCCCCGTCGGCCCCGTCCCCGACGGCCCGTCAGCCGCCCGCCCGGTAGACCTCGTCGACGTTCGGGCGGGGCGCGGGGCGGTGCTGTGCGGCGGGGCCCAGCGCGAAGGCGCGCAGAAGGTTCTCCGTCGTACGGGTCACGAAGGCGCCGGTCCGGGTGTCCATGCCGTGGTCGTGGCCGCCGTCGGGGGTGCCGGCCAGCAGGGCCTCCACCCAGCGCATGGTGCCGGTCGCGAAGACGCCGGCGCCGCTTCGGACCGTGTAGTACGCCGAGTCGCTGTGGCTGCGGCGGCCGTCGCACACGAGCGGCGAGTGGGCCGTGATCTCGAGCGGCTCGGGGACGGGCGCGCCCGGGGTGACCCGGTCGTACTCGACGCCCACCAGGTGGTCGAAGCCGTCCCCGGGGCGCACGCCCGTTCCCTCGTACAGCCAGTGGTCCGCCGCCTGGACGACGTAGGGCGCGTCCGTCGGGTAGCCCTCGTAGAGCACGCCCGTGAGCGACGACTCGGGGTCGGGCGAGGGAGCGTGGCGGAAGTCCGTCGTCGCCAGGGCGGGGCGGGAGGTGTAGCAGGGGTCGGCGCGGACGTCGGTCTTGTAGCAGACCACCGTGCGCTCGGGCCGGGCATCGCCCTGTTCGAGGCGCACCCGGCGGAAGCAGGTGTTGGCGCCGAGGAAGACCACATTGGTGCCGGCGTCGCGGGCCTCGGTGACGTGCCGGCGCTGCTCGGGTGTCCAGTACTCGTCGTGCCCGAGGCTGACGACGGCGGCCGCGTCGCTCAGCACGGCCGGGTCGCGGTGCACGTCGGGGCCGGTGGTGTAGGCGAGGGGGATGCCGAGGCGTTCCGCCAGGACCACCGCCGCGCGCTCGTACACCAGGAACTTCTCCGCGCCGTCGCCGTCGTAGGGGCGGTCGAAGCTGACGGCCAGTGACCGGGTGGCGTACGCGCCGGACTGACCCCCGTAGAGGCTGTAGCCGCCCCACCGGTTGTACGCCTGCCAGGTGGCGGGGGCGTGCATCAGCACGGTCCGGCCCGCGCCCCGGACGGAGCGCAGGATCAGCGGGACATAGCGCTGGTGGCCGTTGTCCGCCTCCAGCCGCAGCAGGTACGCGCCCTCCGGCCAGTCCCCGGTGCCGAGCGTCAGAGTGCGCTGCCAGTCCGCGCGGACGGTCCGGGTGCCGGGCAGCAGCCGGGGGCCCGGCTGCGTGCGCCCCGGTATGCGTTCCGAGGCCCAGACGAGCCGGGCGCCGGCCCCGCCGTACCAGCCGACGCGGAAGGCGGAGACACGGAAGGACGACGCGGTCGTCGACACGTACAGACCGCACTCCTCGCCCGGGATCACGCTCACCCGATCGGCGTAACCGGCGACGGCGGGTGCGGGACCCGGCGAGCGGACCCGCCAGTCGGCGGTCCCCGGGCGGTCGCGTTCGGCCTCGGGCAGGCGGGAAGCGGTCCCCTGGGGGCGCCGGTGCGCGGCGGGGGCGGGGTCGCAGGCGGCGGCCGTCGCCGAGGTGAGCCCGAGGCAGGCGCACGCGCCGAGGAAGTGCCTGCGCCTGAGGCGGTCGGTGCCTTCGGGTTCCTGACTTCGGTGCTGGTGCTGGTGTTGTCCCTGTTCCGCCCTGTTCGGCTTCTCGGGGCCCACATCGCCTCCCGCACGGTTCGGCCGACGCCCCTCGCCCTCTTCCCGGCCAGGGTGGCACAGCACGGTGGGGGCCGCCCGCGCGGCGGATCCCGGGCGCTACGACGGGGCGGGCCGCAGCGCCTGCACCACCGCCCAGACGACGGAGATGAACGGGACGGCGACGACGGCCCCGATCACGCCCGCGACGATGCTGCCCCCGATGACGGACACGGCGACGACGAGCGGATGCAGACGGACGGCCCAGCTCATCACGAGGGGGTGCAGCACATGTCCCTCGATCTGGCCGATCACGACGATGAGCAGCAGCACGGCGGCCGCCGTGAGCGGGCCGCGGCCGGCCAGCGCGATCACCGTGGCGACGGCGAGCGCGACCGGCGAGCCGACCAGCGGCACGAAGGTGGCGAAGAACTCCAGCAGGGTGAGCGGCAGCGCGAGGGGCACCCGCAGCAGGAACAGGGCGGCGCCGACGAGCGCGGCGTTGGTGGCGGCGACGATGATGATGCCCCGGGTGTATCCGGCGAACGTGTGCCAGGCCGCGTGCCCCGCCCGGTCCCACGCCTCCCGCCCGGCGCGGGGCACCAGCCGGTCCCGCGTCCAGCGCCACAGCCGTTCGCCGGAGTGGAGGAAGAACACCGAGGAGAAGACCGCGAGCGCGCCTCCGGTGACCAGTTCGACGATCCGGCCGAGGCCGCTGACGGCGCTGTTCAGCAGCATGGCCCGGTGGGAGGACAGATAGGAGACGATCTGCTGCTGAAGATCGGAGAGCTTGCGCGGGCTGAGCCGGAACGGCGGGCGTTCCAGCCATCGTTCGATCTCCCGGATGCCGCCGCGGAACTCGTCGGCCAGCTTTGCCGACTCGCCCGCCACCGCGTCGCCCACCAGGGCGAGGACGGAGAAGAGGAGAAGGATGCTGCCGACCAGGCAGACGGCGACGGTCAGGGACCGGGGGAGCCGACGGCTCACCAGGTCGGTGACGGGCCGCAGCACCGAGGTGATGACGAGAGCCAGAAACAGGGCCACGGCGATGAGCTGGAAGCGCCCCAGGATGGAGAAGGCGCCGTAGACGACGATCCCGACGAGGATCAGACGCCAGGCGTAGGCGGCGGTGACGCGGAGCCAGCGGACCGGGCGCTCGGCCCTCGCCACGGAGGAGGTCGTGGCGCGCCGGGTGACGCGTACGGAGTGCGACGGCCGGCTGCCCAGCACGACGGCAGCCGCCCTGCGCCCTCGCCCCGGCCCTTGTGCCGGGCCGCCCGTATACGCCACCGCAGCTCCCGTGTCCCGGCCGTGGCGTCCCCACAGCACATGTGGTCATCTCATAGCACATTAGGTGCAAAGCGGTCGGCGGTCGGGTGCAACTCGCCCACCTGGTGGCGGTGACGGCCCCCGGGTGAAAGTCCCTGGCCAAGGTGTCACTTTGCGTCAGTGGCGCTCCTCGGTCGGGGCTCTCAGCCAGTATCGTGAGGGCCTAGGGGGCGCTGGCGGTCCGCACCTTGTCTGTGCGATGCGGTCGGAGGACGTGATGAGCGGCAAAGGGCCGGAGCGGTCGGAGCAGCACCTGCCCAAACTGCGGCTGGACGAGCTCCTGGACGAGCTGCAGGCCCGTATCGACGCGGCCCGTGGCACCCAGGACCGGGTCCACCGTCTCCTGGAGGCCGTACTCTCCGTCGGACGGGAACTGGACCTGCCGCAGGTGCTGCGCAGCATCGTCGAGGCGGCCGTGGTCCTCGTGGACGCCGAGTACGGCGCGCTCGGCGTGATCGGTGACGACCGCATGCTCTCCGAGTTCCACACCGTCGGCATCAGCGAGGGCCGGCGTGCGGAGATCGGGGCGCTGCCCAGCGGGCACGGCATCCTCGGCGAGCTGATCCGGCATCCGGAGCCGTTGCGTCTCGCCGAGCTCTCGGAGCACCCGGCCTCCTACGGTTTCCCCGCCCACCATCCCCCGATGCACTCCTTCCTCGGCGCTCCCATCCGGGTGCGCGACCGGGTCTTCGGAAACCTCTATCTGACCGAGAAGCGCGGCGCCGCGGAGTTCGACGCGGAGGACGAGGCGGTGCTGTCCACGCTTGCGGTGGCCGCCGGTGTCGCCGTCGAGAACGCCCGGCTGTTCGAGGAGACCCGGCTGCGTGAACGCTGGCTCAGGGCGAGTTCCCAGGTCACCAGCGCTCTGCTGTCGGGCGCCCCCGGCCCGGAGGTACTGGAGCTGATCGTCGAGCAGGCGCTGGGGATCGTCTCCGCCGAGGTGGGCATGATCGCCGAACGGGTGTCCGGGGAGACCGTGCTGCGGCCGCTGCTCGCGGTCGGTTCGCAGTCCGAGCGCCGGCGGGGCCTCGTGCTGTCAGGACAGGACGGGTTCGTGGACGCCGCGCTGAGCACGGCGGAGCCGGTGGTCAGCGCCGACATCCAGAAGGACGCCCGGATCGACCGGGACTCGGATCTGTGGGCCGGGCTCGGGCCCGTGCTCGGGGTGCCGCTGGTGGCCAGCGGCAAGTCCCTCGGGGTGCTGCTGCTCGGACGCACGGCGGGCGGTACGCCGTTCACGGACGCCGACGCCGGTCCGCTGCTCGGGTTCGCGGGACAGGCCGCGCTCGCGCTGGAGCTGGCCGAGCGCCGCCGGGACGCCGAACAGATCGCGCTGCTCCAGGACCGCGACCGGATCGCCCGCGACCTGCACGACCTGGCCATCCAACGGCTGTTCGCGGCCGGGATGACGCTCCAGAGCACCCAGCGCTTCGTCGACCACCCCGAGGCCGCCGAACGGCTGTCCCGGGCCGTCGACGACCTGGACGAGACCATCAAGATCATTCGGTCCACCATCTTCGGGCTGCGCACCCACGGCGGCCAGGCCAAGGAGCAGACCGGTCTGCGCGCCCGGGTGTCCACCACGGTGACGGCCTCGGCCACCTCCCTCGGCTTCACCCCCGCGCTGCGGATCGAGGGCCTCGTGGACACCGAGGTCCCCGACGACGCGGCCGACCATGTGATCGCCGTCCTCGGCGAGGCCCTGAGCAACGCGGCCCGGCACTCCGGGGCCCGCTCCGTTGACGTGCACCTGCAGCTCGCGGCGGGCGAGTTGACGCTCACGGTGGCCGACGACGGCTGCGGGGTGCCGCGGGACGCGGACCGCAGCGGGCTGCGGAACCTGGAGGAACGGGCCGCCGCCCTGGGCGGCACGCTCACGGTCGGCGAACGTCACGAGGGCGGCGGGACACGGCTCGTGTGGAGCGTCCCGGTACGGCCGCCGCGGGACTGACGGCCCGGCGGTCACCTCAGCCGGAATCTGCCGGGGGCCGCCGACTCACCGGGCGTGACCGTCCCCGGACTCCGGCGGCGCGAGCTGGGAGGCGAGGACCGCGGCCTGGACCCGCCGCTGCACCCCCAATTTGGCGAGCAGCCGGGAGATGTGGTTCTTGACCGTCTTCTCCGACAGGTACAGCTTCTTGCCGATCTCCCTGTTGGTGAGCCCGTCCCCGATCAGCGCGAGGATGTCCCGCTCGCGCGGCGACAGGCTTGCCAGTTCGGAGGCGACGGGCTGCTGCTCGGCGGGGTCGGAGCGCAGCGAGCGCATCAGCCGTGCCGTGGTCGCGGGGTCCAGCATGGACTGCCCGGAGGCGACGGTGCGCACCGCCGAGATCAGGTCCGAGCCCTTGATCTGCTTGAGCACATAGCCCGAGGCACCCGCCATGATCGCGTCGAGCAGCGCGTCCTCGTCGTCGAACGAGGTCAGCATCAGACAGGCCAGCTCCGGCATCCGGCTGCGCAGCTCACGGCACACGCTGATGCCGTCGCCGTCGGGCAGGCGTACGTCGAGGACGGCGACGTGCGGCCGCAGCGCCGGGGCGCGAGAGAGCGCGTGCTCCATGGTGTCGGCGTCCCCGACCACCGAGATGTCGGGTTCGGAGTCCAGCAGATCGGCCAGGCCGCGTCGGACCACCTCGTGATCGTCCAGCAGAAAGACCCGGATGGGGTCCTCCACGGTGAAGGTGGGCGCCTCAGCCATCGGAACCCTCTCGTTCTCGGTGCGGGGCGGGCTGCGGGACGCCCGCGATCACGATCTTCGCCCACGGTGACCGGAAGTACTAGGGCCGTTCGGCCCACTGCTCGCGGATCACCGTGACGCCTCGTGGCCGGTCCGCGGCGGCTGCTCCCGGTGGTCGGCGGGCACCGCGCGGAGCATGCTGGTCGTCGGGGGAGCACCCGTCACCACCTCGCGGTGGGCGCGCAACCCGGGACAACCTTCCTGGTGGGTGGAGAGCCCGGCGCCGTTCGGCGCGGGCCCGCGGTCCGGCCCCGGCCAGGGGCCGCCCGGCCCCCTGACAGGTCTGAGCGGCCCTGCGCACACCACGGCACCCGGACGAGGCTCGACGTGCGGGCACCACGGCCCGCACGCCGCACGCGCTGGAGGTGCGCACCATGGCTCAGCATGTCACCGCGGGAGTCGACGCATCTGCCGAGAGCCTCGCCGCCGCTCACTGGGCCGCGCGGGAGGCGCTGCGGCGCGGCGCCGGGCTCCGCCTGGTGCACGCCTGGTACCGGAAGCCGGAGTCCGGCACCGCCGTGCCCGTCGACACCGGACGGCTCCGCGCCGCCGAGCGTGCCCTGCGGCGGTCGATGGCCAGTGTGCGGGCCGCGCACCCGGGCCTGCGTGTGGAGGAGGCGCTGATGCCCGACTCGCCGGTGACGGTGCTGCTCGCGGCCGCCGAGGAGTCGGAGGTACTGGTGCTCGGCTCCCGGGGCCTCGGCCGGATCTCGGGCTTCGTGCTCGGTTCGGTGTCCCAGCGCGTCGTCGCCCGGTCACCGCGGCCGGTGGTGCTCGTCCGCGCCGGCGAGGCCTGCACCGACGAGCATCTGCCCGCCCTGGACGGCCTCTCGCCCGACGAGATACCGGAGACCCCCTACCGCGACGTCGTCCTCGGACTGGACACCGAGCACCCCTGTGACGAGCTGATCGGGTTCGCCTTCGAGTCGGCCCGCCACCGTGGCGCCGGGCTGCGCGTGATCCACGCCATCGATGCCGGGCCGGGCTGCGGCGCCTGCGGCCGGTCGGACCCGGCACGCCCCGGGGAGAACGCCGCCGAACGGGAGCACTTCGTGGTGGCGGCGCTGCGCCCCTGGTGCGAGAAGTTCCCCCGGGTCCGGGTCACCGAGACCGTCACGGAGGGGCGGCCCGCCGCCGAACTGGTGCACGCCTCGACGTGCGCCTCCCTCCTCGTCGTGGGGCGCCGCCGGCGGGACACCCGTCTCGGTCCACTCATCGGCGCGGTCACCCATGCGGTGCTGCACCACGCCGCCTGTCCGGTCGCCGTAGTCCCCTACACCTGAAGGAACTCGGGCACACCTGAAAGAGCCAGGGGGCCCGTACGCGGACAGCCCGGTGACCGATTCGGAAGCCGGCGCGGGGGTACCCGGCTCGGCCGGCCGCCTTCCCAGGGGCCGGTCGGCCCTTGGAGGGGACGTGCGGCCCCTGCACCGTACGGGCCCCGCAAGGCGACGCTGGGAGCGGATCCGGGAAGCCCCGGGATCCACGATTCAGGAGGTGGAGATCATGCCCCGCCCCGTCATCGCCGGCCTCGACGGTTCGTCCGAGAGCCGGGCCGCCGCCGAGTGGGCCGCCCGCGAGGCGGGACTGCGCGGCCTGCCGCTCACGCTGGTCCATGTCTGCGAGCCCGCGCCGGGTCCCCTGATGCAGGCCCCGCTGCTGGGTGCCGAGACGGATCAGCACTGGACCGAGAGGATCCCCCGGGAGGCCGCCGAGGGGCTGCGGCTGCGCCACCCCGGCGTCGCGGTGACCGCCGAGCATCTCGTGGGACGGCCCGTCGAGCAGTTGGTGCGGGCGGCCGAGGACGCCGAGCTGCTCGTCCTCGGGACGCGCGCGCTGAGCGGCATCGGCGGATTCCTGGTCGGCTCGGTGTCGCTCGCCGTCGTCGCCCACGCCGTACGGCCGGTGGTCCTGGTCCGTGCGCGGGAGCAGGCGGCCGACGAGCACGAGCGGGACCCCGTGGGGATCCCGTCCGCCGCCGCCCCGTTCCGCCCCGTGGTCCTCGGGCTCGACCTCCGCAGCCCGGACGCGTCGCTGCTCGGGTTCGCCTTCGAGGAGGCCGCCCGACGCGCCGCCGCACTGCACGTCGTACACGCCTGGGACATGCCGTTCACCTCCGTCGACGCACTGGCCGCCGGTGTCGACCTGTACGAGGAGTACGCGCAGGAGCGGTCCCTCGCCCTGAACGAGGTGCTGGGCGCGTGGCGGCAGAAGTATCCCGCGGTCGAGGTGGTAGGACGGTCCCGCATGGGCAGCGCCGCCGCCCTGCTGGCCGACGCCTCACGGGAGGCGTCGCTGGTCGTGGTGGGCCGACGCATCCGCCGAAACGCGCTCGGCACCCGTATCGGCTCCGTCACCCACGCCGTACTGCACCACTCCACCACCCCCGTCGCCGTCGTCGCCCACGACTGACCCGGCACCGGCCCCGCGCCGCCCTGTCCCCGCCGCCGAGCACCCTCTGACGACTTGTGGAGTCACCCATGCCCCAGGCCGACCAGCCGACCGGCACCCAACTCACCGACGACGAACTGCGCACCCTGGACGCCCACTGGCGGGCCGCGAACTACCTCGCCGCGGGCCAGATCTATCTGATGTCCAACCCGCTGCTGACCGAGCCCCTGCGGCCCGGGCACATCAAGCCGCGACTGCTCGGCCACTGGGGCACCTCGCCCGGGCTCAACCTCGTCTACACCCATCTCAACCGGGTCATCACGGCGCGCGGTCTCGACGCCCTGTGCGTCTGGGGGCCGGGGCACGGCGGTCCGTCCGTGCTCGCCAACTCCTGGCTGGAGGGCAGCTACAGCGAGACCTGTCCGGACGTGACCCGGGACGCGCAGGGGATGGCGAAGCTGTTCCGCCAGTTCTCCTTCCCCGGCGGCGTCCCCAGCCATGTCGCGCCCGAGGTGCCGGGCTCGATCCACGAGGGCGGCGAGCTGGGCTACTCGCTCGCCCACGCCTACGGCGCCGCCTTCGACCACCCGGAGCTGCTGGTGGCCTGTGTGATCGGCGACGGCGAGGCGGAGACCGGACCGCTGGCCGCCTCGTGGCACTCGAACAAGTTCCTCGACCCGGTGCACGACGGCGCGGTGCTGCCGATCCTGCATCTCAACGGATACAAGATCGCCAACCCGACGGTGCTGTCCCGGCTCCCGGAGCCCGAACTCGACGCGCTGCTGCGGGGATACGGCCACGAGCCGATCCATGTCGCCGGCGACGACCCCCACCAGGTCCACCGGGCCCTCGCCGCGGCCTTCGACGAGGCCCTGGACCGTATCGCCCTGATCCAGCGCACCGCCCGCGAGGAAGGGGTGCCCGATCGTCCGCACTGGCCGATGATCGTGCTGCGCACCCCCAAGGGCTGGACCGGACCGGCGGAAGTGGACGGCGTGCCGGTCGAGGGCACCTGGAGGGCCCACCAGGTGCCGCTCGCCGGAGTCCGCGAGAACCCCGAGCACCTCCGGCAGCTGGAGGCGTGGCTGAGGTCGTACCGGCCCGAGGAACTGTTCGACGCCGACGGCCGCCCGAGCGCCGACGTCCTGGCGTGTGTGCCCCCGGGACACCGTCGCCTGGGCGCCACCCCCTACGCCAACGGCGGGCTGCTCGTCCGCGATCTGCCGATCCCGGACCTGGACGGCTTCGCGGTGCCCGTCGACAAGCCGGGCGCCACCCTGCACGAGCCCACCCGGGTCCTCGGCGGGCTGCTCGAACAGATCATGAAGGACACCGCCGCCCGGCGGGACTTCCGGCTGGTCGGCCCCGACGAGACCGCCTCCAACCGGCTGGAGGCCGTCTTCGACGCCAGCGGCAAGGCCTGGCAGGCCCGGATTCTGCCGGTGGACGAACACCTGGACCGGCACGGCCGCGTGATGGAGATCCTCTCGGAACACCTCTGCCAGGGCTGGCTGGAGGGCTACCTCCTCACCGGACGGCACGGACTGTTCTCCTGCTACGAGGCCTTCGTGCACATCGTCGACTCCATGGTCAACCAGCACATCAAGTGGCTGAGGACATCCCGGCGGCTGACTTGGCGCGCCCCCGTCGCGTCCCTCAACTATCTGCTCACCTCCCATGTGTGGCGCCAGGACCACAACGGCTTCTCGCACCAGGACCCCGGCTTCGTCGACCACGTCCTCAACAAGAGCCCCGAGGTCGTCCGCGTCTATCTGCCGCCGGACGCCAACTCCCTTCTCTCAGTCGCGGACCACGTCCTGCGCAGCCGCGACTACGTCAATGTGATCGTGGCCGGCAAACAGCCCTGTTTCGACTGGCTCTCCATGGACCAGGCCCGTGTCCACTGCGCCCGCGGCGCCGGGATCTGGGAGTGGGCGGGCACCGAGAACGGCGGCGAGCCGGACGTGGTACTCGCCTGCGCGGGCGACGTGCCGACACAGGAGGTGCTGGCCGCCGCCCAGTTGCTGCGCCGCCATCTGCCCCAGCTGGCGGTGCGGGTGGTCAACGTGGTGGACATGACCCGGCTTCTGCCGCACGAGGAACACCCCCACGGCATGACGGACTTCGAGTACGACGGCCTCTTCACCGCCGACAAGCCGGTCATCTTCGCGTACCACGGCTATCCCTGGCTGATCCATCGGCTCGCCTACCGCCGCGACGGCCACCGCAATCTGCATGTGCGCGGGTACAAGGAAGCGGGGACCACGACCACCCCGTTCGACATGGTGGTCCGCAACGACCTCGACCGCTACCGATTGGTCATGGACGTCATCGACCGTGTCCCCGGGCTCGCGGTCCGCGCCGCCGGAGTACGCCAGCAGATGGCCGACGTCCGTACCCGTCACGAGGCCTGGATCCGCGAGCACGGCACCGATCTGCCCGAGGTCGCCGACTGGACCTGGGCGTCCTGACACCGAGGGCCCGAAGGACTGAGGGGAAGACGGCCGCCGGCGTCGGTGGCCTGCCGCCGCGCTCCACGCTCGAGGCCGAGCCGCCGGTGTCAGACCTTGAGGCTGAACGAGGTCGTCGTCCCCTCGTCCGTGGGCCGGACGCCCCAGCCGTCGGAGACCATCCGCACCAGCAGCAGGCCCGTCCGCACTCCTCGTCCCCGGCCGCCAGGCGCGGCTGGGGCAGATGGTGGCTGCGGTCGCTGATCTCCACGGTGAGGTCGGTGTCCGTCCGGCACACATGCACTCCGATCGGGCCCTGGCCGTGCTGCGCGGGACATGTCGCTCAGTGGCCCGACTGCGGCCGAACCTGTCCGTCGCCGCTGCGTCGGTGACCGCTCGATGACCGGTCCAGGACCGCGTCCGCCCGCCGTCACGGCAGCAGCGGGGGCACTCTGGGGCCGGAATCAGTCCGTCGCGCGGGTGATGCCCGGGCCGGGGGTGAGGGAGATGTCCTCCGGCACGCCGGAGCACAGGTCGAAGACGCCGGCCAGCCGGGCGCGGCGCAGGACCTGAGAGACACAGGTGCCGTCGACGAGGAGTCGCAGCCGGCCGCCCCGTGCGACGACACGGTTGCGCACGCGGCACAGCAGGCCCAGCCCGGCACAGTCGACGAAGGACACCGCGCGCAGATCCAGCACCAGATCCGGTCGCTCCCCGGCGGTCAGCGCGTCCAGCCGGGGACAAACGGCCCGCACCGCGAGAATGTCGATCTCGCCGCGCAGCCGTACGACGGCCGTCCCGCGCCCTGTGTGTCCAGGTTCCCCCGACGACCACCCGGACTGCACTGCGAACATGCTGAGAGCCAAGCGGAACAGGCCCGCCCCCGGTAGGGCCGTTCGGCCCCCTTCGGCCAGGGCCGAACGGGGAAGGTGCCGTCTTCGGCGGGGGGTGACGCCCGGAGGCCCGCGGGATCGGGGCCGACCGGCCCAAGCGTTTCCTGAGAGAATCGGACAAGCTGGATAGGAAGGGCAGTAGTCGCATCCTGCCGGATGTCCCGGCCCCACGGCTTCCACGCGTCCCCCGACCGCAGCCGGCCCGGGGACAGGAGGGAGGATCGCCATGAAGGGCTTCGTCTTCCACGGCACCGGCCAGGCCGCCTGGGAAGAGGTCCCGGACCCCGCGATCAAGGACCCCACCGACGCGATCGTGCGCGTCGACACCGTCACCATCTGCGGGACGGACCTGCACATCCTCAAGGGCGACGTGCCCGAGACCCGTCCCGGCACCGTGCTGGGCCACGAGGCGGTCGGCGAGGTCGTCGAGACCGCCAACGACGTGCACACCGTGGGGCCCGGCGACCGCGTCCTGGTCTCCTGCATCACCGCCTGCGGCCGGTGCGGCTACTGCTGGGAGAGGACGTACGGCCAGTGCCGCGGCGGTGGGGGCTGGATCCTCGGCCGGCTGATCGACGGCGCCCAGGCCGAGTACGTCCGCGTCCCCTACGCCGACCTGTCCCTCCATGCGCTGCCCGGCACCGTGGACAGCAAGGACGCGGTCCTGCTCGCGGACATCTTCCCCACGGCCTACGAGGTGGGGGTGCTCAACGGACACGTACGCCCCGGGGACACCGTCGTCGTCGTGGGAACCGGGCCCATCGGGCTCGCGGCGATCGCCACGGCCCGGCTGTTCGCCCCCGAACGCATCGTCGCCGTGGACCGGGCCCCGACCCGGCTGGACGCCGCGAAACAGCTGGGTGCGGACGCACTGTCCGACGCCGGCCAGGCCCCCGAGCAGCTGATCGCGGACCTCACCGACGGGCTGGGCGCCGACGTCGTCATCGAGGCGGTAGGCGCGCCGGAGAGCTTCGAGCTGTGCACCCGCATCGTGCGCCCCGGCGGACACGTGGCCAACATCGGCGTCCACGGCAAGCCCGTGACCCTGCACCTCGAGGAACTCTGGAGCAAGGACATCACTCTCACCACCGGACTGGTCGACACCTACTCCACCCCCACGCTGCTGCGGATGGCGGCCGCCGGCCGGCTGCCCACCTCCTCTCTGGTCACGCACACCTTCCCGCTGGATCAGATGGAGGAGGCCTACGACGTCTTCAGCCGGGGCGCCGACACCGGCGCACTCAAGGTGGTACTGGGCGGGGAGCAGCACGAGGTCGTCGCCGTCCGGGCGGCGTGAGGAGAAGGAGTGACGGGCCATGGCCGTACAGGGATCGTCGAACACGACGGAAGGCCATCCCGCGGGCGCTCTAGGGCGCAGGCTCGCTCTGCGGCGAGAGGAACTCGGTCTGTCCCGGTGCCAGGCGGCCGCCCGGGCGGGGATGGCCTCCAGCTATCTGCAGTATCTGGAGGAGCAGCCCACCGCCGCGCCGGGCGTGAGCACCCTGCTCCGGCTGGCCGGAGCGCTCGAGACCACGGTGCTCGAACTGACCGGCGGCGACGTCGAGCTGCCCCCCGGCCTGGGGCAGGCCGGGGGGCATCCGAAGTTCTCCGAGATAACCGTCCAGGAGTGCCGTGACCTGCTCTCGTCGCACGGTGTGGGACGCCTGGCGGTGCCCACCGTCTCGGGACCGGAGATCGTCCCCGTGAACTACGGCGTCATGGACGGCGCCGTCGTCTTCAGAACCGCCCCGGGCTCCGTGCCGTCCCAGGCGTCCGGCACCCAGGTGGCCTTCGAGGTCGACCGCATCGACGCCGCGTTCAGCCAGGGCTGGAGCGTCCTGGTGCGCGGGCACGCCAGCACGGTCACGGATCCCGACTCCGTACAACGGCTGGAGGAGCAGGCGTACAGCGAGCCGTGGGCGGGCGGGGAACGGGACCTGTGGATCCGGATCGAGCCACTCAGCATCACCGGGCGGCGCATCACCGTATGACCCGGGCACGGCTCGCCACCCCGTCCCCGTCTCGACACCACCGGAGGACACCATGCACGGCACCCCGCGCCTCGTGGGCGACGTCATGACCCGCAAGGTTGTCGCACTGGGCCGCACGGCGACGTTCAAGGACATCGTCAGGGCCATGCGGCAGTGGAACGTCAGCGCCCTGCCCGTGGTGGAGGAGGAGAACAGGGTCGTCGGCGTCGTCTCCGAGGCGGACCTGCTGCGCAAGGAGGAGTACCGCGACAGCGACCAGGACCGGCAGTCCCGCCTGGAGCGGCTGTCGGAGCTGGTCAAGGCCGGTGCGGTGACCGCCGAGGAGCTGATGACCGCCCCGGCGGTGGCCGTCTCCGCCAACGCGACCCTCGGCCAGGCCGCCCGGACCATGGCCCGGTCCGGGGTCAAACGGCTCCCCGTCGTCAGCGACGACGGCGCGTTGCTCGGCATCGTCAGCCGCTCCGACCTGCTGAAGGTGTTCCTGCGGGAGGACGCGGACATCGCCGAGGAGGTCCGCGACGAGATCGTCGCCCATCTGTTCCCGGCCCCGCCGGAGCCGGTCCGGGTGGAGGTGCGCGACGGGGTCGTGAGGCTGACCGGGCGGGTCCCGGACACCTCGCTCGTCCCGGTGGTGACGCGCCTGGTGCGCGGCGTCGAGGGCGTGGTGGACGTGGACTGCGCGCTCGCGGGTCCGCCCCGCCGTCCGGACCTCGATCCCGACCTGCCCGCGGACGACCCCGCGGACGGCGTCGTGCACGGGGCCCGGAGCGCCGGAAGCATCCCGTGATGACACCGGCCCGCGCCGTCCCGGCGGCGCCTCATGACCCCGCCTCACACCCGGGGCGGTTGCACGGCACGAGGAGGGCGATCCCACGGCACACGGCGAGACAGCGGTCCTACGGCGCGCGCGAGAAGGTGACGGCCGATGGCAGCGACAGGGCGTATCAGGGGGACGAGATGGCCGGGCGCCTGGCGGTGGCGGCGCAATCCGCTGCGGCGCCGCAGCGACCGGCTGGAGGCGTGGCTGGTCCTCGGCATCTGGACGTTCGTGCTCCTGGCCGGCGTGCTCGGGGGCCGGGCGGTCGCGGGAGTCGTGGACCAGGCGCTCGCCGCGCACCGCGCCCGGTCCCACGCGGCCCGTGCCGTGCTGACCGAGGACGTGGGCCGGACGCCGGGGACGCTGTCCGGATACGGCGACGGCGGTATGTGGGCGCAGGTGAGCTGGACCGCCGCCGGTTCGCCGCACACGGGGCTGGCCAGGGTCCAGTCGGGTACCAAGGCGGGGACCGCGGTCACCGTGTGGACGGACCGGTCGGGCGCGCTGGTCTCCAGGCCCGCCACCGCGGATCAGGCGCGGACGCAGGCCCAGGTCGTGGGAACGCTGGCCGGGATGGCCGCCGCGGCCGGGGTACTGGTCTGCGGACGGCTGCTGCGCGGGCGCCTGGACCGCCGGCGCATGGAGGCATGGGACCGGGAATGGGAGTGGGTCGGCCCGCAGTGGCGCAGGACGGCCGGCTGACCCGCCCCGGCGGCCGACGCGGAGCGTGTCACTCCCGGTCGGTGCCGGACAGATGGCTGTCCACGTCGACCACGCCCTCGACCGCATGGGCCAGCCGCAGCGCCACCGGGATCAGGGCGGTGTCCCCGACCTTCCCGGTGAGGGTCACGACACCCTCGGTCACCATGACGTGGACGGGCTCGACAGGGGCAGGGAACAGGACGTCGACGATGTCGCGCCGCACCTCGCCGGCGATGTCGTCGTCCGGCCGCAGAAACACCTTGAGCAGATCCGCCCGGCTGACCACGCCTTCGAGCATGCCCTCGTCGTTGACCACGGGAAGCCGTTTGACCCGGCGCTGGGCCATGATCCGGGCGGCCTGGGCGAGACTGCTCCCGGGATGGACCGTGATCGCCGGCGAGGACATCAGCTCGCCCGCGGTCATCGCCTCCGCCCCGGCCGCCTCGGGCAGCCGGCGCGCCTCGGCGTACCGGTCCGGGTCGCTCTCCCGCACCGCCTCCTTGGGCAGCAGATCGGCCTCGGAGACGACACCGACGACACGGCCCTCCCCCTCCAGGACGGGCAGCGCGCTGACCTTCCACCGGTCCATGAGGCCGACGACGTCCTTGAAGGGGGCGTCACGGCCGACGGCGACGACAGCGCGGGTCATCACGTCCTCCACCCGGCGCGGGCTGTCCGTCACGGCCTCCTCCTCAGCGCTCCCCGCTGCCGTACGGGGCGTACAGATCGAGCAACCGGGTGCGGGCCGCGTGCAGCCGATGGGCCAGGACGCGGCCCACCCAGACGGCGATGGCACGGCCGAACTCGGGGTCCGCGTCGCACATCGCCCGCACGGTCGTCGCGTCGAACTCGTAGGCCCGCACCGGAGTCATCGCCTCGGCACCCAGCTGCCACACATGCGGGGTGAAGTGCCAGGACCAGCCGACCAGTTCGCCATGGCCGAGCGACTCGATGACCGGGGCCCGGCGACCGGGCACATGAAGGTCCAGCGCCACCGTGCCGGTCCGGACGATCCAGAACCGGTCGGCGTGCCGGCCCTCCTCGAACAGACGGGTTCCCTCCGGGAAGGAGACGTGGCGGGCGATCTGCATCAGCCGTTCGCGGTGCTCGACCGGGAGGGCCGCGGTCATGGTGGTGGCAGAGGTCATCGCTCCCTGTCCTTTCGTTACGGTCGCCGGGGGCCGGTCAGCGAGTCCTTCGCGTGGCGCAGCGGCTTCCTCCCGCGCTCTGCGGCAGACCGTGTCATTCCTGTGTTCAGCGTGGCCGCGCGCGGCGTACCGCGCCACGGGCCGCCCGGTCCCGGGAGGGGGTCGGTCGGCCCCGTCCCGGGACCGGACGACTCACGAGGGCGTCTCCCGCGCGATCCGGACGGGGGCGTGTGCTCCTCGCGGGGCGCGCGTCCACGCTCGTCGCCCGGCCTGCCCACGGCCGTCCGGGCCGCCCGGCGGCTCCACCGGTCCGCCATGACGAGGCGGGAAGGACCCCATCCGCTTCTCGCGGATCCTGATTGCGCGGTGCGCGGAGGCAAGCCGCTGCTCCGCGTCTTTCCCGGGTCCTTCCCGTCCCCTTCAGGACACCACGCGAGCGGCGGAACCGCCAGGTCTGGGTGGCGGGGCCGTGCGTCCCCGAAGTAGGCCGCGCGCGCCCTGATGCCGAATCGGTCCATGGTGCGATGGTGAAAGGAGACGCTTGGCGCTGCGCGCCGCCGCAGCCCGGCGGAAGGCGGTGGAAAGGATGGAACTGCCCCTGGTCGTGGGCGTCGACGGATCGGAGCCCAGTCTCACCGCGGTCGACTGGGCCGCGGACGAGGCGGCCCGGCACGGACTGCCGCTGCGGCTGGTGTACGCCTCCCTGTGGGAACGCTACGAAGGCGGGGCACCGTCGTGCGATCCCGAGCACCGGTCCGAGGAAGCGAGGCTGGGCGACGTGGTCGCGTCGGCGGCCGAGCGTGCCCGTCGACGCGATCCCGCGGTGAGGGTCTGCACGGAAGTCCTGCCCGAGGACGCGGTGTCCGCGTTGCTGCGCGAGGGCCAGAGCGCCGCCGTCCTGGTCACCGGATCCCGGGGCCGCGGCGAACTGAAGGGGCTGCTCCTCGGCTCGGTCAGTCTGTCCGTGGCCGCGCGGGCGTACTGTCCCGTGATCGTCGTCCGCGGCGACCGGGCCGGGCTGGCCGGTACGCACGAGCGCATCCTGCTCGGGGTCGGGGACCCCGCCTCGACGACCGAGGCGGTGCGGTTCGCCTTCTGCGAGGCCGAGGCACGCGACTGCGTTCTCGACGTGGTACGGGCCTGGCGGCGCCCGGCATACGAGCCCACCGACCACTGCTCCCCCGCCGGCATCCCGGTACGCCTGCACGAGCAGCGGGCCTCCCTGCTGCTCGACGCACTGCTGCGCGGCCCGGCGGCCGAACACCCGGGTATCCGGGTGCGGCCCGCCACGGCCGAGGGTCCGGCCCGCGCGGTGCTGCTGAAGCGCTCGGCGGCAGCAGATCTCGTGATCATCGGCGCGCGGCGCAGGAAGGGCCACCTCGGCCTCCAGCTCGGCCGCGTGGGTCACACGCTGCTGCACCACGCGGACTGCCCGGTCGCGATCGTGCCGCAGCACGAGTGACCCCACCGGCCTGGGAGGAGTGCCGCAGTGACGGGCTGGACCTGGCAGTACGAGGGCTACGACCCCTGGGACGAGCGGCTGAGGGAGTCCCTGTGCACGCTGGGCAACGGCTGCTTCGCCACCCGAGGGGCGCTCCCTGAGTGCTCCGCGGACCAGGTGCACTACCCGGGCACGTATGCGGCGGGCTGCTACAACCGGCTCACCACGCGCTGGGTGGGGCACCGGGTCGAGAACGAGGACATGGTCAACCTGCCCAACTGGCTGCCGCTGCGCTTCCGCCTCGCCGGACAGCGGTGGCTCACCCCGGACACGGGGACCGTGCTCGACCACCGCCAGATCCTGCTTCTGTCCGTCGGTCTGCTGGAGCGCCGCACCCGCTACGCGCTCGGCGGGCACCGTACGCTGTCGGTGCGCCAGCAGCGGCTGGTGCATATGGCCGACCCCCATCTCGCGGCCCTGCGCACCGAGTTCACGGTCGAGGGCGGTGCCGTCGCACTGGAGGTGGAGGCCGCGCTCGACGGCGGCGTCACCAACGCGGGCGTGGCGCGCTACCGTGACCTGGACGGCCGGCATCTCACCCATGTCCACACCGGGACCCACGCCCCGGACACGGTCTGGCTGCGCTGCCGCACCCGTACCTCCGACATCCGCATCGGCCTGGCGGCCCGGCTGACCGCGGGCGTCCCCGCCACCACCCGCCACACCTTCCCCCGCGCCGTCCAGCGCGTACTGCTCGACCTGGCGCCGGGCCGGACCGTGACCGTGGACAAGACGGTGGCCCTGCACACCTCCCGCGACCCCGCGATCACCGACCCGCTGGGCACCGCGATCGACCGGGTGGGCGCGGCACCGGGCTTCGCCGCCCTGCTCGAAGGGCACCGCACCGCCTGGCGGCGGCTCTGGCGCCGGGCCGCGCTCCACGTGCCCGGGGAGGCGGGCCACGTACTGCGGCTGCACCTCTTCCACGTCCTGCAGACGCTCTCGCCGCACACCGCCGACCTCGACGTGGGCGTGCCGGCCCGGGGCCTGCACGGGGAGGCGTACCGCGGGCACGTCTTCTGGGACGAGCTGTTCGTCCTGCCGTATCTCAACCTGCACCTCCCCGAGGTGTCCCGGGGCCTGCTGCACTACCGCCACCGGCGGCTCGACCGCGCCCGCGCGGCGGCGCGCGCGAACGGCCGGCGGGGGGCCCAGTACCCGTGGCAGAGCGGCAGCGACGGGCGCGAGGAGACCCAGGAACTGCACCTCAACCCGCTCTCCGGACGCTGGCTGCCCGACCACAGCCGGCTCCAGCGGCATGTCGGCTCGGCGGTCGCGTACAACGTGTGGCAGTACTGCGAGGCCAGCGGCGACGTCGAGTTCCTGCACACCAAAGGGGCCGAGATGCTGCTGGAGATCGCCCGCTTCTGGGCGGACTCGGCCACACACGACGAACGCCTCGGCCGGCACCGCATCCGCGGTGTGGTCGGCCCCGACGAGTACCACGACGCCTACCCCGGCGCCCGGGAGCCCGGCCTCGACGACAACGCGTACACCAATGTCACCGCCGCCTGGGTACTGGAACGCGCCCTGGAGGTGCTGGGTGTCCTGCCCGAACCCCGGCGGCGCGAACTGGTCGAGCGCACCGGCCTGGACCACGGCGAACTCGACCGCTGGGAGGACGTCTCCCGCACCCTGCATCTGCCGTTCCACGACGGCGTGATCAGCCAGTTCGACGGCTACGGCGAACTCGCCGAACTCGACTGGGACGGCTATCGCAAGCGCTACGGAGACATCCGGCGCCTCGACCGGATCCTGGAGACGGAGGGCGACACCGTCAACCGCTACCGGGCGTCCAAACAGGCCGACGTGCTGATGCTCGGCTATCTCTTCTCCCCGTCCGAACTACGGCGCCTCTTCGGCCGTCTCGGCCACCGGCTGGACGAGGACCTCTGGCGCCGCACGGTCGACTACTACCTCTCCCGGACCAGCCACGGTTCGACGCTCAGCGGCCTGGTGCACGGATGGGTGCTGGCCCGGGCCCGGCGCGACGGCGCGTGGGCCTTCTGCCAGGAGGCCCTGCGGGGCGACATCGCCGATATCCAGGGCGGGACCACGGGCGAGGGCATCCACCTGGGCGCCATGGCGGGCACCCTCGACCTCGTCCAGCGCGGACTGACCGGCCTGGAGACCCGTGGGGGCGCGCTTCTGCTCGACCCCGCGCCGCTGCCGGAGCTGTCGTCGTACGAGTTCGCCGTGCGCTATCGAGGGCACTGGGGCGTACGACTACGGCTGGAGCGGGGGCGGCTGGAGATCACCGTGCCTCCGTCCGACCGCGACCCCATCGCCGTCCGTCTGCCGCACCGCGAGGTCCGCGTGGAGCCGGGGGAGACCTGCGAACTGCTGCTTCCGGACTGACGACGCCCGCCCCGGATGTGATGCGCACCATTTTCACCCATTCGTCCGATGGGTAAGGTGACGCCGATGTCAGCCGACCTGTCCCCCGTCATAGCCGCCACCACACAGTGGCTGCTGCGCTCCTACCCGGGCACCGGTGGAGCCCTGGACGCCGCTCTGGCCGAGGCCCAGGCCTCTCAGGCCGTGATGGTCGCCGCCTGGCTGCGCTATCCCACGGTCACCGACGCCGGCCTCGTCGCCCTCGTCGGACCGGGCGGCTCCGCCCGCCTGGACTGGCTCACCGGCTCCGATGCGGCGGTCGCCGACGAGACCGACGCGGGCTGGCGCACCTGGGTGGACGAAGTGGTCGCCAGCTGGGCGGCCACGTTGCTGACCACTCCGTCCCTCGCCCGGGACGCGGTCGTCGCGCTGGGCACCAGTGACCACACGGCGGGCCTGGCCTTCGACTTCCGCAGGCTCACCGACCCCGGTGAGCGGGACCGCCGCGCGGCTGCGCTGCTGCGCCACCCGGACCTGCTGGACGCGCTCGCCGGACTGCACCGGGACTCCCTGGTGCGCCTGCTGCACGGCGAACCCGTGGACGAGGAAGCCCGCTCGGGCACCCGCTGACCTGGTCGACCAGGTCGCTCGGATGCCCTGTGCCCGGCCGTCACTCGAACCGCGAGACATCACCCGCCCCTTCACGCACGATCTCCGGCTCGCCGCCGGAGAAGTCGATGACCGTCGTCGGTTCCGTACCGCAGTCGCCGGAGTCGACCACGGCGTCCACCATGTGGTCGAGCCGCTCCTTGATCTCCCAGCCCTGAGTCATCGGCTCCTCCTCGCCCGGCAGAAGCAGGGTGCTGGACAGGATCGGCTCCCCGAGCTCGGCCAGCAGCGCCTGAGCCACCACATGGTCGGGAATCCGCACGCCGACCGTCTTCTTCTTGGGATGCAGCAGCTTGCGCGGCACCTCGCGGGTCGCGGGGAGGATGAAGGTGTAGCTGCCGGGTGTCGACGCCTTGATCGCACGGAACACGTCCTTGTCGACGTGCACGAACTGACCCAGCTGCGCGAAGTCCTGACATACGAGAGTGAAGTGATGGCGGTCGTCGAGATGGCGGATGGCGCGAATACGGTCGATGCCGTCGCGACTGCCCAGCCGGCACCCCAGCGCGAAGCAGGAGTCCGTGGGATAGACCACGAGCGCGCCCTCGCGGATGCTGTCGGCGACCTGACCGATCGTGCGCGGCTGGGGGTTGTCTGGGTGAACGTCGTAGTACCTGGCCACCCGCCGAGTCTCGATCACACAGGGCCGTGCTGTCCATGCGGGCCACGCGTCGGCTGCCGCGCAGGTCATCCGCGCGGCCCAACGGACCCGGCTCACTGCGTCGGCAGTCCCTGAGTCGGCAGTCCTTGAGCCGTCAGTGCTCGAGCCGGTCGATCTGCCGGATCTTGTTGGTCGCGTCGAGCGCCGCGACCTTGTACGACTCCGCGAGCGTCGGATAGTTGAAGACCGCGTTGACCAGGTAGTCGACGGTGCCGCCGCACCCCATGACCGACTGGCCGATATGGATCAGCTCGGTGGCCCCGGTGCCGAAGCAGTGCACCCCGAGCAGGGTGCGGTCCTGCGGGGAGACCAGCAGCTTCAGCATGCCGTGCGCATCGCCGATGATCTGCCCGCGGGCCAGTTCCCGGTAGCGGGAGATGCCGACCTCGAACGGCACGCGGTCTGCGGTTAGCTGATCCTCCGTCCGCCCGATGAAGCTGATCTCCGGGATGGTGTAGATGCCGATCGGCTGCAGGCCGGTCATCTCCTCCACGGGCTCACCGCAGGCGTGGTACGCCGCCAGACGGCCCTGTTCCATCGAGGTCGCGGCGAGCGCCGGGAAACCGATCACATCACCGACGGCGTAGATGTGCCCCACCTCGGTGCGGTAGTGCGCGTCGACCTTGATCCGGCCGCGCGGGTCGGCGGCCAGGCCCGCCTTGTCGAGGTCGAGTTCGTCGGTGAGGCCCTGGCGTCCGGCCGAGTACATCACGGCGTCGGCGGGGATCTTCTTGCCGCTCTCCAGGACGGTGAGGGTCCCCGTGGGGTGCCGTTCGACCGCCGCGACTGTCTCCCCGAAGCGGAAGGTGACGGCCAGGTCCCTCAGGTGGTACTTCAGCGACTCGATCACCTCGACGTCGCAGAAGTCGAGCATCGCGTGCCGCTTCTCGACCACCGTGACCTTGCTGCCCAGGGCGGCGAACATGGAAGCGTACTCCATGCCGATCACACCCGCTCCCACGATGACCATCGACCGGGGCACCCGCTCCAGGTTCAGCACGTTGTCCGAGTCCATGATCGACCGTCCGTCGAACTCGACGCTCGCGGGCCGGGCGGGCCGGGTACCGGTGGCGATGATGATGTGCTCGGCGCTCAACCTCCGCTCGTCGCCGGACACTTCGCGTATCGCGACCGTGTGGGGATCCATGAACCGCCCGGTCCCGGTGAAGAGGGAGACGCGATTGCGGGAGAGCTGACTGCGGATGACATCGACCTCGCGGCCGACCACGTGCCGGGTGCGCGCGGTCAGGTCGGCGACGGTGATCTCCTCCTTGAGCCGGTAGCTCTGCCCGTACAGATCCCGCTGGGTGAGCCCGGTGAGATAGAGGACGGCCTCGCGCAGGGTCTTGGAGGGGATGGTGCCGGTGTGGATGGAGACCCCGCCGACCATGTCGGGGTGGTCGACGACGGCGACCCGGCGGCCGAGTTTGGCGGCGGCGATGGCGGCCTTCTGGCCACCCGGTCCGGATCCGATGACGAGTATGTCGAAGTCGGGCACGTGCGGAGTCTGACAGCACCGACCCCTTGGCCGAAAGACCGAAGGTGACGAGAGGCCGCGCTGACCACTCCGGAAGGGGCCTTGTGCGGGCGGCAGTCGGCCCGGACGTACCGAGACGAGCTCGCGGGCTGTTCGCGGGGCTGGAGTTCAACCGGGCAGGCGGGTGGCAGCCATGTGGTCGGTCGCTGACGTTCGACGTCGTGCACGCCTCGACGCCGAGCTCGGCCGGCACGGCCTCCGAAGTCTCATCCGCGCTCGCGGAGGTACGTCTCCAACTCCGCGGCCCCGGTCAGCATCGCGCGACCGCGGGCGGACAGCCGGCCGTGCCAGTCGTGCAGTGCGGCCTCCAGTGGCTCCAGGCCGCCGGCCGCTCGTACCTGGGCGATCAGCGGGGCGATCTGCTCCAGCAGGTAGCCGCCCCGCCTGAGCTGGTGGGCCAGTCGGGCGTCCCGTACGTCGGTCTCGTCGTAGACGCGGTACCCGGTCCGCGGGTCGCGGCGCGGGCGCACCAGCCCGGCGCTCTCCCATTTGCGCAGCGTCGCGGGCCGGATGCCGAGCTTCTCTGCCAGCGGCCCGATGAACGTGCCGCCGGGCTCGGGCGCCGGGACGGGCTCCAGGTCGCGAAGGGCGCTCTCCACGGCCCGGAGGGTCCGGCGGTCGTCGAGGAGTTGGGCGTGGCTCTCGTCGATGAGACGGAACGCCTCGTCGACCGCGCCCTGGTTCACCGCCCGCATGATCGACGTCGCCGGCCGGTGGCCGTGGCCGCGCGCCAGGGCGAGGAACGCGCCCAGGGCCCCCGCGTGCAGCGAGGTGTAGGTCCGGTAGCCGTGGGGTGTGCGACCGGCGGCCGGAAGGATGCCGGCCTCCTCGTAGTTCCTGACCGCCTGCGTGGACAGACCGTGGCCGCGCGCCAGATCAACCGGCCTGAGTCGCTCGCTGTTTTGAAGGTTTCGTCCCATGGACCCGCCGATATCGCGAAAAAGTTTCAATCGAAAGTTCAACGATACCGTTGAAGGCATGGCGACTGACATCAAGGACACCGCCCATGTGGTCGAGGCTGCCGCCGTCATGCGGCTGCTCCCGGCCCGGCCTCGGCTGCTGGCCCTGGGCGAGCCCACCCATGGCGAGGACACCCTGCTCGACCTGCGCAACGAGCTCTTCCGGCAGCTCGTCGAGCAGGAGGGCTACCGGACGATCGCGATCGAGAGCGACTGCATGGCGGGCCTGGTCGTGGACGACTACGTCACCTCGGGCACGGGCACTCTCGACGAGGTCATGGAGCACGGATTCAGCCACGGCTGGGGCACCTCCGCGGCCAACCGCGAACTCGTGCGCTGGATGCGCGATCACAACGACGGCCGGCCCGCGTCCGAGCGGCTCCGCTTCGCCGGTTTCGACGGCCCGTTGGAGATCACCGGTGCCGCGAGTCCCCGGCAGGCTCTCACCGCACTCCACGGCTACCTCTCGGCCCGGGTTGACGCGGGCCTGCTCCCCTGCACCGGGGAGACGCTCGACCGGCTGCTCGGCGCGGACGACCGGTGGACCGATCCCGCCGCGATGACGGACCCGGCTCAGTCCGTGGGGCAGTCGGCCGAGGCCGGTCAACTGCGCCTGCTCGCCGACGATCTGGTGGCGCTGCTCGACGAGCAGACGCCGCACCTGATCACGGCGACCTCGCGGGACGACTGGCACCGGGCGCGCCTGTACGGGCGTACCGCGACCGGCCTGCTGCGCTACCACCACTGGATGGCCGACACCTCACCGGCCCGTATGACCCGGCTGGTGGGCGTGCGGGATTCGATGATGGCCGCCAACCTGCTCGCCGTCGCCGAACAGGTCCCGACGCTGGTGCACGCCCACAACGGGCATCTCCAGCGGGAGAGGAGCACGATGCGGATGGGCGGGATGCCGCTGGAGTGGTGGAGCGCCGGTGCACTGGTGAGCGCCCAACTCGGCGAGGAGTACGCCTTCGTGGCCACGGCCCTCGGTACGATCCGGCACCAGGGAGTGGACACGCCGCCGCCGGACACCGTCGAAGGCCTCCTGTACGCGCTCCCGGAGGACCGCTACGTCATCGACGCCGCGCGGCTGGCCACCACCTTCGGTGACACGCTGCCGGCGCCCCGGGTGTCCACCTGGTTCGGCTACGCCCCGTTCGACCCGGCCCACCTGGCGAACAGCGACGGCATCGTGTTCGTCAAGGACGTTCCGGGAAAGCGCCCGTAGCGGCGGTCGTGACGGACGGACCGTGCGTGCGCCACCCATGGGCTGCGCACGCACGGTCCGCCGTGGCGACTAGGCGCCGATGAGAACCGGCTCCTCCCGGTCCCGTGCCGTGGCCACCGCCGGGAGCGGCAGGGCACGCGGGAGAGGGCGGGTCTCGCGCAGGGTCGGCGAGGGTGACACCGGGACGAGCGGGGCCCGTTCGCCGGACCGGGCCCGCTGCGAGAACCAGACGATCTTGCCGCCGGCGGCGGTGGCGCAGTAGCCCCAGCCGTTGCTCAGCGCCGCGATCTGCGTCAGACAGCCGCTCGGCGCGTAGTGCGGCCGGATGTCCCGTTCGGTGTCCTGGACCGCGGTGATGAGGTGCTGACCGTTCCACCACATCTCGATCGTGGTGTTCTTGTCCGTCGCGTGCCGGTCGATCGTGCACAGCAGTGCGTCGGTGCACCGGCATACGGGCTCTACGAGTGTCTCGAGGTCCCAGTACCGGAGATGGGCGGCCAGGATCCGCCGGACCTGCCCGATGCGCTCCGGGCTGAGTTCCACGTCGAGGTGGTAGTAGCAGGGTGCTGCGGTCTTCATTGTCGTTGGCTCCTCACCGGCGAAGCTCTCGCTTCCCTTCCGGCCCAGGGGGCCGACCCCGATCACGAAGCGTGAGCACTCATCGCTTCTGAGTCATTCCCAGGGTGAGAGCACTACTCCATTCGTGCAACACGAAGCCCTCCCGCCACGGTGGTTCAGGTTTGAACAGGACGCTTTGTGTTGAACCGTGCACCATGGGTGAAGGACTCGATCGCCGTAACGGATCACCCCCGCTCCGTGACCGGCTTTCGTGCACCCTCCGGACGGCGCATCCATGGGCCCTCCGGATCCGTGCTCAGTGCTGAGTGGGAGGTGACCGCGCCATGCTGCAGCCGGCCAGAGCCGAGGTCGCCCGCCACCTCGAGCAGTACCGGGCCTGGGAGCGACTGATGCTCGCGTCTCCCGACAACCGCGCAGTCCGCGGCAGTTTCGAGAACACCGGCTACACGCTGTGCGTGCTGATGGGGAAGCGGTGCGCCCGTGAGGCCGTCGACGCCGCCGAGCTGTACCTGAACCCCCGTCAACCCCGCCCGGTGGGTGTCCCGTACGACCCGCACGATCCGTACGGGCCGCGCGAACCCCGCGAGCGGCACGACCCGCGAGACCCTCGCGAACCTCGTGAGCACACCGCGGCCAGGACCTGTCCCGCACGGCCGGCGAACGCGTAGCGGACGTCAGGCGGAGCTGGAAGCGAACACCACAGAGCCGGCGCTCACCCGAGGGCTCGAGAACGGCGGAGGAGGCGAAGTCCATGGAACCGCAGGCCACCCACCGGAACGCGAACACCCCTGCCATCGGCGGCGTGCGGCCCGTGACCGGGCGTATCCCGATCGTGGACGTGCGGCCCGCCGTCGACGGCGGGAGGCATCCGGCCAAGGCGGTGGAGGGAGAGACCTTCCAGGTCACCGCCACGGTCTTCGGCGAGGGGGACGGCGCGATCGGTGCCAACGTCGTGCTCAGGGACCCCGAGGGCCGCCCCGGTCCCTGGACGCCGATGCGGGAACTGGAGCCCGGATCGGATCGGTGGGGTGCGGACGTGACCCCGACGTCGACCGGCAACTGGACGTACGCCGTGGAGGCATGGGCCGATCCGGTGACCACCTGGCGACGGCACGCGCGGATCAAGGTGCCCTACCGCATCGATGTCGCCCTGGTCCTGGAGGAGGGCGCTGACCTCTACGAGCGGGCGGCCGCCGCAGTACCGGACGGACCGGGGCGGGAGACGGTACGGGCCGCCGCCCGCGCCCTGCGCGACGAGTCCCGGCCGCCGGTCGCCCGGCTCGCCGCCGCCCTGTCTCCCGAGGTGGAGGGTGTGTTGGGGCGGTTTCCGTTGCGGGAGTCGGTGACGTCGTCGGTTGCGTTGCCGTTGCTGGTGGAGCGGGAGCGGGCGTTGTTCGGGTCGTGGTACGAGTTCTTCCCGCGGTCGGAGGGGACGGCGCAGCGGCCGCACGGGACGTTGCGTTCGGCGGCGCGGCGGTTGCCGGCGATTGCGGGGATGGGTTTCGACGTGGTGTATCTGCCGCCGGTTCATCCGATCGGGACGACGTTTCGCAAGGGTGCGAACAATGCGTTGTCGGCGGGTGCGGGTGATGTGGGGGTGCCGTGGGCGATCGGGTCGCCGGAGGGCGGGCACGATGCGGTGCATCCGGATCTGGGGACGGTGGAGGACTTCGTCTGGTTCGTTCGGCGGGCGGGGGAGTTGGGGCTGGAGGTGGCGCTGGACTTCGCGTTGCAGTGTTCGCCGGATCATCCGTGGGTGGAGAAGCATCCGGAGTGGTTCCGGCATCGGGTGGACGGGTCGATCGCGTATGCGGAGAACCCGCCGAAGAAGTACCAGGACATCTATCCGGTGTTCTTCGATGCGGATCTTGAGGGTCTGGTGGCGGAGACGGTACGGGTCCTGCGGTTCTGGATGGGGCTGGGGGTGCGGATCTTCCGGGTGGACAATCCGCATACCAAGCCGGTGGTGTTCTGGGAGCGGGTGATCGGGGAGGTGGGCCGGCGGGATCCGGATGTGATCTTCCTGGCGGAGGCGTTCACGCGGCCGGCGATGATGCGGACGCTGGCGGCGGTGGGGTTCCAGCAGTCGTACACGTATTTCACGTGGCGCAACAGCAAGCAGGAGCTGACGGAGTATCTGACGGAGTTGTCGGGGGAGACGGCGGCGTACATGCGGCCGAATTTCTTCGTGAACACCCCGGACATCCTGCATGCGTATCTGCAGCACGGGGGGCGGCCGGCGTTCGAGGTGCGGGCGGTGCTGGCGGCGACGCTGTCGCCGGCGTGGGGGATGTACTCGGGCTACGAGTTGTGCGAGAACGTGCCGCTGCGGGAGGGCAGCGAGGAGTATCTGGACTCGGAGAAGTACCAGTTGCGGCCCCGTGACTGGGAGGCGGCCGAACGTGAGGGCCGCACCATCGTCCCGCTGATCACGACCCTCAACCGTGTCCGGCGGGAGCACAGCGCCTTGCGGCGGCTGCGGAACCTGCATTTTCACCA